>CAJUFM010000047.1 GCA_910585745.1 uncultured Eubacterium sp. | reverse complement strand
CAAATCTTTTACTCTGATCTTAAAAGTGCCAAAGAGCAATGAGGGTGAGGTAATACATACGATCATCGATCTGGCGAATGTGGCGAGAAAAGAAGGTCTTCTTCAGCTGGAAGAGGCAGCGTCAGACATAGACGATGAATTCCTGAAGAAAGGGATTATGCTGATCGTCGACGGAACCGACCAGGAACTTGTGACCAGTATTCTGGAGACGGATCTGGGTTGTATTGAGCGGCGGCATAATAAAATCATCAGTTTCTGGGATGGTCTTGCGGCCATGGGACCTGCCTGGGGTATGATCGGTACCCTGATCGGTCTGATCAACATGTTAAAGCTTTTGGATGACCCTAGTTCCATTGGTCCGAACATGGCGGTGGCGTTGATCACGACCTTGTATGGTTCCCTGCTTGCGAACTGGATCAGTATCCCGGTGGCATCGAAACTTCGTGCCATCAATGCCAAAGAGATTATGACCAAAGAGGTGATCTGCGAGGGTATTCTGTCCATTCAGGCAGGTGAAAACCCACGTGTGATCGAAGAAAAACTGAAATCATTCCTGGCACCGAAACTTCGGGATGAACTCCTTGGCAATGACGGTGCAGATCAAGGCGGTGAGGGATAATGGCACGCAGAAAGTCAGAAGAACCAGAATCCATAAGCGGTGGCTGGATCAATACCTTTGCGGATCTTATGAATCTGCTACTCTGTTTCTTTGTACTTTTGTTTTCCATGTCTACAGTAGATGCGGATAAATATGAACAGCTGGTAACTTCTCTTTCCGAGAGAGTGGATATCTTTGACGGAGGCGGCAAGGCGGTAGGTGAGGGCGCTTTTATATCCAGCGGTACCAGCCAGAAGATATCCATGGAACAGTATTTCAATGAATTTGAAAACAGTGGCAAGGATCCGGACAGGAAAGATGATACTTCCGAGATGTCGGAGGAAGAGAAATACAAGAAAAAGATGGCGGAAGAGCAGGAGGAGAGAACCCGGGCGCTTTATGAGGAAGTCACCCAGGAGGCTGAAAAGAAAAATATTGAACATATGGTAAATGTCAATATGGATGAACAATATCAGTTTGTTCAGATATCTCTGAATGGTGCAATTCTTTTTGAGTCCGGTTCAGATACCATCAACAAGTCGGCACTTGGTATATTGAGTAAGGTTGGAGATATTCTTAAAATATATGACAGCCATATGATCAAGATTGAAGGACATACCGATAACATTCCGATTTCCGGTGGGGCTTTTCCCAACAATATGTGGCTTTCCACGGCGCGAGCGACCAGAGTTTTTGGATATTTCAAGGATGAAAAGGGACTGGATCCCAGAACCATGGAATCTACCGGGCGCAGTAAGTACGATCCGGTGGCAGACAATGATACGGAAGAAGGTCGTGCGAAAAACCGTCGTGTGGAGATAAAGATATATACAGATAAATAGGAGGCTGACATGAAAAAGAATATACTTACCATTGTTATTATGGCATCTACAGTTACTAACCTTGTTCTCACAGCGTTAATGATGTTTTCTATCGTTCCTGCCATGAACAAGACCAATAAGCTGGCCGATAAGGTACTTACCGTGATCGATCTGGAAACAGAGGAAGAAGAAGAGGGGACACAGTGGGAAAATCTGGAGACCTATGAAATCCCTTTTGAGACAAAACAGACGATTAACCTGAAGGATGAAGGGGACAAAGAGGCTCATTATGTAGTCATTGATGGGATTACAGTTTCTTTCAATAAAGAGGCAGAGGATTACGATAAGATCTCGGAGTCAGTGAAGACTGCGAATGTATACATAGTCGATTATGTGAAAGAAGCGATTTCAGAGCAGTCCATTTCCACTTTAAGTGAGCAGGCGATTAAAGATAATGCATTGGCTAAGATCCAGGAATTTTATGGAAGTAAGTGTGTAGTGCGCCTTTCTTTGTCGGGATATATGTTCCAGTAATGAAAAGTGTGATAAATTAAAAGAAAATGCTTTATATTATTTTGGTTTTATGATATAATTGAACATGGTGCAGTTGCTAAACGACATAAAACATGGATGTACGGAGGTGCTGCACAAACGAGAAGTTATACAGTGAGGTGAGAAGAATGGGGGATGTCCTGTCGCAAAGCGAGATTGATAATCTGCTTTCTGCTCTCAACAGCGGAGAATTTGATTCTGCAGAGCTGGATGAGGTAGAAGAACGTCAGGTTAAGGATTACAATTTTGCGAGACCATCCAAATTCTCAAAAGATCACTTGCGTACGCTGGTGTTTATATTTGAACATTATGCGAGGCTGTTATCCACGAATCTGCCTGTGTATTTAAGAAGAAATGTACAGGTTGAAGTAATGCACGCAGAGGCGGCGACCTATCAGGAATTTTCCAATTCCCTGTCTAATCCGGTGTTGCTTGGAGTGGTTAATTTTACACCTCTTGAGGGGAACATTATCATCGAGATGGCGAGTGGTCTGGGTTATACGATAGTGGATCGAATGCTTGGAGGAAGCGGGGTTCCGTTAGAAAAAGCGAGGGAATTTACAGAGATTGAGCTTACGATCATTGAGAGGATCATGGTCGTGTGTACGAATTTGCTCGTAGAACCCTGGCAGAATGTTCAGGTGTTGGAACCGATGTTAGAGCGTATTGAGACGAACTCGCAGTTTGCCCAGTTTGTTTCTCCGAATGAGATGACATCCATTGTCACCATGAACATTCGTATTGGTGATGTGGAAGGGTTGTTTAACATCTGTATTCCATATGCTGTGGTAGAGCCGGTGATTGAAAAGATCAATACAAAGTACTGGTATTCTACAGCGGAAGTAAGGGATGAAGATGTCTATCGTGAGATCATTGAAAGCAGCCTGAACCGGGCACAGATTCCTGTTCGTGCCATTATGGGTAAGAGTGCGATTTCTGTGAATGACTTTATGCATTTGCAGGTAGGTGATATTATAAAGGTGGACACCAAGATTGAAGATGAACTGGATGTCTATGTGGGGAACATAAAGAAATTTTCTGCATTGCCGGGTGCTTATGACGACGCATATGCAGTAAAGATAAAAAAGGTTTACAGAGAGGAGTAAAATGCAATGGATGGAATGTTATCGCAGGAAGAGATCAATGCACTGCTTGGTGGCGCAGACGCTGGACAGGATGAAAGTGCAGATGCAGTTGTAAATGATTCTTCTGTTGCAACGGTCTCCGAAGAGCGTTTATCTCCGGAAGAAGGCGATGCGTTAGGCGAGATCGCCAATATTAGTATGGGGACTGCCGCTACTACGTTGTCTGTGTTGGTAAACAACCGTGTGGAGATAACTACACCGAGCCTTTCTTATGTTACAGTTCAGGATCTGAAAGAAAACAGTGAGGCGCCGTGTGTGTTTATATACATTTCCTATCAGGCAGGACTGGAAGGAAAAAATGTACTCGTGCTGAAAGAGCATGATGTAAAGATCATTACCGATCTTATGATGGGTGGTGACGGAACGAATACGGAGAGTGAGCTCTCTGAGCTTCACTTGAGTGCCATCAGTGAGGCGATGAACCAGATGATGGGTTCTGCTTCCACGTCTATGTCGTCCATGATCAACGAGATGGTTGACATCAGCCCGCCAACAGCTAGACGGATTGATTTTCAGGCTACCGCACTGGATGATGTGATGGGGGATATGGAAGGTCAGTTATTCGTTCAGGTTTCTTTTAAAATGAAAATTGGAGACCTTGTGGACAGTGAGATCATGCAGCTGTATCCTTTGGATTTTGCCCGTATGATATATGAGCGTTTCAAAATGACAATGGATGGAGTGGTGGAGGAACCGGCAGAACAGCCAGCACCTCAGCCGACACCAGCACCGCAGCCTGCCGCACAGCCGGCACCACAGCCACAGGTTCAGCCGCAGCCTGCTATGCAGCAGCCGATGATGGGTATGCCGCAGCAGATGGGAGGCATGCCGATGTATGGAATGCCGCCACAGGATCTGAACATACAACCGGCACAGTTCCAGAGTTTTATGCCGGCGCAGAATCTGGATGGCATTGCTCCGGAGAACATCGACCTGATCATGGATGTTCCTTTGGAGGTCACGGTGGAACTGGGAAGAACCAGCAAAGCCATCAAAGAAATATTGGATTTTTCGCCAGGTACTATCATTGAATTGGATAAGCTGGCCGGAGAACCGATTGACGTTTTAGTTAATGGTAAGTTTGTTGCCAAAGGCGAGGTCGTGGTTATCGAAGAAAGTTTCGGTATCCGTGTGACTGAAATAATCAAAGAATAAATTACGGAGGAGATTAATAATGGCAAAAAGTGTTTTGATATGTGATGACGCAGCATTTATGAGAGTCATGATTAAAGACATTTTAACAAAGAACGGCTACGAAGTAGCTGGGGAGGCTGAGAATGGTCTGAAAGCAGTTGAGAAGTACAATGAGACCAAGCCGGATCTGGTAATGATGGACATCACCATGCCGGAGATGGATGGCATTCAGGCGCTGAAAAAGATCAAGGCAGAAGATGGTTCTGCTAATGTTATTATGTGCTCCGCAATGGGTCAGCAGGCAATGGTAGTTGAGTCTATTCAGTCCGGAGCCAAAGACTTTATCGTGAAACCATTCCAGGCGGATCGTGTACTGGAAGCTGTGAAAAAGGCTATTGGCTGATAATGGGATCGAACATATTGCAGCTGCTTGCTACGATTATCATATTTATAGTCGTTTTAGCAGCTACGTATTATGCCACCAAATGGATTGCCAGATCAGGAGCGATTCAGCCCTATACAAAGAACATTGAAGTGATTGAAACTTTCAAGATTGCACCGAATAAGTATGTCCAGATCATAAGACTGGGGAGTAAATACTATTCCATCGGTGTTACCAAGGAGAATATTACATTTTTGGCTCCTCTTGAGGAAGAACAACTGGATCTTCAGGAGAAAGAGGAGATGCTACAGAATGTATCTTTTAAGGATGTTATGGGGAAAGTGGCTTCCCGCATGAAAAGCAAAGAACATAAAAAATAATAAAGAGAAAAGGTTGGTATTATGAGAACACACAGGAGATTATTTTCGGTTGTATGTAAAGGGATGTCTCTGGTTTTGGCACTAGTTATATTAACCTTTTTTTCTGGTGCAGTTGTAAACGCCGCCCCCCGCAGTGTCGATTCCAAGGCAGGTGTGGATGAGATCGGGGGAAGTGGAACAGCAGGTGTGAGTGATCCGGAGGATCCGGATGATTTTCAATTTAATATAACCTCAAATGCAGGAAGCAGCAGTTTGTCGGCGAGCCTACAGATGCTTCTTGTTTTGACTGTGCTGGCGCTGGCACCATCGATTCTTATTATGATGACTTCATTTACGAGAATCATTGTGGTGCTGCATTTTGTGCGTTCAGCTCTGGGAACCCAGACAACGCCGCCCAATCAGGTAATGGTTGGCCTGGCATTGTTTCTTACCATGTTTATCATGTCGCCAGTGATATCCAATGTGAATGCCAATTGCGTACAGCCTTTTCAAAAAGGGGAACTGACGCAGGAAGAGGCATTGAATGAAGGGCTGAAACCGATTCGGGAATTTATGTTTAAACAGACCAGCCGTTCCGATATCAAATTGTTTTTGGATATTGAGGGTAAAAATACAGAAGTGGCCTCTGAAGATGAAGTGCCTACGATGGTTCTTATGCCGGCATTTATCATTAGTGAGCTGAGAACGGCATTTATCATCGGATTTCTTATCTACCTGCCATTTATTGTTATAGACATGGTAGTGGCATCTACACTGATGTCCATGGGAATGATGATGCTTCCGCCGACTACGATATCGATGCCCTTTAAGATTCTCTTGTTTGTTCTGGCAGATGGGTGGAATCTTGTCATAGGACAAGTTGTGGAGACTTTTTATTAGTTTTGGTGTGCCATCTGCTTGACATGATAATCTGATAAAAAAGGAGGGTGACTGATAATGACAGAAACAGATGTGATCGACATTTCATCCCAGATGATCTGGGTTATCATAAAATGTGCTGCACCGCTTTTGCTGGTGTCGCTGATCGTAGGTCTGGTTATCAGTATTTTTCAGACTGTCACCTCGATTCAGGAACAAACACTTACTTTTGTTCCGAAACTGCTTGCTATTTTTATTACCCTGCTTCTCACTGGAGGCTGGATCATGAATAACTGTGTGGAGTTTTTACAACTGCTTTGTGACAATTTTTCGGTGTTTGTCAAATAATATGGAATTATGGAAGATATCAATGTGCCGGAAGCTGACAGTGTACAGGCGGAATGGAGGATGGAATGAGTTTTTCTGTAGAACATCTGGAATTTTATCTGCTCATACTGATCCGCATTTCTTCTTTTGTACTGGCAGCGCCGATTTTTAGTTATCAGACGATTCCGATGAAGGTCAAGCTGGCACTAAGTATTGTTCTATCTATTGTGGCAATTCAGGTGGTTCCGGTGGTGGCGCTGGATTATACTGGGATCATAGGTTACTCGGCTCTGGTTATTCAGGAATCACTAGTTGGAGTGGTACTGGGATTCATGTGTAATGCCTGTGTCTATATTGTGGCCTTCGCCGGACAGCTTATGGATATCGAGATAGGTCTGTCGATGGCAAATATGTTTGATCCGCTGACCCGTATACAGGTTTCCGTAACGGGAAATATCTATACTTATCTGCTTATGCTTGTGATGGTAGTAACCAACATGCATCATTATGTACTTCGGGCGATATTGGATACCTTTCGTTATTTTAATATTGGAAGGGCGGTATTTAGCGGGGATGTGGTGGAGACAGCTGTAGATTTTATGGCCAATTATTTTATGATTGGTTTCCGGATCGTGCTGCCGGTATTTGCCTGTATGCTGGTCATCAATGTAGTATTGGGGGTCCTTACGAGAGCAGCGCCTCAGATGAATATGTTTGTGGTCGGACTTCAGATGAAGGTTCTGGTTGGGATACTGATTCTTCTCATTATACTTCCCACTCTGCCAATGGTGACAAATTTTGTGTTTGACCATATGAAGGAAATTGTATTACAGATTTACAATTCTTTTACACCGAAATAGGTGCTGTTAAAAGAAACTTTTGCGGGCAGGTGAAACGATGGAGAGCTGTCATATGCTGAGGTATGATCTTCAGTTTTTCGCCAAAGATGGAGAAGGCGGGGAGAAAACTGAGGACGCAACACCGAAAAAGCTGGAGGATGCCAGAAAAGAAGGACAGGTGGCAAAAAGCCAGGATCTGGCGGTTGCGATCCTTCTTATCATTCTGTTTGTCAGTCTGAGATTTTTCGGGGGATATATGTATGACCGGTTTGTGCGGGTTTTTGTGACATATTCAAACAGTATCAGTGAATATGCCTATGATTTTAATTCAGGCCGGGTGATGAATCTCTTGACATATGGGGGGAGAGAGATTCTTCTGATCTGTGGTCCGATCATGGCACTGGCGCTTATCGCTGCCGTGGCTGTCAATGTGGCACAGGTCAAATGGAAACCGACTGCCAAACCAATGAAGCCGAAAATATCCAAGATCAGTCCGATATCCGGATTTAAGCGGATGTTTTCAAAAGACAAGTTATTTGACCTGGCAAAATCAATTGTCAAACTTGCCGTATTGTTTTATGTGGTGTATGATTCACTTAAGGATGAGTGGGGACTGGTAGTAAATATTTACCAGCTGGAGCTGGTCCCGGCGTTGGAACTAATTGTTAGTACAGTGATCAACGTAGGTTTCAAGATCAGTATTGTTTTTCTCATTCTCGCGGCAGTGGATTATTATTATCAAAAACGTAAGTTTAAAAAAGATATGAGGATGACCAAACAAGAAGTTAAGGACGAGTATAAAAATACAGAGGGGAATCCACAGATCAAAGGAAGGATCCGGAGCAAGATGCAGGAGGCGTCGAGGCGGCGTATGATGCAGAGTGTCCCGGAAGCAGATGTGGTCATCACAAACCCAACCCATCTGGCAGTTGCCATTAAATATGATAAAGCCCTTGGGGAGGCACCGGTGGTGCTGGCAAAGGGAGCAGATTTTCTGGCTGCCAGGATTAAAGATGTGGCGAGGGACAATAAAGTCGAGATTGTGGAAAATAAGCCCCTGGCAAGGATGTTGTATTATAATGTTGAAATTGGAGACCAGATACCACCAGAGCTATACCAGATGGTGGCTGAGATACTGGCATATGTATATAGCCTGCAGGGAAAAATATAACAGTTTGGAGGTGGAACGGATATGAAAAAGGTGGATATTATATTGGGATGTTTTGTTTTGGTACCTATCTTATGCCTGATCATTCCGGTTCCGCTGGTTTTATTGGATATTTTATTCACAATGAATATTGCAGTATCCATGATCGTTCTTTTTAGTGCGCTGTTTGCCAAAGAACCTCTGGATATGTCAACCTTCCCGACCCTTTTGCTTTTGACGACGCTGTTCCGTCTTTCGCTGAATGTAAGTTCGACGAGAAATATCCTTCTGAACGGTGAGGCGGGAAACGTAGTAAATACTTTTGGTAATTTTGTTGGCGGCGGTAATCTTGTAGTCGGTGGAGTTGTGTTCATCATACTGATCATCGTTCAGCTTATGGTAATCAATAAAGGTTCTGAGCGTGTGTCGGAAGTTACTGCGAGGTTTACGCTGGATGCTATGCCTGGTAAGCAGATGGCCATCGATGCCGATCTGAATACCGGAGCGATCACCGATGAAGAAGCAAAGGAACGAAGAGAGAAGATACAGTCGGAGGCTGCATTTTTTGGTTCCATGGATGGTGCTACCAAGTATGTTAAAGGAGATGCGACAGCAGGACTTCTGATCACTGTGATAAACTTTGTCGGTGGTCTGATCCTGGGGATTGTGATGAACGGCATGGAGGCCCCGGCAGCACTGCAGACCTATTCCATACTGACCATCGGTGATGGACTTACCAGCCAGATCCCGTCTCTTATGATTTCTCTGGCTACTGGTGTTCTTGTGACGAAAGGTTCCAAGGATGCAGATGTTGGCGGTCTTCTGCAAAGGCAGCTTCTTGGTACACCGAAGGTCTTGATGATCGTTGGATGCGCCCTGATCGGGCTAGGTGTGTTTACTCCGATGAACATACTGATCTTTAGTGGTTATGGTATCTTTTTTATCATTACCTCCCGAATTATGACCAACGAACTGGAGATGGAGGAGACAGATGCCCAGATCAGCGAGGAAGAAGATTCCGCAGAGGAGATCCGAAGACCGGAGAATGTCACTTCACTGTTGAAAGTAGACTCCATCGAGCTGGAGTTTGGATATGGTATCATTCCCCTTGCGGATGTGAACCAGGGGGGTGACTTGCTGGACCGTGTCGTTATGATACGACGGCAGATTGCTCTGGAACTGGGGTGTGTTGTTCCGATGATCCGTCTCCGTGATAATATTCAGCTGAATCCGAATCAGTATGTGATCAAGATCAAAGGAATCCCGGTTAGTGAGGGTGAGATCTTATTTGACCATTATATGGCGATGAATCCTGGTTTTGTAGAAGAGGAACTGACGGGTATTCCGACCTTTGAGCCATCTTTCCATCTCCCAGCGATCTGGATCACGGAAGGTCAGAGAGAGCGTGCGGAATCCCTGGGGTATACAGTGGTGGATCCGCCTTCCATTATAGCGACCCATCTGATGGAGATCATCCGTGGCAATCTTCATGAGCTTCTTACCAGACAGGATGTACAGAATCTTATTGACAATGTGAAAGAGGCGAATGAAACTCTTGTATCTGAACTGGTGCCTAAGATGCTCAGCGTGGGAGAGATTCAGAAGGTATTGCAGAATTTGTTATTTGAGGGTATTTCCATCCGTGACTTGATCACGATTTTTGAAACATTGGCGGATTATGCGCCGACGACCCACGATACAGATATTCTCACGGAATACGTGAGACAGAATCTGAAGCGGGCGATTTCCAATAAATACTTTACCCGCAGCGAGGCCACCAGCGTGATCACGCTGGATCCGAAAGTGGAGCAGGAGATCATGAATTCTGTCAAACAATCCGAGCAGGGATCATATCTTGCCCTGGATCCGGATTACTCGTCGCAGGTCATGGAGGCGCTCAGGGAAGAGAGTACCAAGCTGGAGGAACTGGGCAAAACGCCGATTATCATTACCTCTCCGATCGTGAGAATGTATTTTAAGCATCTTACGATGGAACAGTTTAAGAATTTACATGTATTATCATATAATGAGATTGACTCAGATGTTGAGCTTCAGTCAGTAGGGATGGTGACTACCGAATGATCATTAAAAAATTTTTGGCGAAAACAGAGACAGAGGCAATAGAAATGGCAAAAAGAGAACTGGGGAGCAATGCCATCGTAATGAATATAAAAAAAGTACATCCCCGGGGATTTGCCAGATTTTTCATAAAAACCAAGGTGGAAGTGACTGCTGCACTGGATGAAAATATTGTATATGATACGGAGAACAAGAGTTCGGGTACGGATGAAAAAAGGGATGGTGTGGCATTGGAATTGTCTGCTCCAAAGTTCGTGCCGGATATTGTGGCTGTCGAGGATGAGGATAAGAATGTAGCGACGATCGAGGAGAAACTGGACAGTCTTCGGAAGATGCTGGAAAAACAGATGCTTGACAAATTGCAGGAAGAGAAGACGAACACGGTAGAAGAAGTGATGGACAGCGAACCGGATCCGAAAGAGATACAGGCAGAAAAGGAAAGTAAAGAGGTCAGTAAGGCGAAGGCCTGTAAAGAACTGATCTTTAAACAGATGATCCAGAATGAAGTAGAGATGTCCATTGCGGAGATGCTGATCGACGAAGTGGATCGTTCTCTGCCAGAAGATGCTGCGCTGGATCAGATTCTGGCGGCAATCTATCAGAAGATCATACTGATGGCAGGCCAGCCCTATGTGCTGGATAAGGAAGTGGAAATGGAAGAGGGAGAGACCAAATATGTTTTCTTTCTTGGTTCTACAGGTGTAGGAAAAACCACTACTATTGCTAAGATCGCATCCAGGATGAAATTAGACCAGAAAAAAAATATTGCCCTTGTCACAGCAGATACTTTCCGGATCGCTGCGGTGGAGCAGCTAAAGACCTATGCGAATATTCTTGGCGTTCCCATTAAGGTTGTTTACAGCCCTGAAGATCTGGGTGAGATGCAGGAAGAACTGGATCAATATGATATTTGTTTTATTGATACGGCAGGGTGTTCCCATAAAAACCGGGAACAGATGGAAAACATAAAGAAGCTGATGGAGCAGATCCCCATTTCCAGACGGGAGGTTTATCTGGTGCTGAATGCAGGGGCGAAGTACAGCGATCTGAAAAATATTGCAGATGTATATTCGGATTTTACGGATTACAGTCTGATTTTTACGAAACTGGACGAAACCACATCGGCGGGAGTGATGTTGAATATGAGGACATATACAAACCGGCCGCTTTCCTATGTCACATGGGGACAGAACGTACCGGATGATATTGGAAAGGTAGATGCACAGAAGATCGCAAAAAAACTGTTAGGAGGTAAGTCGTAGTGGACCAGGCAGAACGGTTGAGAAACATTATCAAAAAACAAGACTTTGAAGCCGACTACGAGCGGACTGCTAAGGTGATCACTGTCACAAGCGGTAAAGGTGGTGTGGGAAAGACCAGCCTTTCTGTGAATCTGGCGATCCAGCTCGGACGATTGGGAAAGCGGGTTATTGTTTTTGATGCTGATTTTGGTCTTGCCAACATTGAGATCATGCTGGGGATACGTCCCAAGTATAATCTGGCGGATCTGATGTACCGGGGAAAAAGTATTGAGGATATTATTACATACGGTCCGGAAAATATTGGATTCATATCGGGAGGATCCGGTATCAATGAGTTGGCGAATCTGACAAGGGATCAGGTGTTTTCGATGATCCATCGTCTGGGAGAGCTGGATCGGATAGCCGATGTGATCATTGTTGATACAGGGGCGGGGATCAGTGATACAGTACTTGAATTTGTGGCGGCAAGTGAAGAGGTGCTGCTGGTGGCAACACCGGAACCTACATCAATCACCGATGCTTATGCGCTCTTGAAGACATTGAATAAAAAAGCTTCTTACCGCCCGGAAAAAAATGTGGTGAAAATGGTGGCAAACCAGGTACGGGGGGAGAGAGAAGCAGCGGAACTCTTTGAAAAGCTGGGAGTAGTAGTTGGAAAATTTCTGGATATAGAAGTAGAATTTCTTGGATCTGTACCATACAATAAGAATATGCAGCGTGCTATCATGTGTCAGGCGCCGGTGTCCATCAGTGATCCAGAATCCGATTCAGCTAGGGCAGTGAGAGAACTTGCTGGATGCCTGGAAGACGTAATGACGAAGAAGAAAGAAAAAGGCGGTATTGTTAAACTATTTTCCAGTGTGATACGCATGCGGTTTATGAAGTGACGAAATAGTCTATTTAGGATGGAGATAATTTATGCAGAAGGCGATAATCAATATTGGTGATAAAATTGAACTCACCCATGTGAAAAGTGCTTATAGGAGAAAATTGTCAGATCGCACATATGGAAGCAAGCTTCTGGATTATGATGGCTTTCGGGAAGCTAAAGTTTCCATGCCCATTTATGAGGGAAAGGTTGTGCCTCTTGAATTAGATGATGAATACGATCTGTGTTTTTTTACTTCTTTTGGGTTGTTCCGCTGCCGTGCCAAGGTAAGAAAAAGAACCAGGGAGGGGAAAATGCATGTACTTCATATGGAGTTTCTTTCCTTGCCCAAAAAGTATCAGAGACGAAAGTTTTTCCGTCTTGAATGCATGATGGAGATTCGTTACCGTGAGATCTCCCAGGATGAGAAGGTTCTCTATGATCTGGTGGAGGCAGAGGAGATCGAGGATTTTGAGAGGAAGCTTTACGAGAAAAAGATGTGTGAACTTGCCGGCCGCTGGAACAAAGCGCTGCTGACGGATATCAGTGGAGGCGGTGTGCGCATGCAATGTAAAGAGAAAGTGGAGTTAGGAACTTTTATTGAGGTGGATATTCCTCTTGAGACGACATCAGCAGGAAGCTATAGGTTTTGCTGTCTGGCAAAAGTTGTGGCAACATTAGATATAAATAATGGGGTGTATCATTCGGAACTTCGTTGTGAGTATGAAAATATAGGGAGAGAGCAGCGTGAATCAGTGGTAAAATATGTCTTTGAAGAGCAGAAAAGAAGATTGAGGAAGGAATAAGATGAAAAAAATTCTGATAATTGATGACTCTGCACTTATGAGAAGGGTCATGTCTGATATAATAACATCAGAACCTGGAATGACTGTTGCGGATACAGCAGATAATGGCTCAACTGCGGTTAAATTTTTAGAAAGTGGAAAACGGTATGACTGTATTCTTCTGGATATCAATATGCCCAAAATGGATGGCATCGGTTTTTTGACATATATCAATGAAAAACGTATTACGATGCCTGTTCTGGTGGTCAGCTCGATTGCCAGCCAGAGTACCAAAGAGACCATGCGGGCGCTGGAGCTGGGAGCCTATGATTTTGTGAAAAAACCGGATGGGGTTGCAACATCTGAGTTTAAGGATCAGCTGTTGCAGAAGGTCAAATGTGCTTTTGGGCTTAAGCCAATATCTTATCAGGAGCCGGTGTCCCGGAGACAGCCGGAACCGCGGTTAACCAGGCCGGTGCCACGGTCCCAGAGATTTCAGGGGATCTCCGGTGGCAGGGGGACGATCATTTTTATTGCTTCTTCGACCGGAGGACCGAAAGCGCTTCAGTCAGTAGTCCCCAGATTTCCCAAGAATATCGGCTGCCCGATCGTGGTAGTGCAGCATATGCCGGAAGGTTTCACTAATTCTCTGGCAGAGCGTCTCAATGAGATGAGTCAGTGCCAGGTAAAAGAATCTAAGGATGGGGAGACCCTGCAGAACGGTGTTATATATGTGGCAAAGGGGGGATATCAGCTTCGGGCCGAGCAAAAGAATCTAAATGAACATAGTCTGGCGGTCAGGAAAGAAGAGCCAAGAGGGGGGCTTCGCCCCTGTGCGGACATTTTTCTGGAATCTCTTCTGGATTCTGGTTATCAGAGGGTTTTTTGCGGGATACTTACCGGTATGGGAAGCGATGGGACGAAGGGACTTATTCAGTTAAAACAAAGGAAAAAGGTTTACACAGTGGGGCAGAGCGAGGAATCCTGCGTGGTATATGGCATGCCCCGCGCAGCAGTAAAAGCAGGCGTTGTAGATGAAGTGGCTGATTTACAGAAGGTTGCTGATTTGCTGATCGCTGCTATGCAGCAGAATGGAGGATAAAATGGATACCAGTCAATATTTAGAGTTGTTTATTGATGAAACGAAAGAGCATCTGCAGTCATTGAATGAGCATATTCTGGAGCTGGAGAAGGATCCGGAAAATGACGATACCATCAATGAGATTTTCCGGGCCGCCCATACATTAAAGGGAATGTCCGGGACAATGGGATATACAAGGATGCAGCGTCTTACCCATGATCTTGAAAATGTATTTTCGGAGATCCGGAATGGTAATATGAAGGCAAATGAAAAGCTGGTTGATATTCTGTTTCGCGGATTGGACGCACTGGAATCCTATCTGGAGGTGATCTCCAGTACCGGGAGCGAGGGAACGGAAGATAATGAGGATATCATCAACGATCTGAACGAAGTGATCGCTGAGGAAACAGGGGCTGACGGCGGCGCGCCGGAGGAGCCGAAAAAAGATGAGTCGGTGGCTGAAAAGGAAGCTAAGCCTGTGGAGAATAACCCGGCAAAAAATAAATATGAACAGATTCCGGTTTCAGAGTATGAGATCCATGCCATGGAAAATGCGAAGGAAGATGGGCAGAATGTTTTTGGGATTACAGTTTCTTTACAGGAGTCCTGTATTCTGAAAGCAGCAAGGGCATTCCTTGTATTTAAGACCGTAGAAGATAAAGGAGAGCTGATCAAGTCCATCCCAGATACGGAAAAGATTGAGGATGAGGAGTTTGATCTTGACTTTAGCTGGATCCTTGCTACAAGGGAAAGCAAGGAGACCATCAAACAGCTTATTATGAATGTATCCGAGATCGCCGAGGTCTGTATCGATGATTTCAAATATACTGTGGCTACCCAGAATATTCAGCCGGAAAAAGAAGAAAAGAAAGAAGAAAAACCGGAGGTGAAAGAACCTGCGAAAAAGCAGCCTCCCCAGGCGGCGGCAAAGGGCAAGGTGGCAAGCCGTTCTGTGCGTGTTGATATTGACAAGCTGGATGTGCTGATGAACCTGGTGAGTGAGCTGATCATAGCGAAAAATGCCCTTGTATCTGTGACTTCCGGGGACAATGGCGCAGAGCTGGGTTCCGGTCAGATCTTCCATGAAAATATAGAATATCTGGAGCGTGTTACCACAAACCTTCATGAATCTGTTATGAAGGTGAGGATGGTTCCGATTGAGAGCGTAGTAAACCGTTTTCCGCGTATGATCCGTGACTTGAACCGGAAACTTAATAAAAAGATGGAACTGTATATGACCGGTGAAGATACGGAGCTTGACCGTACTGTGATCGATGAACTTGGAGATCCCTTGATGCATCTTCTTCGGAATTCCGCAGACCATGGACTGGAGAGTAATGAGGAACGTGTCCGTCTCGGAAAACCGGAAGTGGGCTCCATTTTCCTGGATGCCTATCAGGATGGAAATAATGTAACCATCGAAGTCAGGGATGATGGCGGTGGAATTGACACCGAAAAAGTAAGAAGAAAGGCTCTGGAGAAAGGAACGATCACTCTGCAGCAGGCGGAGGCAATGACGGATAAGGATTACATAGATCTGTTATTCCAGCCGAGTTTTTCGACGGCAGACCAGATTTCGGACGTGTCCGGCAGAGGTGTGGGGCTGGATGTGGTGAAGACGAAGATCGAATCCCTGGGCGGAAGTATTGAGGCCGGAACGGTCAAAGGACAGGGGAGTACCTTCAGGATCCAGCTTCCGCTGACCCTTGCTATTATACAGGCATTGATGGTAGAAGTGGGAACGGAGAAATATGCGATTCCTCTGGGGAACATTGATACGATAGAAGATATTTCCCAGGAGGATATCAAACTGGTTCAGTCCAAAGAAGTGATCTATCTGAGAGGCAGTGTGATCCCAATCATCCGTATGAATGAAATCCTCGAAATGGAGGATTATGATAAGGAAGCAGATATTGAATCAGGAGTTGCCGTGGTTGTAAAGAAGGGCGACCAGAGACTGGGACTGGTTGTGGATAACCTTCTTGGACAGCAGGAGACCGTGATCAAGTCCATGGGACACCATATCACCAATGCAAAACTCTTCAGTGGAGCGACGATTCTCGGAGACGGTGAAGTGGCATTGATCCTTGATACAAACACACTGATTTAGGAGGGCGAGCGAATGGACGGAATGATGAATGAAAATGCAGTAGAAGAAATCCAGTACATAGTGATCCGGATTGGTGATGAACAGTACGGGATCAATATTGGATATGTGGATAATATTGTCAGAATGCAGAGGATCACCAGGGTTCCAAAGTCTCAGCCTTACTACGTTGGCGTGATCAATCTGCGAGGCGAGGTGGTACCGGTCATGAGCCTTCGCAGAAGGTTTGATCTTGAAAATGATTCCTATGAAGGTTCCACCCGTATCATTATACTGAAATTAGAAGATCAGTCCCTGGTAGGAGTGATCGTGGATGAGGTAAGAGAGGTCGTGAACCTGAATCCGGAAACAGTAGAAACACCTTCCTTTAAACTGGATGAGAAAAATGCCGCTTATCTTGCCGGCATTGGTAAAAATGGTGAAAATCTCATTTCTCTTCTTAATATAGAAAACGTAGTGGGAGAATCAAAGACTGTATGAGTGACATAATACGTGTGGGAATGGCAGACTTTAAACTCTGCCGTTCACCACAGAAGATATCAACCCTTGGGCTCGGTTCCTGTCTGGGGGTTGTGTTGTATGATAAAACTACAAAGATTTGTGGACTTGCACATGTTATGATGCCGGACAGCACTCAAATATCTCAAAATGCCAATCGGATGAAATTTGTGGATACCTGTATTCCGGATATGTATGAAGAACTCCTGCGGGTAGGGGCTAAAAAATCTGGAATAATTGCCAAAATGGCAGGTGGTGCGAAGATGTTTTCGTATCAATCCAAGAATAAGTTTCTTAATATAGGGCAACAGAATGTGGATGCTGTGCACGAAGTTCTCAGTGAGCTTCAAATACCGATTCTGGCAGAAGACGTGGGGAACAATTATGGCAGGACCATTGAGTTTGATACGGTAACCGGTGGATTGAGTGTGAAAGCAGTGGGAATTGGCGACAGTGTCATCTGAATATGAATGATTGGCAGGCAGAATGGGGGAAAATAATGAAATATCGATTTATTCCAGCATTTACAATGCTGCTGGCAGGACTGGTGTGCTGCATTATGAGTATTGTACAGGGATGGGATGTCACATACAGTCTTGTCGTACTGATGATCGTCCTTATTTTATTCTATATTATAGGTCAGATCGCAGCACAGGTAGTAGGTAAAGTAGTGGCAGAGCATGAGGCTATGGTCCGGGCAGAAAATGAACGGATCCGTCTGGAGGAAGAAGCAAGGAAATTAGCAGAGCTTGAGGCGGAGGAAGAAAGAAAGCGTCGGGAAAAAGAAATTGAAGAAGCAGAACAGGAAGAAGATGATGTCTGATCTTACGATATAGTATCGTAAGATAGTGAGGGAGCGCTTATGGCGATGAATGAATCCGAAAAGAAAAAAATATGGGACAAATATATAAAGACGAAAAGCCCAGAGCTTAGGGAACAGTTGATCATCGAATACGCGAATCTGGTAAATCTGGTTGCTGGGCGAATGGGAATGTATCTGGGATATACAGTGGAATACGACGATTTAGTGGGGTATGGTATATTTGGACTAATTGATGCCATAGATAAGTTTGATCTTGCTAAAAATGTTAAATTTGAGACTTATGCCAGCCTTCGGATTCGGGGGTCGATCCTGGATCAGATCCGAAAGATGGACTGGATTCCACGAACACTGCGACAAAAACAGAAACAGATGGATGCGGCTAGTGCCAGACTGGAGGGAGCGCTGGGGCGACCGGCTACCGATTCAGAGATTGCCGAAGAACTGGAGATAAGTTTAGAAGAGTATGATAGCTGGAAAAATGAAGCGCAATTCACCAATCTTGTGTCTCTTGACGATTTTTTGGAACAGGGCGGAGATGCCAGAATGGATTCAGCGGGTGGAACCAGCCGTTTTGATCAGCCAGAGCAGGCACTGGAGAAGCAGGAACTCAAGCAGATGCTGGTAGAAGCATTAAAGACACTTACGGAAAAAGAGTCCAGTGTGATCACGCTCTATTATTATGAAGATATGACCTTAAAAGAAATCAGCAGGATCCTGGAGGTTTCGGAATCCAGGGTTTCGCAGCTGCACACGAAAGCGCTGCAGAAGATCAAGGTACAAATGGGGGATTCAGTAGAGTTGTTAAATCTATTTTAAAGATAACATTTCTTATTTTTTGACAGGCAGAACACCGGGGAAAGATTGAAAGGGGAGAATATTTATGGGGAAAAACGCATACTTTCAGATCGTGCAGAAGACAAATCAAACGGTTCTTAAGGTGTTTCCAGCATCGCAGGATGGAGAGATGTTTGAGATCGATGAGGTTATGAGATATCTGGACCGCATCCATTTTCCGGACTATGATTCGGTGGCATTAAATCAATATCTGAAGCGGGCTGATTTCCAGAAAGAATTCCGTTTGTTGGATCAGGAGATACTGCCGGAAAACGAGAGGTGTATCATTGACCTTCGCGATGAGGGTGTAAGTGCGGTTGCCAGGTTTTATCCCCCCTCAACTAATGGGAAAAAACTGACCAGGGAAGATATACTCAGTGACTTGAAACTGGAAGGTATTGTTCATGGCATCCGGGAAGATGTGGTGGATGAGTTTATAAAAGCTCCGGAATACTGCCGTGACTATGTTTTGGCAGAGGCCACGCCACCGGTTCAGGGGCATGATGCAGTGGTGGAATACCATTTTGATATTAATGCGACAGCAAAACCGAAACTGAACGAGGATGGAAGTGTAGATTTTCATCAGTTGGGAAATATCAAGCCTGTGCAGGTTGGAGAAAAACTTGCAACTCTTACGCCGGCAGATTTTGGAACTCCTGGTGTAAGTGTGACAGGAAAGTCACTTCCTCCTAACAAAGTGGCGGTGAAACGGCTTCGTCATGGCCGGAACATAACAATGACTGACGATGGCTGCGAGTTATATTCCCAGGTCGCGGGACATGTGACGCTGGTGGATGATCTTGTTATGGTATCCAATATATATGATGTGCCAGCAAATGTGGATGCCTCTACCGGAGATATCGAATATAAAGGCACAGTAAATGTAGTGGGAAATGTAAATACCGGTTATGCCATTAGGGCAGATGGAGATATTATTGTAAATGGTGTTGTGGAGGGAGCTGATCTGACAGCTGGCGGAAATATTGTCCTCAAGCGGGGAATGCAGGGAATGTCCAGAGGGACTCTGGCTGCAGAGGGAAATATAACCGCTAAGTTTATCGAAAACAGCCAGATCAAATGTAAGGGTACTTTAATGTGTGATGCGGTACTGCACAGTGATGTAGAGTGCGAGGGAGAGGTTTCTGTTCTTGGCAAGAAGGGACTGATCAATGGTGGTCATATTCGTTCCTATGCCAATATTTCAGCAACTCAGATCGGTTCTGCCATGGGTACTTCTACAATCGTAGAAGTGATGTCGGATATAGATATGGTAAAGCTGTTAAATGAAACGGAGGAGAAGACCGAAGAAGCGTGTGCGGCGTTAAAAAAGATGGACGGGGTCCTTCATTCTATTAAAAAATGTGTGAGGACTGGAAAAGGTCTTTCACCAAAACAGAAGGAATATTTGAAGACAGCTTCTGCCTCTAAACCAAAGATACAAAAGAAAATTGAGACTATGCAGGCGCAGTGTGAGACACTCCGGAAGAGCCTGAAGGCGAATACTAATGTCAGTATCCGGGTAGAGGGTGTGGTAAACTCCGGGGTACAGATTGTGATCAAAGATGTATCCAAGATCATGAGTGACAGGGTGTCTAAGTGTAAGTTTGTAAGAGAGGGCGCAGATATCAAGTCCATTGGAATTTAGCTTGTCAGCCAGCATGAAGACAGAAAGGTGTGGTGATCAATATGTCTATCAGTTCTATTGATGCTTCCACGATAGCTCCCAGGTCATCGGAGGCATCTGGGATCATAGGAAGGGAGCAGCATCAGGTTCAGCATATGGGAGAAAATGCCGCTACAAGTTTTGAAAAAAATGTAGAGCAGCAGAGCCAGAGGACCACGGAGACGAATAAGAGTGAGAAAGAAGAATACCGCTTTGATGGTTCTGGTAAGAATAAGTACAGCGGCGGGCGTAATAAAAAGAAAAAAAAGCAGTCTGAAGAGGCGCCGATGGCACCAAAATCGGACAGCAGTTTTGACATTATGATATAATAAGCCCAAGGTTATCCTTGCGGATAGGCTTTGGAGGGAGGAAAAAATGAGTGCAGCAGAAATCATACTTTTGATTTTAGGATTCATGAGCATCTGTATCAGTTTCTTTGTGGGAAAAAAGGAAAAAGATCCAGAGCTTTCGGAAACAGCAGAGTATCAATCCAGAGACATATGGACAGAAAAAGAAGAGGCGATGGTTCGTGAGCAGATCGAGTCGATTCTCAGTGAAGAAAGAGAAAATGTTATTGCTGAGACGACGGATCAGCTGAACCGGAAGAGCAATGAGAAGATCATGGAATTTGATGAGTTTTCTGCTCAGCTGATGGAAAAGATAAACCATAATCACGAGGAAGTCGTGTTTATGTACAATATGCTGAACGAAAAAGATAAAGAAATAAAGGAAGCTACTGCAAAAAGAGGACAGGCAGAAAAGCCTTCCGGCATAGCAGCAGTGGAGCAGGCAAATAAACAGGCATCCAGAGAAGCTGGTAAAAAACCAGAAAAACCGGCTGCCGTTAAAGCTGAAAAACCGAAACCAGCTTCTGGTACAAAACCGCAGGCGGTGAGGCCAGAGACGGTGAAAGATGAAAAACTTGAGGATGACAGTTTGAATAAGAAGATCATTCAGATGTATAAACAAGGAAAATCTGTATTGGAGATCTCGAAGGAATTAGATATCGGACAGGGTGAGGTAAAACTGATGATTTCATTGTATGGAGGAAATAAATGAAGAGTAAATGGTTTTTGAGAGGAATCGGTGTAGGAATCATAGTGACTGCTCTTCTTTTATGCATAACATATCGCAGTTCCAGTGAAGATAACAATGTGATCAAACAGGCGCGGGAGCTGGGAATGGTGTTTCCAAAGGAAGAGACCACAGATACCAAAGCAGAGGCGGAGAAAATGGCTCAGGAAGTGAAGGATAATCCTGCTTCTAAGCCGGCAGTCAGCGCGGTTTCAAAATCAGCAGTCGGCACAGACACGAAAGTTCCTAATGAGAAAGATAAAAAGGCAAAGAAAAAGCTAGAGGACAGTAAAAAGGATATTAAAAATGCATCTGCCTTTCAAAAGGGAAAGACTACTTTTGTAGTTCGGAATGGACTTTTGTCAAGTTCTGTTGCCAGAGAGATGGAAGAGGCTGGAATCATTGATGATGCCAAAGACTTTAATGCATATCTTGTAGATAACGGGTATGGAAGGCGTATTCGCAGTGGTACGTACAAGATTCCAGAAGGAGCGGATTTTAGTACAATAGCCAAAATCATAACAAGACAGGATTAAGTCTGATCGGGCATGGACTAAGTCAGCAGATATTCATCTGTGTGAAGGCTGGTCAAGGCAATAGATGCAGGAGAAATGCAGGGTTTTTAAATAAAACCTTGCATTTTGTTGTGTATTGTGATAAAATAAATTGGATTGAAAAAACACGTTGACTGATTTTTTTCAATGGTGCTTCGTTTTTCCAGGATCGCAGGCAGCGATTTTCTGGGAGGATAAGGTTTTGAAAAAGAAATGAAGTCTTCGGAAGAAAAACCATATGGAGGTAAGAAAAATGAGTGTTATTTCAATGAAACAGTTATTGGAAGCCGGTGTTCACTTTGGACATCAGACAAGAAGATGGAACCCTAAAATGGCAGAGTACATCTACACAGAGAGAAATGGTATTTATATCATTGACCTTCAGAAATCAGTAGGAAAAGTAGATGAGGCTTACAATGCCATCAAGGAGATTGCAGCAGACGGCGGCAACATCCTTTTTGTTGGTACGAAGAAACAGGCCCAGGATTCTATTAAGAGTGAAGCAGAGCGCTGCGGTATGTATTATGTAAACGAGAGATGGCTTGGAGGTATGCTGACTAACTTCAAGACGATCCAGGCTCGTATAAAGAGACTCAAAGCCATTGAGAAAATGGCAGAGGATGGAACTTTTGATGTTCTTCCTAAGAAAGAAGTTATTAACCTGAAAAAAGAGTGGGCAAAACTTGAGAAGAATCTTGGCGGTATCAAAGATATGAAGACTATACCGGATGCCATCTTTGTTGTAGATCCTAAGAAAGAAAGAATTTGTATCCAGGAAGCACACATCCTTGGTATTCCTCTGGTGGGTATCGTAGACACCAACTGTGATCCGGAGGAACTGGATTATGTGATCCCTGGAAATGATGATGCGATTCGTGCCGTGAAGCTGATCGTTTCCAAGATGGCAGATGCTGTGATCGAGGCAAAACAGGGTGAGACCTATGCCGATGCAGCAGATGCGGCTCAGGAAGAGACAGCAGCAGAGGAAGAATAATTTGAAGATATTGCGAATGACATAATAAGTCATAAACGGTATTTCCATATAGGGAAGAAAGGAAGATTAGAACAATGGCTATTTCAGCATCTATGGTAAAAGAATTAAGAGAATTGACAGGTGCCGGCATGATGGACTGTAAGAAAGCTCTTACAAACACAGACGGCGATATGGATAAAGCAGTTGATTATCTGCGCGAGAACGGTCTTGCAAAGGCTGAGAAAAAGGCAGGAAGAATTGCAGCAGAGGGTATTGTAAAGACAAACATCAGTGAGGACGGTAAACAGGCAGCGATCGTGGAAGTAAACAGCGAGACAGATTTCGTTGCAAAGAATGAAAAGTTCCAGGATTTTGTTGGCGCGGTAGCTTCCCAGATCAATGCTTCCGGAGCAGCAGATATTGATGCATTTATGGAAGAGGCATGGGCTGCGGATACTTCCAAGACAGTGAAAGAGGAACTGGCCTCCATGATCGCAACCATCGGTGAGAATATGAATATCCGCCGTTTTGAGAAGGTTTCCTGCGAGAATGGTCTTGTGGTAGATTATATTCATGCAGGGGGAAAGATCGGTGTTCTGATTGCAGCTGAGACAGATAACACCGGCGCAGAAGTTACAGAGTGCCTTAAAAATATTGCCATGCAGATCGCAGCAATGAACCCGAAATATCTTTCTTCTGAGGATGTTTCCGAAGAGTACAAAGAGAAAGAGAAGGAAGTTCTTCTTGCTCAAGCTAAGAATGATCCTGCTAATGCCGGAAAACCGGATAACATCATTGAGAAAATGATCATCGGACGTCTCAACAAAGAACTTAAGGAAGTCTGTCTGACAGAGCAGGTTTATGTAAAGGCTGAAAACAAAGAATCTGTAGCCAAATATGTTGAGTCTGTAGCGAAAGCAGCAGGTTGCAGCATCAAACTCACAAAATTTGTCCGTTTTGAGACTGGCGAAGGTCTTGAGAAGAAAAATGAGGATTTTGCAGCAGAGGTAGCTGCACAGCTTAAATAGTTCGCAAAGCAGATGAAATAGACGCGTTAGCTATGAGCCACGCACGAGTGAAAAAAGGAACCAATGAGAGCTTGCTTTCATTGGTTCCTTTTTTGAAGTGCGCCTTGCGGCGCACGTCGCTAACGGATGAAAGTTCCCAATCCG
>CAJUFM010000046.1 GCA_910585745.1 uncultured Eubacterium sp. | reverse complement strand
AACCTTCTTTCTCGGAAGTTCCTATACTTGAATTATACAGGAAGCTCCTTTTTCTACCTGCGCAGCATCCGATGTGCCCTCTGCAGCTCTGACAGCCAGCGAATCCAATCCAAGACTGCCGTTTAATACAGCAACCATTAATAAAATCCCCAAAACTCTTTTAAATTTTTTGTATCCTTTTTTCATAGTCCTTCCTCCTTATTTTTTCATAACCCAACAGTGCTCTCAAATATATTATAACATCTTTTTTCCTCAATTTCCATATTTTTCCGTGAACGACATGAATTTGCGATGAACGACATGTCACTCTCCCCCTTGCTTCCCCGCCAGATTTCTGCTAAACTTATAGAAAACACGCATTTTGCCACAACCAAAGATCCAGGAGAACGCTATGAAACCAGGGGTATACACGGCAACAAAAAAAGACGGAACTTTATATTACCGCAGTTCCATCACATATAAAAATAAACATATCAGCCTCGGCAGTTTTTCCACTGAAGATGCTGCCAGTCTCGCTTACCATCTGGCAGATTCCATTCTCCACGATACCAAATACGGTCTGGAGGATTTTTCCTCATGCTCCCGGGCTCTTCCTTTTCGCAAATGGGTAACTCTTATCAATTTCCGGGACAATGGGATCTATATAAAGACGCCGGTCTATCTGTACCAGAAATATTTTCACTATTATTTTTCACCGGAGGATTATTATATTTTCGATATTGACGATCTCTTTTACTATTCCACCCACACCATAACGAGGCGTGGCGGGCATCTCTTTGTCAGCGATTACGGCATGCAGGTAAATATTCTGTCCCGGTATGGTATAAAAAATTATGGAGTAGCAGGAAGGGATTTCCTCTTTGTTAATGGAAATAAGCGGGATTTCCGCTATGAAAATATTGAGATCATCAACCGCTATCATGGTGTCTTCCGTAAAACACACCAGGGAAAGACCCTGTATGAGACGCGCATTCACTGGAAAGGCGACTTTATTGTAGGACGCTATGAATCAGAAACCGATGCCGCCATTGCCTACAACAAAGCAGCATCGGTGCTGATCCGAAAGGGATACGATAAAAAATATCCCGTCAACTATGTAGAAGAGCTCTCCCCGGATGAGTATAAAAACCGTCTGGGAAGGCTGAAGATCTCAAAGACGATCATAGATCTGAAAGATCTGATCTGATAGCTGGTCACACCAGAGCCCCCATGAAATACAGGATCAGATAGATAATAATAATAACCCCGTTAAAGACTGATCCAATGGTAGGGGTAGTGACATAGATGTCCTCTCTTTTCAGACATCTCAGCGAGAGCACGAAGCCTGTCACAGAGAACAGCAAATTCAAAATACCCAGGTAGCCGTACATGAGCCCGCCATTTCCCTTTTCCATGCCGGAACATACAAACAGTGTGATCATCATGGCAAAGGATAATACCGCCAGCAGGGCAGACAGAATTCCCTGCAGCGGATGCTTTTTATCTGTAAACTGAATTTTTCTTCTCTTCCCGATACGAATCTGCATATATTTCCTCCATTACGAAGCGCTATTTTTCCTGCGTACGAAGTTCCAGATAAACCGGCAGATACCATAACAAAGATACCCCAGTACGACGCCTATTGTATTTAAAAACAGGTCATCCACATCAAAACATCCAACCTTCGTCACCAGCTGTACGGTCTCCACTGCAAGACTGAACAAAAAGCCAAGGAGGGATATTTTCAAAAAATCCAGAAAATATCCGCGGCGCCTTTTCTCCAGGCTTGGCACAAAAAAACCAAAGGGCATGAACACTACCACATTTCCCACCAGATTGATCATGACAAAATCAAATCCCAGGATATCCCGGTGGCGGATGTACCGGGTGATCTCCCGGAACAACACGAGATTGTACTGATAATCGGTGTAATGGGTAGTGCGCCCATATTCTTCACTGAAAAACAGAAAATAAATCAGAAGTACCATGTAACCGATAAAGGCAAGTGCCAGCAAGTTACGAATCAATTTTTTCAAAACAATCCCTCCAAGGAATATTATTGACGTATTTTTACTCCTAAGCTTTCCATTTTCTTCAGTATTTTATCCATCACCGCTGTCACGTCCTTATCCTCCAATGTACGGTCCGAAGCGCGGAATTGAATAGAGTAGGCCAATGATTTCTCATCTGCCGCCAGCTGTTCTCCCTCGTACACATCGAACAGCTTAAAGCTCTCCAGGATCTTTCCGCCATTTTTGCGGATGATCTCCTCCACCTGTCCGGCGAGAACATTCTTTTTCATCACAAGGGAAATATCTCTCGTGACAGCAGGGAATTTGGCAACACCTTTATATTTGATATCAAAATCTGCCAGCTCCGCCAGCATTTCTACATCCAGAACCGCCACATACGCCTTGGTTCCAATGCTGTACTGATCCAGCACCTCCGGATGTACCTCACCCAGAAATCCCAGGGTCTTGCCCTCCAGTACAATATCTGCCCGGCGCCCCGGATGCAGATAGGGCCGGTCATCCTCCGGTGTGTAAGAAAGGGTCTTATGAATTCCCAGTTTATCAAAGATTCCCTCTACCACACCTTTCATGTCGAAGAAATCGCCCTCGCCGTACATTCCCAGTGTCAGCTGCAGACGCTCCTCCGGAAGCTCCTCCAAAGGAAGGCTCTTGGGCAGATAAATATTTGCCAGCTCATACAGCCTTACATCCTTATTTCTGCGGTTGTAATTGGTGGAAAGGGAGGTCAGCATCCCATTCAGCGACAAGGTTCTCATGATACTGTAATCCTCTCCCAGAGGGTTAGAGATCACGATCGCCTTCCTCACATCGCTTTGCCCTGGGATCAATAGTTTATCAAAAACTTTTGGACTCTCAAAAGAATAACTCATTCCCTCACAGAAGCCCGCCTGCTCTACTACATTTCTGGCAATGTTACTAATCTCTGTCTTATAAGATAATTTTCCGGCTGTCGCCTCACCGCTGGGAAGGGTGGCAGGGATCTTGTCATAGCCATAAAATCTTGCCACTTCCTCTGCCAGATCCGCCAGACGGTGAACATCCTGTCTCCATGTTGGCACATGCACCAGCCGTTTTTCCCGGTCCACCGGAAGACATACCATCTCAAAATAACGGATCATTTCTTCTTCGCTGATGTCGGTTCCCAGAAGGGCATTGATCTTCTCCGGATCATATGCCACCGTCTCCTCTTCCCGCTTTACCGGATAAATATCCACACAGCCGCCTACAACGGTGCCAGCGCCCAGCTCCTCGATCAGCTGGCAGGCACGGTTCATGGCCTCCAGGGTGGTATTGGGATCCAGTCCTTTTTCAAACTTCGCCTGGGCGTCAGTACGCATGCCCAGCTTTTTCCCGGACAGACGGATATTGGTTCCATCAAAGCACGCCGCCTCAAAAAGCATCGTTTTCACATCGTCAGTGATCTTAGAATTTTCTCCACCCATGATTCCAGCGATGCCCACCGCCTTCTCTCCGTCGCAGATCATCAGGATGGAATCATCCAGCTGACGCTCCTGTCCGTCCAGGGTCATGAAGGTCTCGCCCTGCTTTGCATTCCTCACAACAATCTTTCTGCCAGCAATGGTATCCAGATCATAGGCATGCATCGGCTGGGAGTATTCCTCCATCACATAGTTGGTGATATCCACAATGTTGTTGATGGGACGGATTCCGCATGCCGCCAGCCTTCTCTGCATCCACTCCGGTGACGGCGCCAGCTTGATATCTTTTACTACCCGCGCCACATACCGGGAACAGAGCTCTTTATTTTCTATCTCTACAGAAATATAATCTGCTGCCTTCTCTTCGTTGCCCACTGCCTTTATCTCCGGCGGACAGAAGGGTTTGCGGAAAGTCGCCGCTGCCTCTCTGGCGATACCGATCACGCCAAAGCAGTCCACACGGTTAGAGGTCACCTCATACTCAAAATTGGCATCCCGCAGCCCCAGAAGCGCGATGGCGTCGCTGCCCACCGGCGCATCTTTATATTCCGGATTGTCACTGAGGATATAAATCCCATTTTCCGGGGCGTCGGGATAAAAATCCCTGGAAGATCCCAGTTCCTCAATGGAACACATCATGCCACAGGACTCCACACCGCGGAGTTTTCCCTTTTTGATCTTAATCCCCCCCGGCGTCTTAGATCCATCGTGACCGCCTGCCACACGGCCTCCGTCCAATACTACAGGAACCTTCTGCCCCTCTTTCACATTGGGCGCTCCCGTCACGATCTGTACCTGGGTCCCCTGCTCATCCACTGATACCTGGCAGACAACCAGCTTATCCGCATCCGGGTGCTTTTCAATCTTATCAATCTTTCCCACGATGATCTGATCCAGATCCTCGTCAAATTTTTCATATCCCTCCACCTTGGTACCAGACAGGGTCATGGCGTCCATGTACTCCTTTTCGGTACATTCCAGTTCCGGAACATATGCTTTTATCCACGATAATGGTGTATTCATTCTACTAACCTCTTTTCTTTTATTTATGGATGTCCGTCGGCACTGCGCCGCATCCTATACTAAAACTGCTCCAGGAACCGCTTGTCATTTTCATATAGAAGACGCATATCGTCAATTTCGTATTTCAGCAGTGCGATTCGTTCCAAACCAACCCCAAAGGCAAAACCTGTGTATTCATCGGGATCGATGTGGCTCATCTCCAATACGTGGGGATGGACCATTCCGCAGCCCAAGATCTCGATCCAGCCCTCGCCCTTACAGAAACGGCATCCCTTTCCGCCGCACTTAAAGCAGGTCACATCCATCTCCGCGCTCGGCTCTGTAAATGGGAAATGATGGGGGCGGAATTTTACCTTTGTTCCCTCTCCAAACAGCTCTTTCGCGAACTCTGCCAGGGTTCCTTTCAGATCTGCAAAGGTGATATTTTTATCGATCACAAGTCCTTCAATCTGATGGAAGGAAGGAGAATGGGTGGCGTCCACCTCGTCGGAGCGGAACACTCTTCCCGGTGCGATCATGCGGATCGGAAGCTTCCCTTCCTCCATCACCCGGACCTGTACCGAAGAGGTCTGGGTACGCAGCAGAAATTTATCATTGATATAAAAGGTATCCTGCTCATCCTTCGCCGGATGGTTCGCCGGGATATTCAATGCTTCAAAGTTATAATAATCATATTCCACTTCGGGGCCTTCCACAACCTCATAACCAAGTCCCACAAATATTTTTTCCACTTCTTCCAGTGCAATGGTATTCGGGTGTCTATGTCCCAGTTTCGGTTTCTTTCCCGGAAGAGTCACATCGATCACTTCGGCTTTCATCTTCTCTTCACGGAGAGCTTTGGCAAATGCTGTCTTTTTCGCCTCCAGCTTTGCTTCGATGTCTTTTCTCGCCTCGTTTACCAGCTGGCCCACCTTCGGCCGGTCCTCCGGCGCCACATCCTTCATGGATTTAAGCACGCTGGTAAGTTCTCCTTTTTTTCCAAGAAATGCCACCCGGATATCATTCAGCTTATCCAGTCCTTCGGATGTCTCGATCTGAGACAGGGCATCCTTCATGATCTTTTCAAGTTTTTCTTTCATGATCTCCTCATTTCCGCAGGATACACATTTTATCCTGCTGCTTCGTTTTATAGTCTGTATCCGGAAATAACATGCAAGGTGCGGCCGAGAAACGCGCACCTCTAAAGAATCGCCTTTGGCCATTCTTTAGCTCCGCAGGTGTGAACTTTCCTACTAAAAAAGTCCGTCCCCCACAGGCATGTTCTCCATGCTTACAAGGGACGGACTTACATCTCCGCGGTACCACCCTGATTCCCACCATGCACAAAAAGAACTATCCCCTTCCTGTCCACAGCAGGCACTCATTATCGCTTAACGCGCAGCCACGCCGCTCCCTACTGAATTTCAGAAACGGAACTCCGGTGTGAATGTCAATGATCCAGGGAACCTGACAGAACTTTCAGCCGGTGATTCTGTCTCTCTGATGGAAATGGATCATCTCTGGAGGAATCCCTCCTGCACCATCTTCGTCTTTATCAATTTTGATTAATGGTATCACATTATAGACCGTAATGTCAATAATTTTTTCGTTCGTATTCCAGATTGTTCCGCGCCTGGACTATACTACGCATACGCTCCTCTGCAGATTTTTCGTCTTTAAATTCTTCGTCCAACATATAACTATGATTAATCTTAATATAAAAACAGTTACCTTCCTCCTGCACACACATATCAAAATATATCATCATGCTCTTTATCAGTCAATATACTTTTATTAACTTTTCACCACTTTCTCCTCACATGGGGACAATACCCGTTCTTCCTCACCGCCCGCACTGCCACATAACAGCCGCACTGTCCGCAGAGCCCGCTGCGAAGCTCCGGACAGGTGTCACAGATCAAAAGCCTTCTCTCATGCTCCTCGGGAGATACCTTCTCCTCTTCTGGAATATTAGCGATGTAATCCTCCAGCTTGATCCGTTCCTTTTCCAGCATCTCCTTTGTCCACATACATTTGCGGCAAAATGGTATCTGTTTTCCCATGATCCCCCTCATTTCTCCTAGCGTAAATCATTTAGGGGCGGCACAGACCGCCGCCCCCTAAACATTATTTATTTCAGGATCAGTGTCACCACACTGCAGGGCGGCATTTTTACCGACAGGCAGCCCTCTGCCAGGGAAGCGCCGTCAAATTCTACCGGCTTCACCACGTCTTCCTTCTCAAAGGAATTGAAATCATCCATCTTTCCAGTGAGGATCCTGCCGCTCACAGAGGAAAACTCTCCTACTACATCTGTAGAGACCTCAATCTCTTCGGAGAGGGAGGCATTGGCCAGGGTAATGGTCAGCTCGCCTTTTTCATTGATGGATGCCGAGGAAGAAACCAGCGGAATACTGTGCCCTTCGCATTCTTCTACCGGAGTATCCATAAAACAGTCTACAAGTGTAGCATTCTGATGGCCTTTGTACATCTCAAACACATGATAGGTGGGAGTCTTTACTATTTTAGCACCTTCAGTCAGGATCACTGCCTGGAGAACATTTACTACCTGGGCAATGTTCGCCATAGCGATGCGGTCACAGTGGCGGTTGAAGATATTCAGGTTCAGTGCCGCTACCATGGCATCCCGCATCGTATTCTGCTGATACAGAAATCCCGGATTCGTCCCCTCTTCTACCTGGAACCAGGTGCCCCACTCGTCCACGATCAATTTAACCTTGTGCTCCGGATCGTATTTGCTCATGATCTCCAGATGGCGGTCGATCATTTCCTCCATGCGCAATGTCAAATCAATGGTCTCATAGTACACTTCCGCATCAAACTGCGTCGCCTTGCTCTTGGTCTCCCAGCCACAGGGCACGGTATAATAGTGCAGGCTGATAGCATCGGCAAAACGGTCGCCGATAATACTCATGAGTTTATCTGTCCACTCATAATTGGCCCCGTCCGGTCCGCAGGCGATCTTGTACAGCTTATTGTCGCCGTAATCCCGGCAGTATGTCTGGTATCTGCGGTAGATATTCGCATAGTAATCCGGCGTCATATTGCCGCCACAGCCCCAGTTTTCATTTCCCACGCCAAAGTATTTTAATTTCCAGGGCTCTTTTCTTCCATTTTTCTGGCGCAGTTTCGACATCGGTGACTCGCCGTCAAAGGTCATGTACTCGATCCATTCTGACATCTCCCGTACGGATCCGCTGCCCACATTTCCATTTATGTAGGGTTCACACCCCAGCTGGTCACAGAGTTCAAAAAATTCATGGGTTCCAAAGCTGTTATCCTCTACCACCCCGCCCCAGTGGGTATTGATCATGCGCTTTCTGTTCTCTTTCTCACCGATCCCATCCATCCAGTGATACTCATCGGCAAAGCAGCCGCCCGGCCAGCGAAGCACTGGAATCTCTAATTCCTTTAAAGCCTCTATCACATCATTTCTCATTCCATTTGTGTTAGGGATCTCAGAATCCTCTCCCACAAAGATCCCCTCATAGATACATCTTCCAAGGTGCTCCGAAAAATGGCCGTAAATCTCCTTGTTGATCTTTCCCATTTTACGTTTTGCATTGATTGTTCCTGTAACCTTTTTCATGGTAATATCCTCCTGATCTTATTATTTTCATACAATATCTGGACATCTTGCCCCTTATATTATCATACATAACCAAACCGCCAAAGAAAATAGATTTTTTTGGTGCCCTTATGTATTTTTTTGCTGCCTGCCATTTGAACCAATTCCGCAGATTTATTTCTTATTCCTGGTCAAAATAACCCTTATACCGGACATCATATTTCCCATGGGGAAACATTTCATGATAGAGGGCGACAAAATAGTCGTCTGTCATGCTGGAAATAAAATCTACCACAATCTGATTCGGATCTTCCTGCCTATATTCATCCAAAGACCGTTTATTTCCCGGCGGGTAGTCCATATGGTGGCGGTAAAGGATTGAATCCTCATCCTGCCTCTGCGCCTGATCCAGAAGCTCCTCATATACTGCCTCAAACATAGGTCGGACATTTTCCTCATACAGGGAATCCACCTGGGGATTTTTATATATCTTCTCATAATTCTCGCTTTTTGCCAGGGAAAATGCCCCATAGTACTCCGCATCCATACAGATATAATCTTTGCCATAGCTTCTTTCGATAATATTTACCGTCATATTATTGATGATCTCGGCATTGTTTCTCCCGATGCGGTCAGCGGAAAATACTTCCCCCCCGGAGATCACTCCCACCTTCTGGGCGTCCTGCCTGTCCTTTCCCAGATAGGCGATTATATCGCTGATACGCATGACACAACCCTCCAGCGTAGAAGGAATCTGCTTTTTGTTCGCCTCCGGATCCGTATAGCAGGCCTCCACCCTTTGGTCAAACTCCTCAAAAGATGTCAGGGACACCGGTCGGTATTCCTGCATCTCCATCTCTCCGTTGTGGCAGAGGATACCGTCCAATACCTGAAGGCTGATATTCCAGCGCACCAGCCGGTCCAGAACCCGGACGCTCTGCACATTATGATTAAAATAACGCCCCGTGTGGCGGTGATATATCTCATTTAGAAAACTCTCTCCCGCATGGCCAAAAGGAGTGTGGCCAATGTCATGTCCCAGGGAAATCGCCTCGATCAGATCGGTGTTGAGCCCAAGTCCCCTGCCGATATTTCTCGCGATCCTGGACACCAGTTGTACATGCAGGGCACGCCGGCAAATATCATCATTCTGCAAAGCGGAAAGCACTTGTGTCTTATCCGAATAGCGGTTGTAATAGGGATTGTGCAGGATCCGCTCCGTGTCTCTCACAAAAGCAGGGCGCCACAGATTCGCCTCCTCGTGGTCTCTCCGCCGCCGGATGGCATTTTCATCTACAAAGGCACAGGGATTTACCCAGTGACGCCTTCGATCCTCTCTGATACGCTCCTGAAGCTCCTTACTGAGCCCGTGGTAGGCTGCCATATGATCACCTCGCTATCGTAATTTATGAAGTACCTCTTCAAAGCACACTCCATCCGTCTCTGGTATATCAAATCTCTCCGTTACCCGGATACACTCCTGTACAAAAGCCGCCGCCTTGCAGACAGAGGTCTCAAAATCCACCCCATTGACACAGTCAGCAGCAATAATGGATGCGAAAATGTCACCGGTGCCGGATCGCACCTTCCCCACCCTCTTCTGCCGTAACAACTTACACTCTCCAGGAACCTCACTTACCGCATTGGAGATAAACTGCCCGGAATCCAGTCCGGAAACTACGATCTTCTTCGCTCCCAGCCCCCGCAGACGCGCCATCATCTCCAGCAGTTCTTTCCGCTGCCAGTCTTTTTCCTTAAAAGGCATTCCGGTGAGCATACAGGCTTCTGTTACATTGGGCGTGAGAATGTCGGCATACTCTACCAGATGCTTCATCTTGTCACACATTTCCTCTGAATAAGTAGGATAGGATTTTCCGTTTTCACCCATAACCGGATCAATGATCACCTGGGTTCTCTCATCCCGGAACTGGTGAATAAATTCCTGCACAATCTCAATCTGTTCCGCCGACCCCAGAAATCCGCTGGCAATGCCCTCAAAACGGAGATCCAGTTTTTTCCACTCCCCCATATACTGCAGCATTTTATCTGTGAAATCTTCATAGTAATACGAGGCAAAACCCGTATGGTTGGAAAAAATGGAAGTTGGCAGCAGACAGGCCTGTACCCTCATGTGGGAGATCACTGGAAGGGAAACCGAGGCAGAACATCTCCCAAAGCCCGATATGTCATTGATGACAGCTATTTTTTTCTGCTTATTGTGCGACATTTCTTCCACTCCTATATTTTTGAAAAAATTCCCTGGTTTCCTTCACAACCACGCTACCCAGAGCAAACAAAGCGATCATATTCGGTATCGCCATCAAACTGTTAAAAATATCCGCTATGGTCCACACCGCAGCCACTGTCATATATGGTCCGATAAACACTGCAGCAATATACAGCCAACGGTATACCTTTACCACCTTCTGGCTTCCCGACAGATATTCAAGGCACCGCTCCGAATAATAATCCCAGCCCAAAATCGTAGTAAAGGCAAAAAACACCAGACAGATCATAAGGATAAAAGAAGCTGCCTGCGCCGGGATTGGCAGACCGTTTTGAAAAGCATAGGTGGTAACCTGAACTCCCTCCAGCCCTTCCACACACCATGCCCCAGTGAGAACGATGGAGATTCCTGTCATGGAACAGATAATGATGGTATCAATAAAGGTTCCCGTCATGGACACAAGCCCCTGTCTCACAGGTTCCTTCGTCTGGGCTGCTGCCGCTGCGATAGGTGCTGATCCCAGTCCTGCCTCGTTGGAAAAGATTCCCCTGGCAACACCCTTCTGCACTGCAACGATCATGCTTCCCACGACCCCTCCTGTCACGGCAGAGGGATTAAAAGCTCCCCGCAGGATCTCTCCCACAGCCGCTGGAATCTCTTTGATATTGCACACCATAAGTACGACACAGAACAATATGTAAGTAACAGCCATCAGCGGAACTACCACCTGAGACACGCTGGCGATCCTGCGGATTCCCCCGATGACTACCAGCGCCACACATATAGCAAGGAGTATTGAGGAAATAACTACCGTCCATGAATACTCTCCCAATCCTGGAATATCTACAGTATATACCTGATCCGGATCAAAAAAGCCCTGAACCGCCGATGAAATGCCGTTGACCTGGGAAAATGTTCCAATCCCAAAAAGTCCCACACAGGCTCCAAAGAAGGCAAATATTTTTGCCAGTGGCCGCCACTTTTTCCCCATACCCATTTCGATATAGTAAAATGGTCCTCCTAATACATGGCCATCTTTATCCACCATACGGTATTTTACCGCGAGAAGTCCCTCCGCATATTTGGTTGCCATACCAAAAAGCGCCGCCGTCACCATCCAAAAAAGAGCTCCTGGTCCCCCCAGACAGATCGCTGTCGCCACTCCCACAATATTTCCAGTGCCTATGGTAGCAGAAAGGGCAGTACACAATGCCGCAAAAGAAGTGACTTCTCCAGTCCCTCCCTCTTCGTTTTTCACCATCCACTTAAGAGCCAGGGGCAGTCTGCGCAACTGCAGGAAGCCCAGCCGGAATGTCAAATACAATCCACCGGCAAGAATCAAAACCATAAGTGGAACACCTGTTATAAATTCATTGATTGAAACTAGAACATTATTAATCTCTGACAACATAATTCTTATGTCCTCCTAAGTAATCAGATACAAAAATAATAACGATTTTATGAAAAAAAGTCAAGCCAAAGCAAAATACTACTTCCAATTTTATGAAACATTTGTTATACTTATCTCAGGGGATATATATTATTTCTTATATAGAGAATATATGAGTAAAGGATACAACAGAGAGAATGGGGGGGATCGTTTATGATCCGGGAAGTAGATTATGCCACATATGCCATTGATCATCGTGATAATCTGCGTATAATCAGTTTTAACGATTATTTTACAAAACTTACAGGCTTTACCGCCCAGGATGTCTATACTGGTAAAATGACTTTACAAGATCTGATTCCATCTGATATGTGGGAAGAATATATGATAGCACTAAACCGCGCTTCAAAGACCGACGATGGCTCCGGGTATTTTGAACATCCAATCCTTTGCAAAGATGGCAGCAGCCTGGTGGTGCTCTGCTATGGCAAGCTTCGGGAGGACGGCTCCGACGTCAGTGATATTCTGGTCACAGATATCACAAGTCATATTGAAGCTCATAATGCGGTGATTCAGCAGGAAAAAGAACTTCGCCTGCTATTGAAAAAACTGAGCTTTATTTCGGAGAGAAAAGAAGAATATACAGTAGACTATAATTATACCACTGACCATTTTGATATTACCATTATCAGAAATGGAGAAGCCCAAAATATATACTCTGTGGACAACTATCTGAAAAATCTTTACCAGATACCAACGATTCATCCGGATGATCTGGAAGACTATGCCAACATCCTGCGTGAACTGCCGAATCAGGATGAAGGTTTTGCCTTTGATTTCCGGAGTTCACTGTTTACCAAAGATAGGTTCTGCTGGTACCGTACCACCTATGCGCCGTATTATGATAAAGAAACGAATGAGACACATATCATCGGCCGTATTGTAAATATTGATGAAGAGGTTATGAGAAATCAGGAATTAAAAAGACAGGCACAGATTGATACACTGACTTCTCTGTATAACCAGGGAACTTCCCGTAACAAAATTGACGAAATAGCCCTTCAGAATCCAGAAAATTGTATCAATGCATTTATTATCATGGATCTGGATAATTTTAAACAAGTCAATGATAACTATGGACATATCCGGGGAGATGATGTTTTAAAACACGTCGGAGTAACCCTGCGGCAGTTTTTCAAATTTGGAACAGACATCATCGGGCGCCTTGGAGGCGATGAATTTGTCATTTTTATGAGAGATGTATCCTCCATCAACCGCATCAAAAAATACTGCAATGACCTGTGTCATGAACTGAGCAAACCTTTAAACTTTCAGGAAGATAGCATAAATATCACCATAAGCATAGGTATTGCCATTCAGAACAACGGACCGGATAGTTTTGACCATCTGTATAAATGCGCGGACGAAGCCCTGTATGAGAAGAAGAAAGCGGGAAAGAACGGATTTTGTTTTTATAAACAATCTTAGAGTATAAGGACACAAAAAAAGACCCCCATCAAATGAAATAATCTTTTCAAATGATGGGAGTTTTTTTTATTCACATCTCGAAATTTTTACGCCCTTCATCAGCTTCTTGCCGCGAATAGCAAACAGTTCAGATACAGACACCACCTGGATTCCCTTCTCCTGGAAATAAGCAAGGATCTCTGGTACCGCTTCTGCTGTTTTCTCATAGGTAGAATGCATATTGATAATGTCTCCATCTCTGGCCATCTTCACATTTGCCACAATCTTATCCTTATCTACCTCATTATCTGGTTTATAATCATGACTCCAGTTCGATACGTCAATGATCGGAGCATCGATCACTTCAAACATCGTATCGCCGTATGCTACATTCGGCGCCCGGAACAGAAAACTGGAATACCCGCTCATCTCTTTGAGGATAGCGTCGGTCTTATCAAGTTTTTCTTTAATCTCCTCCGCACTTGCTTTGTCCAGACTGGCATAATCATAAGAGTGGTTCGCAATCTCAAATCCCCAGTCCAGCGCCTGCTGTACTTCCTGCCTGCACTCTTCATTTCTCACAATATTGCTGCCGATATAGAAAAATGTCGCATGAGCTCCCACATCCTTAAGGGCCTGCTGGATCCTTAAGCCATAATCCACAAAGTCCTTGCCATTGCCACCAGGACCATCGTCAAAAGTCATGGCTACAACAGGCTTTGAAGGATCAATATTTTCCTCGATCCATGCCCGGTCCAGACCTTCATACCGGAATTCACCGGGCTCAAGAGGCTCTTCCGGTTCCGGAGACTCTGTTACCTCTGGAGTAGTAACCGGGGTTTCCGACGGGCTCGCAGACGGTGCTGGAGTTATAGTACTGGCAGGCGTCGGTGTTGGCACTGCTGGCGTCACCGTAGCTGTCGGAACCGCTGTCGGCACATTTGGTTTTTTATCGTCTGCTTTTTTAACAGTAACCTGACAGGTAAGTTTCTTCTTCCCTATCTTTGCCAATACAGCCGCTTTTCCCTGTTTTTTGGCCTTTACTACTACACTGGTTTTCTTTTTACCAGAAAGTGATATGTACTTTTTCCCACTCTTGACTGACCATTTCACCTTTTTAGCGGCATTCTTCACTTCCAATTTTTTCTTCTGTCCCACCTTTAACGTAATCTTCTTACTGCTTAATTTCATTTTCTTCGCCGCGGACACCGGTACTGTGATCCCTGCCACAAGAGCACACACCAGAACCAGGCTCAAACCTTTGACCATTCTCTTCATGAGTAACATGACCTCCTTATAATATTGACACAATGTAACTTGTATTCATATTATAACATTTTGATGGTCAGGTCAACACTCATTTAATGGTTATTTTACCTAGTTTAACAGCGGGTTCAAATTCGCACCGCCGAGCTAACTTTATTTTTTCCAGGTAGCTTTTGAAAACAGCAGCAGGATCGGGAAAAGTTCCAGCCTTCCCGCGATCATATCAAAAATCAAAACACATTTGGAAAATGGGGAGAATAGCGAAAAATTCTCCATCGGTCCCACCGCATTAAATCCAGGCCCCACATTATTTATAGTGGCAGATACACCGGAAAAATTAGTAGTAAAATCAAATCCATCGATACTTACCAGCAAAACGGAAACCGCATAGGTAAGAATGTAAGCCACCAAAAATACATTTACCGAACGGATCACCTCGTGCTCCACTTTTCTGCCATCCACCGAAACTTTGTAGATGTTCCGGGGATGTATCATGACTTTCAGTTCCTTACAGAATGTCTTCAGCCATATGATCAAACGGGACACCTTCATTCCCCCACCAGTGCTTCCGGCACAAGCACCGACAAACATCAACATAAGAAGAACTGTCTTGGAAAACTCCGGCCACTGGTTAAAATCCACAGTGGAAAATCCTGTCGTCGTAATAATGGAAGCCACCTGAAATGCCGAATGTTTTACCGCTTCAAAAATACTTCCATACATATGGCGTATGTTAAAACTAATCGCCGCCGATGCTACCAGAATGATCAGAATATATGCCCTGACCTCCGTCATCCGCAGGGCATCCTTCCAGCGGCGCCCAATGACGACCAGATAATAAAAGGTAAAATTCACACCAAAGGCAACCATAAATACTGTTACCACGATCTGTATATAGGAGGAAAATCCTGCGATGCTGTCACTGTAAATACCAAAACCACCGGTACCCGCGGTTCCAAATGTGGTGGTCATGGCATCGTAGGCACTCATTTTTCCCGCCAGAAGAAATATAAATTCAATCACCGACAGGGCGATGTACATTCCGTATAAGAGCTTCGCCGTAGACTTGATCCTGGGAACCAGTTTCCCTACTGTAGGTCCTGGACTCTCCGCTTTCATCAGATACATATTGCGCCCATCTGCCAGAGGGACTACCGCCATCATAAATACCAGCACACCCATGCCGCCGATCCAGTGGGTAAAGGTCCGCCAAAAGTTAACTGCCTTGGACATAACTCCCACATCCGCCAGAATCGTAGCCCCTGTAGTCGTAAATCCCGAAGCTGTCTCAAACACCGCATCCACAAAAGAGGGGATCGCTCCAGACATCACAAAAGGAAGCGCCCCGAACAGACTGAGCAAAAACCAGCTGAGCGCCACGATCACAAACCCTTCTCTGGCATACAAAGATTTGTCTTTAGGCCGGAACCGGGTAATGATAAATCCCAGTACAAGACAGATCAGGGAAGACAGGGCAAAATAAAGGGCATCCTCTTCCCGATAAATCACTCCAACAAAACAAGGCAGTAGTAAAAATGCTCCCTCAAAGTCAAGAAGCCAGCCAAGAAAATATATAACGATCCGAATATTCATCTCATGCCTACTCCTTTACTGCTTTCTTACACTGATCACATCCCGGATATCTTTCAGCCCCAGCGTCGTGGTCACCACCACCACCGAGTCTCCCACCTGCATTTCATCCTTTCCTCTTGGGATAATGATCTGTCGTCCACGTATGATACATGCCACTAGTGTATTCTCTTTGATCTTTAGTTTCTCCAGGGGAATCCCTGGCAGTTCTGAACTCTGCTTTACCACAAACTCCAGAGCCTCCGCTTTATCGTCCAGAATCCGGTACATCGTCTCCACATTGCAGCCGATGGAATTTTTCATCGCCCGCACGAACTGAAGGATGTACTGTGCCGTTATCTTCTTGGGATACACGGTAGTATCCAGATCCAGCTCCTTGATCACACGGTCAAAATCCATCCGGTTTATCTTTGTTGCAATCTTTCCGGAAGTCTGACTCCTGGCAAAGAGCGAAAGCATAACATTCTCTTCATCGATATTGGTCAGCGCCACAAAAGCCTCTGCCTGCCCCACTCCCTCTTCGATCAACACGATCTGTTCCGAGCCGTCGGCATGAATGATCTGTGCCTTCGGCAGCAGCTCCGAAAGCAGGTCACACCGCTCCTCATTCTGCTCGATCAATTTGATGCCGATGCCCATAGGCTGGAGTAGTTTGGCAAGATAATACCCGGTATCTCCTCCCCCTACGATCATCGTATCCTTCACCTGATGCGTCTCAATCCCTATCTTCTTAAAGAAATCGCTGGCTTTCTTAGGTCCGGCAATAATGGACACCACATCTTTCTCCTGCAGCCGGAAATCTCCCTTGGGGATAAAGATCTCACCATCCCTCTCCACAGCACATACCAGCACATCTGCCCCTAGTTTCGGCGCAATATTCATGACCAGCATACCATTCAGGCGGGATTCCCCTGGCACACGGAACTTCAGCATCTCCACCCGTCCCTTGGCAAAGGTATCGATCTTGATCGCCGATGGGAAACGCAGCACCCTTGCGATCTCCTGCGCTGCCGCAAATTCCGGGTTGATGGTCATCGCCAGCCCCAGTGCACCCTTCACAAACCCGATTTCTTCACTGTACTCCGGATTCCTTACCCGCGCGATGGTCTGACAATTCCCCGCCCGCTTCGCGATCAGACAGCACAGCAGGTTTAGCTCGTCCGATCCCGTTACCGCGATCAGCATATCTGCCTTCTCGATCCCCGCTTCCATCTGTGTCTTATAACTGGCTCCATTTCCCACAACTCCCATCACATCAAATTTATTTGACAGCGACTCCACCTCTGCATAACGGCGGTCGATCACTGTCACCTCATTATCTTCTTTGTTCAGCTCCTCCGCCAGCGTTTTGCCGACCTTACCGCAGCCCACAATGATGATCTTCATTTTCTTTTGAATCTCCCCTTTTCCTCTTAAAACGTAGTGTGTGTACCTACTGAATAAAGTATCATATCAGGAGGAAAAAGTCAATGAAGGAGAGCCAGCTAGATGTATCAATCAGATCATCATTTACTTTAAATTCCTTTTGTGGTACACTTTAACATAGAACTAGGTTTTTTTTACAAAAGCTGGGGGATAAAGGATTTAAACAGGGGGATACTTATGCAAAAAAAAATTGGTAGATTATTTTCTAGGATACAAGATCTGGTAGTAGTTCAGTCAATCCGTTTCAGCCTCATCACAATGATACCGATTTTAATGATTGGATCGTTTTTTTTAGTTGCTGCATCGATACCGATTGATGGGTACCAGAATGTGATTTCAACTTGGAATAATGGGGCATTATTACATATTTTTGAAGGGATCTACAATACAACTTTCGGGATGCTCTCTATCTACACCGCAGCTACGGTGGGGTATCATTATGGAAATCTCTATGTCAGGCGGGAAAGAAATTTTGGCCATGTTACATTATTGTTGTCTTTGAGCAGCTTTTTTGTTCTGTCCGGTGTACCAGACGTTACGATGGATGTCTTCGGGGCAAAGGGAATGTTTACAGCCATCGTGTCAGCATGTATAGCCTCACGTCTGTTTATTAGTATGTTTCAGCGCATTCACCATAAGACATTGCTGACAGACGGTGCAGATGTAAGGCTGGGAATGGCACTTCAGACGATATTCCCGGCGGCGATAACAATTGGAATTTTTGTGGTTGTCAATATGGTGATACTGCGGGTATTTGATGTTTCCAGCGTATATGAGCTGATCATCCAGACGCTAAACGGAATGTTTACCTATATCAAAGGCGACCTTTGGCGGGGACTGTGTTTTGTAATCGTTTCCAGTGTCCTGTGGTTTTTTGGGATACATGGCGGCAATATGCTGGAAGGGGTGTCAAATGACATATTGCTGAAAGCGACGGAGAAGAACATACTCCTTGTGTCGCAGGGAAAGGAAGCGACAGAGATCCTGACGAAACAGCTTATCGATTTCTTTGTCCTGATGGGAGGATGTGGGACGACCATGTGTTTGGTAGTTGCACTGCTGCTTTTCAGCAAACGTAACAATACAAAACAGCTGGTAAAGATCTCTGTTTTTCCAATGATGTTTAATGTCAATGAGATCATGGTATTTGGGCTTCCCATTATCTACAATACCACATTCCTGATCCCATTTTTATGTACACCGCTTGTCTGCTTCCTGATCACATATGTCAGTATGAAAACCGGCCTGGTACCATTGATCACACAAGATGTTCAATGGACGACACCGATTTTTATCAGCGGATACAAGGCGACAGGGTCTCTTGCAGGTTCATTTTTGCAGTTGGTAAATCTTTGTGTCGGTGTTGCAATTTATGCGCCCTTTGTGAAGCGGTATGATAAAGAGAAAGTCAGGGTGGCAAAGCAGGATTATGAGAAACTGGTTTCCAAACTGCAGGAAAGCGAGCAGACCAGAATACCTGTTCGGCTTACCGATGATGCTTTTCCCTATGGATGGATGGGAAAAGCCCTTGCTGCGGATCTACAGCTGGCTATGGAGCAGCAGGAGCTGAAACTGTATTATCAGCCGCAGTACAATGCAAACGGAAAATGCATCGGTGCAGAGGCGCTGTTGCGATGGAATCATGTGATACACGGAAATATTTATCCACCTCTTGTATTTCAGCTGGCGGAAGAGGCAGGATTTTTGGAGACCCTTGAGGAATGGGTGGTGCGGAAGGCTGCAGCGGATATTCAGCTACTGCGGGAAAAGTATCCTGACCCCAAATTAAAAATCAGTGTCAATGTGACGGGGACGACGATTCAGTTGAAAACTTTTGAACGTTTTTTGAGAAATCTGGCGCGTTCCTATCCAGTGCGTGAGATGGGAATGTGTATTGAAATCACGGAGCAGGCAGTGCTTCAGTTGGATGACGTCCTAAACGAGCGTTTTCATCAGATACGTGAAATGGGATATCAATTAGCAGTGGACGATTTTTCCATGGGCAGCACATCCATCCAGTATCTGACCGGTAGCTACTTTAATTTGCTGAAACTGGATGGTTCTCTTGTAAAAGGTATTTTGGATAATCCGAGATGTTGTGAGATCATCTCGTCAATCATACAGCTGACAAATTCATTGGAGATGATGGTGCTGGCAGAGTATGTCAGCAATGCTGCCATTCAGGAAAAATTATTGGAACTGGGCTGCGAACTGTATCAGGGATGGTATTACTCTCCGGCAATCACCCTGCCAGAATTTGAGAAGTTGTTGCAGGAGAATTAGAAGGGATCTGTTTCAACAAAAATCAAGCAAGTGAATGTGTCAATTATTTAATATTCGTTGTACTAGCCAAGGATTGTATATGAAAAGAAGAGGCATGCCAGATAGAGGGGGATTAGGGGGAGAGGGTAGCCTTTATTTTCTTCAGTACAATCCTGTCCGCCGGCAGCCACGCAACACTATCCAGTTCTTCTTTGGGTAGCCATTTTGCTGCCTGATGTTCTTTCAGTATAAGCTTTCCTGATTCTACTGTGCACCAAAAACAATGCATAATCAAATGGAACTCCGGATAATCATATTCAACGGTATCAATCAGATCACCTACCCTGATCTCCGTCTCCAATTCTTCCCTGATCTCCCGAATTAATGCTTGCTGTAGGGTCTCCCCCTTTTCTATCTTACCTCCAGGAAATTCCCATCCATCTTTGAAATCTCCATAACCGCGCTGAGTTGCAAAAATATAATTTTTATTCCGTATAACAGCAGCCACAACTTCTACCGTTTTCATTACCGTACCCTCCTTCTCACTTCGTGAAATATTCATAAATATCACTACGGACACTGTGTTCCAATTGCAATTCAAAATTCATAATGGGCAACTCTTGACCTTTATCATTGTTAATCGTTGTTTCTTTCCAATGTTTGGGATAAACCCTTCCCAAATAATAAAAGTCTGCACCTTCCCCATCACTTTTCTTAATGAACAAAAAAATCTTCAGCCTTCTCTCTCTAAAATGGATCAGATTTTGTGCCTCTGGGCTATTCACTGATACTTTACTTCTTGTCATCCAGCTAAACACCTGCTCATCTATAAACTGGTCCTCATACTTTGTACTGCTTGCAATATCTTCCTTCTTCTCATATGTCACAAAAATAGGGCAGGTATCATATTTTATTCGATATCCATAAATAGTTGAGCTATCATCTTTTTCCCAATTTAAGATACGACATACATCCTTTCTGGAATACTTCTGATACAGTACCAGGTTATCCTCATCGTGCATACGAAAACAATCATGATATTTTTTCATTCCATACTGGATCAGCTGACCTAACTCCGTATAATATTCAACATGACGTATACATTTATAAAAAGCTGTCGCCCTTAATTCACGGGATTCTTGCACTTGTAAAGCGTCAAAAAAATCTACTAATTCAAACCGTTTCTTTTCCGATTGTGTATTCATGAAATTCTTTCCTAAAACATTGGTGCTAGACAGATAATCTTCTTCCCTGTATGTCTCTCCAATTCCTTCCAGGCATTCTCGAAACATGTCTTTAGTAACTCTGCCATGTTTCATAAGAAGCTCTAACATAAGCAATTCATGAATTCTCTTTCCACCTGCAAATACAGATGATACAAACTCTAAAACAGCTTCTTCTTCGGGAGTAAACTGTATCTTGTATTCTTTGTCTGCCATCTTTAAAAAGCGATGGTAGGTTTTTGCATAAGAAATAAACAGCATGGGATCGATCTCACCATAATCATAAAAGTCCAAAATTGTTGGTATTTTTCCCAATTTACTCTTCAATAAAAGATATTTTTCAATCAAAAACTTCTTTGTTGTCTTTGATCGATCAATGGATTCAAAAATACGTTTTTTTGATATCGCATCAAAATGAATCGTGGAACTGCCTGGAATAACTCTAGCTCCTTCTCTGACATACCTTCTGATCGTATCTTTATTATAAGTACGATCTCCAGACAGAGCGATTGGGATCATAAAATTATTCATATAGTTTCCGATAAAATCAAGAACTACCACATATTCTTTTCCCTCTGATCTTCTTAATCCCCGTCCAAGCTGCTGAATAAAAACAATCGGACTCTCTGTAGGACGAAGCATAATGACTTGATTGATCTCAGGTATATCTACTCCTTCATTAAAAATATCAATTGTAAAAATATAATCTAAATAATCCTCCCGAGCATCATTTACCAGTCTATCAATACAATCTTCTCTTCTTTCCTGTGAATCTGCACCGTACAAAAATTCTGTAAATAATCCTCTCTCGTTAAACTTTCTCGAAAGCTCCATCGCCTCTTCTTTCCCACTGCAAAATATCAATCCTTTAACACGCTCTCCACAATAACCATATAATTTTGCCATTTTCAAAATATAGTCAACTCGTTCTTCACAAACCAGCATTGAAAAATTACGGACTCCATTTGTATCATCAAGTATTTCTCCATTTATTTCGAGATCAGTTATCCCGAAATAATGAAATGGACATAAAAAATCTTCTTCCAAAGCCTGCTGCAACCGTATCTCATAAGCAATATTATGATCAAACACTTTATATATATCAAATCCATCGGTACGATCTGGACTTGCCGTCATCCCAAGCCAAAACTTAGGTTTGAAATATTCCATTATGCGTTGGTAACTTTCTGCACCAGCATGATGTACTTCATCAATAATGATCAGATCGAATCTTTTCTTATCAAATCTATGTAATGTTTCTAACTTTGTCATAGTCTGCATCATCGAAAACAAATAATCCGCCTCATAATCTTTTGCCTTATTCGACAGCATTCCAAACTTCTTTTCCTCTCCAAAAACATTTTTATAACTACGAATGGCATGTCTGGCAATCTGTTCTCTGTGAACTAAAAAAAGTATTCTCTTGGGATTTATTTCTCTGGCGGCAAATGCAGACGCATAGGTTTTCCCTGTACCTGTTGCCGATATCAGCAGTGCCCGCTCCTCACCTTTATCTCTCAATTTAATTAGATTAGAGACAAATGCAAGCTGCATGTTATTTGGCTTTAAACGATATTGATCGACAGATGGAATGTGAGACTTACGTGCAATATTCTTTTGCTTTTTAACAATCTCATATTTCATGCGGTATGCATCTATAAATTCATCGTACTCCTTAGCATACTCCGAATTCCAAAAACCTTCAAATTCCTGAAGAATCTGTTTTGTATACTCGCCCCCCTCCGTTGAAACCAGCCTTGTATTCCATTCCTTATTTTTTGTCAGGGCACTAGAAGTCATATTAGAACTTCCCACAATGATCCGATACATCCCCTCTTTTTCAAAAACATATCCCTTTGTATGGAAACCTTCTTTTGCCTTATCTGTACAGTACATCCTTAACTCAATGTTACTGAATTCCTGCAATTTATCAAGTGCCTTTGGCTCTGTAAATGTTAAATAGTCTGTAGTCATAATACGGCCAGCTATCCGCTTTTCTTCCAACTCTTTCAACGTCTGTACAAGCGGTTGGATTCCTGCCATAGTTATAAAAGCCACACTAATAAAAAAATGATCACAAAGTAAAAGTTCCTCTTCAATAGCGGATAACATCTTACTTCCTTCTTTATAATTATTTGAAATAAACTGTGGCTTATAAGCAAGATTAGAAGAAACATTGCTGTCTACAAAAGCAGTTTCTAATCCATTTCTCAATTTTTGTATCATCTGTTCATTCATCTTCTGCCTTCCCTTTCTCTTCTATTTCCCCGTCAACCCATAGCTCTCCTGGATCATCCGCCTAACATCTTCCTCCGGCACAGTGCCGTCTAAAATAATCGAATTCCAATATTTTTTATTCAAATGGTAAGCCGGGATCACTGTCCAGTTTGGATCACGAAAAGGATAATCCTCATAACAGCCGCCCAGTGACAGGCAATACTGGATAGCTTCTTGTCGTGTCCTCATTTTTTTCCTCCGTGGCTCATTTGTTTATGTTTTTAACTTAGTAATAAGTCTATCACAATTCCCTGATGTCCTATCCCTATCCCGCATAATATCAAAAAATGCCAGCAGTTTCCTCTAGGCTTAACCTGTATCTGGTTAATCAGTATCATGCAACTATTTGCTGCAATATAGTAATGCTGCACAGACTGCACATATACTCAATAAAATATACTTGTTTTTCTTCATAATTGTATTCTCTTTAAACATTACAACACCCTTTTAGCATATTATCATGTTCATTTTCAAAAGACTAATAAATTTTTCTGTTCTATAATTTATATCGAGAAATGCTATAGACATATTCTGCCCATAGCATTTCTTATACTTTCATCATTTTATTTTCTTTCAGTCTTGCAAGTAATTCAGCCGCACCTTTTTTTGTATCTTCCACAATTTCAGCAGGTGTCATTTTAATATGACGGAGTGAATTATATTCTCTTATCTTTCTAATATCCTCTACATCAAACCGTTCACTTACTGTTGGCTTATTCATAGTCATCATCCTCACTTTCTATCAAAACAGATGGCGGATATATCAGCAAGTCCTTATACCCCTCTAATGTTGTTATGACTTTTACCCCTCTGACTGTCTTTACATTTACAATATGCTTAAAATTCCAAGATGTAATAATATCACATCCCGCAAGTATTGCCGCTGCAATATGCTGGCAGTCATCAAAACTTTTTTGTTT
>CAJUFM010000045.1 GCA_910585745.1 uncultured Eubacterium sp. | reverse complement strand
TTTGTGTTAAAGGACAAAGTACATAATAAAGTCTTTACTTCAAATCCTTCTGGGGAGGATGTGGAAAAATACGCGAATGCAAAAGGGCAGCTTAAAGATGTATTGAAGTCTACCATGGTCCTTACCTATTCCAACAGCACAGATACGCAGAAAGTAATCAATAACTTTAACGCCTCGATTGCAGATGGCAATTATAAGATTGAGAAGGTAAGCGATACACAGATTGATGTACACTATACTATCGGAGATCTGGAAAAATTATTTGTTTGTCCGCTGGTGATCAAAGAGTCCAAGATGAATAATTATCTGGAAAAAATGTCCGAGTCAGAACAAAAATCTGTAAAACGTAATTATGTATATTACAATTACGAGGATCTGGATGAGTCAGAAGATGACACAGAGCTTCAGATCGCACTGGAGATGTTTCCGGATCTGAAAGATGAGTCTGTTTACTATCTGTCGGAGAAGATCACGGATTCCAAGGCAAAATCCATGGAGCAGATCTTTACCAAAATAGGGTATACCGAAGAGGAGAGGAATAAGGACAGCGAGCCTTATAAAGTTTCCAGAAACAGTGGTAAACCTATTTTCGACATTACGATCCAGTATATTCTGGATGATGGGGATCTGGTCGTTAAGGTTCCTATGGAAAAGATTGAATACAACCAGACTTACCCGATTGTAGAACTTGCTGTTCTTCCTTATATGGGAGCAGGAAATTCAGAAGAAAAAGGTTATGTTCTTGTACCGGATGGCATGGGAGGAATCATTAACTTTAATAATGGTAAGACCGGCCAGCAGAAATACCTGAGTGAAATGTACGGATGGGACTATGGTATCAGCCGGAAAATGGTGGTAGATGAATCCAAAGCTTCATTCCCGTTATTTGCAGTCTCCAATGAGACGGAAAAGAGTTCCTTTATCTGTGTTGGAGAGGAAGGAAGTTCTTATTCCAGCGTAGAGTCAGATATTGCCGGAAAAGAAAATGGATATAACTATGGACGCTTTGTATATAAGATGATCCACGGTGAAGATATGGATATTTCCAAAAAGTCGGATACTACAGTTCGTTCCTTTGAGGCGGGGCTGCCGAAGGAAAATCTGACACAGCGCTATATCTTTTCAGACGCCACAGATTATGTGAGTCTGGCAAAAGGATATCGTGAATATCTGATGGACCGCTATCCGGAGCTGGTGAAGAAAGAAAATACAACGGTGCCGATGGCAGTGGAATTGATCGGTGCGGTAGATAACGTGGAGCATATTCTTGGATATCCGGTTACTCGTTCCCAGGCACTGACAAAATACTCGGAGGCAGAAGAAATATTAAAACAGCTCAAGGGTGCTGGTGTGGAGGATCTGAGTGCAAAATATACGGGATGGTTCAATACAGGAGTGAAACAGAAATCTGCAGCAAAGGTAAGTCTGGTGGGAAGACTTGGAAGTAAATCTGATATCAAGAGTCTTGCAACCTATGCTGCCAGCACAGCGGGACTTGACCTTTTCCTGAATGCTAAGTTCATGTATGTCATGAAAGATAAGATGCTTGACGGATTTAGCGTAAACCGGGATGCGGCGAAGTTTGTAAGCCGTGAGATCTGCGAGCTGTATACACTGGATCCCATCGTATATCAGACAAACGAAGAATATACCTTGTGTGAAATGTATTATCTTGTAAAACCCTCTTATACCATTGAGAATATCGATAATTATCTGTCAGAGATATCAGCTCTCGGTGTAAATAATATTGGATTTGAGGACGTGGGAAATACCCTTGCCGGAGACTATAATCCGAAGGCAAGAGTTTCCAGGGAAGCCTCCATGAATATGCAGATTGATAAGATGAAAGCTCTGAAAGAGAGTGGAAGTCTTGTGATGACAGCTTCCGGTAATCAATATGCTGTACCATACTCTGATTATGTGACAGATATGGATATTGACGCCAGGGCAGTGAACATCATTGATGAGAGCGTTCCATTTTATCAGATTGCTCTTCACGGTCTGGTAAATTACTCAGGAAGTGCCATAAATCTTTCCGAAGATCAGACGGATATGATCCTGAAGTCAGCGGAGACAGGGGCCGGGTTGTACTACACCTTTATGGATGCACCCACCAGTGTGCTTCAGGATGGTGAGAATACACAATATTATGCATGTAATTTCATGGATTGGAAAGATTCTGCTATCGAGCTTTATAATAAGTTTAACAGCAATCTCGGCGACATTTACAGCCAGTTCATTGTGGCCCACGAAAAACTTGCCAGTGGAGTTTTCAAGACGACCTACGAAAGTGGGAAAGCAGTTATTGTAAATTATAATTATGCAGATTATGATTATAACGGAAAGACGATTCCACAGAGAGATTTTGTAACCCTTAAGACAGGAGGTGGAGAATAAATGAAAAAGCAAAAGAAGAAAAAGACACTTGCACAAAAGAATGCCATTGCGGGATACTTGTTTATTCTTCCCTTTATCCTGGGATTTATCTTGTTTATGGTTGTTCCTCTGGGACAGTCCCTGATGATGACATTTAATGAAGTAAAACCGGATCCTGATGCCGCTGGTTTTAGTATGACATGGGTAGGTATTAAAAACTATATGCATGCTTTTACGGTGGATGCAGAATTTGTGCCGTATCTGATCAGCGAGCTCACGACAATGGTGTTCAATACGCCGGCTACTTTGATCTTCAGTTTCTTTATTGCAATGTTACTGAATCAGAATTTTAAAGGAAGAGGTGCCGTTCGTGCTATCTTCTTCCTTCCGGTGATCCTTTCATCCGGTGTCATCGTAGGTGTTGAGTACAACAACGCACTGTTAAGCGATATGAAGGAGGTTATCTCAGAAACCTCCACTGATACAAGCGTCACCGGAGTGCTGGAAAGTATACTGGTGACATCAGACAGCAGTCCAATGTCGAAGATGTTTGAGTATGTATTTATGATCATTAATCAGGTTTATAACATAGCGATTGCTTCTGGTATTCAGATCATCATGTTCCTCTCTGCTCTGCAGACGATCTCGCCCAGTATGTTTGAAGCGGCGAAGATCGAGGGATGTACTGCCTGGGAAAGTTTCTGGAAGATTACGTTCCCAATGGTTAGCTCAATGATACTCGTAAACGTAGTGTATACCGTAATCGACTTCTTCTTAAAGACAGATAACACGGTTATGACGAAGATTTCCGAAGAGGTAACAAAGTTGAATTATGGAGTTAGTTCGGCGATGGCTTGGGTATATTTCCTTTGTGTAATTATCATACTTGGTATCATTTCGCTGATTATTTCTAAGAGGGTGTACTATTATGAATAATAAGAAGAATAAATTTAAAACCTTTATCGAACGAAACAAAAAATCCAACGGGTACCTATTGAGAAAAGTATCGTTTAGAGTCTTTTATAAGATTATACGTGCGGTATTATTGTTTGGATTATGTTTTATGATTCTGCAGCCATTGTTGAATAAGGTCTCGCTGAGTTTCATGGAAGAACAGGACTTATACGATTCAACGATTGTTGCCATACCGAGGCACTTTACTCTGGATAACTACAAAATTGCCGGATATCTTATGAAATACTGGCAGTCTCTTTTGAACACAGGCTTGATCTCATTGATGGTCAGTGTTCTTCAGATCATTTCCTGCGTACTGGTGGGATATGGGTTTGCCAGATATAAGTTTCCTTTAAAAGGTCTGTGGTTTGGTGCAGTGATTCTTGTAATCCTCGTTCCGCCGTCCACGATCCAGTCATCTCTTTATTTGAATTTTGCTTACTTTGATGTTTTTGGTATATTTAAACTGATCACTGGAAAGCCGCTGAATCTATTGGGGACAGTAACCCCCTATGCACTGATGTGTCTGGGGTGTATGGGACTCAAGAGTGGTCTGTATATTTATATGATCCGCCAGTTCTTCCGCGGTATTCCAAAGGAGTTAGAAGAAGCCGCTTATGTGGATGGATGTGGCAAGGTGGCAACCTTTGTAAGGATCATGCTTCCGGATGCAAAACCAATTATCACATCATGTTTCCTGTTTGCCTTTGTATGGCAGTGGACAGATTCTTTTTATTCCAATCTGTTCCTGAAGTCAGATTTCGCAATTCTATCTGCCAAGCTTGCCAACATAGCTGGTGCACTGGATAGTTACCTGGATGTGCGCGGAATCGCGAAAAAGGCGACAACGGCATATTCCCAGGGAATGATCGCAACGGGAACTTTGATGGTGATCATACCGTTGATCTTCATCTATCTCTTTGCTCAGAAAGGTTTTGTAGAAAGTCTGAGCCAGTCAGGTATCAAGATGTGACAAAATAAGTCCTGGCGGACTTATCAGCGAGTTTTTGCAAAACTCGGGATGAGCAACATCATGAGCGAAGCCGAAGGCGGAGCGAATGCAAAAGTAGTTTGTTACCACGCTGTCTTGTCCAGGACAGCGTGTAACGATAAAAAAATCAAAGGAGGTAAAAATTATGAAAGCAAATATGAAAAAATTGCTTGCAATGGGTCTTACTGTTGTACTTACTGTTGGATGTCTCAGTGGATGCGGCGATAAAAATGACGATCCTGCAAAACCGGATCCCGGATCTAAAAATGAGGAAAACAAAGAGGAACAGTCATCACAGAAAAAGACTTTTGACGACCTCGGTGGAATGACAATCTCCATCGGAGACTGGTATACATCTGAAGAGGTTGGAGAGTCTGAGTATGCAAGGGCAACAGAGGACTACCGACAGGAAATCATGGACAAATACAATTTCAAGATCAAGCGTGAGACGAAGTTTTCTTACCAGGATCAGCAGGAAAAATACGTAAATGGTGTAATGTCTAAGAGTCCGGAATGTCAGCTGCACTATCTGTATCAGGAGAAGGTTGCTGCTCCGCTTATGAAAGGACTTATGTATGACCTTTCCACTCTTCCGGAACTTGATTTCAAAGAAGAAAAATGGAATCAGACCGTTGTCGAGCTTATGAGCATCGGAAATGGTATCTGGGGAATGAATCCTGAGGCAGAGCCGCGTGGAGGTGTATTCTTTAACAAGCGTATGCTGAAAGAAGCAGGTATTGAAGAGGATGAGCCTTACGACCTTCAGAAATCTGGTAAGTGGACATGGACTAAGTTTAAAGAGTATTGTAAGAAGCTTACAGTTGATGCAGACGGAGATGGAAAAACAGATCAGTATGCGCTGGCAAGTTTCTCAAAATATTATCTGCCAATGTGTGCAGCAAACAACAATGCAACATTTGTTGATGTGAATGAAGAAGGAAAATATGAAAATAAAAGCGGAACCAAGGAATTCCTTGAGGCTATGAACTGGGGCATGAGCCTTTATAATGAAGGTTATATTAAGCCGAAACCAGACGGAGCAGCATGGGATTGGTATAAAGCCGCATTCCGTGATGGTGAAGTTGCAATGCAGGTATCTGAGGTTTATGAGATCAGTGCATTTGCTACCATGGAAGATAACTGGGGATTTGTTATGTTCCCATACAATGAAAAGAATAAGGATGCAACCAACTGCTCAACACCAAACGACAACATTATTGTAATGCCTAGCTGCTATGAGCCGGAAGAGGCAGAGAAGATTGCATTTGCTTATGATCTTTACACAGAGCCTACACCGGAATTTGATCTTGAAGAGGCTTGGAAAGAGCCATATTATGAGCAGTTCAGAGATGAGCGTGCGGTGGATGAGACATTGACCATGATGAGAGAACCAGAGCGCAAGCAGACCTCCTATCTGCCAATGCTTGGTGAGCTTGATTATGGTGATTTCTGCTATAGTGTATACGCAGGTGCTACAACGCCAGCAAAGCAGATTGAAAAAGTTTCTTCACAGTGGAATAAAGTAATCGACGATATGAATAAGAAGTATGAGAATTTTGCAGCTTCTCATTCTAAATAATCTGCCTGTTGATTGACAGGTAAGTAAATAGTGGGGCTGACCAGAACAGACGGTAGTTTGTTTTGTCCAGCCCTGTTTTAAAATATCCGGGATATATGGGAAAAGGGAACAATATCAGTATTATGGATCAAGATTGGAGAAAAATATGAGCGATAAAAAATATCTGGATGAATCATTATCCTTTGAAGAGAGAGCGGAGGCGCTGGTGTCTGAATTGACACTGGAGGAAAAAGTATACCAGACTCTTCATGGAGCACCTGCCATAGACCGTTTGGATGTAAAGGCATATAATTATTGGAATGAAGCGCTTCACGGTGTGGCGAGGGCAGGTACAGCTACCGTTTTTCCGCAGGCGATCGGACTTGCTGCCACATTTGATGAAGATTTTTTAGAAAATATCGCAGAAGCTGTCTCGGATGAGGGGCGTGCCAAATTTAATGCGCAGCAGAAGTATGGCGATTATGATATCTATAAAGGTTTGACATTTTGGTCACCAAATGTAAATATATTCCGTGATCCGAGATGGGGGCGTGGACATGAGACCTTTGGTGAAGATCCTTATCTGACGTCCAGGCTGGGGGTACGGTTTATTGAAGGAATGCAAGGGAAAGACGAAAAATATATGAAGGTTGCTGCCTGTGCAAAGCATTTTGCTGTTCACTCCGGTCCGGAGGATGAAAGACATAGTTTCAATGCAGTGGTCAGTGAGCAGGATCTAAGAGAGACTTATCTTCCGGCTTTTAAGGCATGTGTAAAGGAAGCTGGTGTGGAAGTGGTCATGGGTGCCTATAACCGTACCAACGGCGAGGCCTGTTGTGGCAGTGCCAGACTGTTGGAAGACATACTGCGGGGAGAGTGGCAGTTTAATGGGCATGTCACATCGGACTGCTGGGCGATCCGGGACTTCCATGAGTATCACATGGTGACATCTACACCTGTAGAAAGTGTTGCCCTTGCCATGAATAAAGGCTGTGATCTGAACTGTGGTAATATTTATGGCAATCTTTTAAAGGCAGTGGAAGACGGACTGGTAGAGGAGGAAACCATTACCCGTGCCGTAAAACGACTCTTTACCACGAGAATGAAACTGGGACTCTTTGACCCACAAGAAAAGGTTCCTTATCATGCCATTGATTATTGCGTGGTTGACTGCGATAAACATAAAGAACTCAATGAAGAGGCAGCAAGGAAAAGTGCGGTTCTGTTGAAGAACTCAGGGGGGCTTCTCCCATTAGATAAGAAAGCCTATAAGACTATTGGTGTGGTGGGACCAAATGCCAACAACCGGAAAGCACTGGTGGGAAATTATGAGGGGACGGCATCGGAGTACATAACCATTCTGGAGGGGATTCAGCGTTATGTGGGAGAAGATGCAAGAGTACTCTATTCTGCAGGATGTCATCTCTGCAGGGACCGCATGCAGGGACTGGCCCAGGCAAATGACCGTATGTCGGAAGTTCGTGCTGTAGCAGATGCATCGGATGTGATCATTGCCTGTCTGGGACTGGATGCAAGCCTTGAAGGGGAAGAGGGAGATCAGGGAAACGAATTTGCCAGCGGAGATAAGCCGAACCTTAATCTTCCGGGACTGCAGCAGCAAGTATTGGAGGAATTGGTGAAATCCGGGAAACCGGTTGTTCTCGTTCTCCTTTCAGGAAGTGCCCTTGCTGTTCCCTATGCAGACGAACACATACCGGCGATCCTCCAGGGCTGGTATCCGGGAGCGAGAGGCGGAAAGGCGATTGCCGATATCTTATTTGGAGAGAGCTCTCCGGAAGGAAAATTACCGGTGACCTTTTACCGCACATCGGAGGAACTTCCAGATTTTAAAGATTATTCCATGAAAAACAGAACCTACCGTTATATGAAAAATGAGGCGCTCTATCCATTTGGCTACGGTCTGAGCTATACAGAATTTGAACTGGACGGCACAGAGATCTCCGGGGACAGGATAGCGGCAGGTCAGAGTGTTACGGTGCGGACGACAGTAAAGAATACTGGAAATATGGAAGGTGCCGAAACCGTACAGGTCTACATACATGCCTGCCTGGAAAATGCTCCAAATTATCAGCTCAAGGCGTTGAAGAAGGTGGCGCTGAAACCGGGAGAGAGCAGAGAGATCACTTTGACACTGAAAGATGCGGATTTTGCTCTCTATAATGAAGAGGGGGTAAAGGTTCTGGAGCACTGTGATTACGAAATATATGTGGGAACCAGTCAGCCGGATGCGAGAAGCAAAGTTCTGACGGGAAATTCTCCGGAAAAATTTGTCGTTCAAAATGTGGGAGACGCTATTGAGATTGCTGAATAATTGGAGGAAAGAATGAACACTGCAAACTATACGAAATGCTGGCTGGATTATAAAGAACTGCCAGAAGAGCAGAAAAGAGCGTGTTTCTATCATCCTGTGATGATGGCGGAGGGAAAGATTGCTGCCACAGCGGGGGAAGAGTATTGTACATCCATGGCACAGCTGCTGGGAGAGTCCCTGGAGCTTTTAGGCGATGCCATTGAAGAACCAGGGGTTTATATGGAAGTGGATCCGGGGCTGGAAGTTTCTGACTGTAAAGAGGCACTGGCATACCAGACTTTCATGATCACAGAAGAAGATGGAAGTATGATCATCACCGGGAAATCTGAAGAAGCATTGTTACAGGGGGTATTTGCCTTTGTACGGATGGTTTGTCTTGAGGAACTGGAAGACTCATTGCCCTATCGTTGTACGCCGGCGATGCCTCTCCGGATCATGGATCACTGGGATGATATGAACGGGAGTATTGAGAGAGGGTATTCCGGGCAGTCCTTCTTTTATGAGGATTACAAAATGCACTACAGCGATAGAACAGAAATGTACGCCCGGCTGATGGCTTCCATTGGTACAAACGCTATTGTGATCAATAACGTAAATGTGCACAAAAGGGAGACTTATCTCATCACAGATGTATATCTGGACATGGTGAAAAAATATGCGGATCTGTTTGGCAGATATGGCATAAAACTTTTCCTTAGTGTAAATTTTGCAGCTCCAATGGAGCTGGGAAATATTCCGGTATCAGACCCTCTGGATCCGGATGTGATAAGATGGTGGGAACAGGCCGTGAAGCATATTTACGAAGTCATTCCTGAATTTGGTGGATTTTTGGTAAAAGCGGATTCCGAGGGAAGACCAGGTCCCTTTACTTATGGAAGAACCCATGCTGAGGGTGCCAATATGCTTGCCAGGGCGCTGGCGCCCTACGGCGGTATCGTCGTGTGGAGGTGCTTTGTATATAACTGTGGCCAGGACTGGAGGGATCACAAGACGGACCGTGCCAGGGCTGCCTATGATCATTTTATGGAATTGGATGGCAGTTTTGATGACAATGTGATTCTTCAGATTAAGAACGGGCCTATGGATTTTCAGGTCAGAGAGCCGGTATCGCCACTCTTTGGAGGGCTTAAAAAGACCAATATGATCCTTGAAGTACAGATTGCCCAGGAATATACCGGACAGCAGATCGATCTCTGCTATCTGATCCCGATGTGGAAGGAAATCCTCTCTTTTGATACCTATGGGGAAGGAGAGGGAACCACCGTGGAAAGGGTAGTCTCCGGAACGTGTTATGGTCAGAACCTGTGCGGTATCGCCGGTGTGATCAATACCGGGGATGATGAGAACTGGACGGGAAATGATCTTGCAGCAGCAAATCTGTATGGATTTGGGCGTCTGGCGATGGATGCCTCCCTGAGTGCCGAGCAGATTGCCAGGGAGTGGACAAGGTTGTCTTTTGGCAGTTCCAGGGAAGTGACAGAGGTCATCGTGCCCATGTTGTGCAGCTCCTGGGGGACTTATGAAAAGTACAATGCCCCTTTGGGAATCGGCTGGATGGTTACCCCTCATTATCATTATGGACCGGATATCGACGGGTACGAATATGACCGCTGGGGGACCTATCACCGGGCGGATCTCCATGGGATCGGTGTGGACCGGACTGAAAAAGGGACCGGGTATGTGACCCAGTACAATGAACCCTGGTGCTCCCTTTATGGTGATATGGAGAAATGCCCGGAGGAATTGTTGCTTTTCTTCCATCACGTTCCATATACATATGTGTTAAAAACTGGAAAAACATTGATCCAGCACATATATGACACTCATTTTGAAGGAGTCCAGGAGGTGGAGGCGATGCAGAAAAGCTGGAATACCCTCAAAGGTAAAATTCCAGACCGGGCTTTTTCCTGTGTGGCGGAGCGTTTTGAGAGACAGCTCGTGAATGCAAGGGAATGGCGTGACCGTGTGAATACATATTTTTACCGTAAATGTGGGATTGGTGATGAAAAAGGAAGAAAAATCTACCCCTGATGTATTTTATTTTGTAAGGAAAGGAAGAATAGTATATGGAAATGACATTAAGATGGTATGGAGAGGGAAATGACAGTGTGACATTGGAACAGATCCGCCAGATACCAGGAGTAACCGGAGTTATCACAGCACTTCATGACATCCCGGCAGGAGAACCATGGACCTATGAGGATGTTATGAAAAGGAAACAGGAAGTGGAGGCAAAAGGACTGCAGCTGACAGGGATTGAGAGTATCAATGTCCATGAGGACATCAAGATCGGTCTGCCGGCCCGTGACCAGTTGATCGAAAACTACAGGAAGTCTTTAGAGGCAGTGGGAAAAGCGGGGATTCATCTGGTATGCTATAATTTTATGCCGGTTTTTGACTGGACCAGGACAGATCTTGCGATGCCTCTGGAAGATGGTTCCACAGCCCTTGCCTATGATTCCTCTATCATTGACGGGATCGATGCCAGTGAGATGTTTGACCGTATTGAAAAAGCCAGTGGCGGTTTCGTTATGCCTGGCTGGGAACCAAACCGTAAGGCAGAGATCATGGAACTGTTTGAAAAATACAAAGACGTGACAGCGGACAAGCTTCGGGAGAATTTTAAGTATTTTCTCGATGGCATTATGCCAGTCTGCGAAAAATACCAGATCAAGATGGCGGTTCATCCAGACGATCCGGCATGGGATGTGTTCGGACTTCCAAGGATTGTAACCTGCGAGGAGGATCTGTTAAAGATCGCTTCCCTGAATGACAGCATTTATAACGGATTTACTTTCTGTACCGGCTCCCTGGGAAGTAATCTGAATAATGACCTGCCGAAGATCATCCGCAATCCGAAGATTGCTGAGAGAATACATTTTGCCCATATCCGGAATATCAAATATGAAAATGATGACCTGTTCCATGAGGTGTCCCATCTTTCTTCCGATGGTAATTTTGATATGTACGAGATTGTAAAGGCATTGATTGACATGGGCTTTGACGGTGTGATCCGTCCGGACCATGGCAGAATGATCTGGGATGAGCAGGCAAGACCGGGGTACGGGCTCTATGACCGGGCTCTGGGTGTGGCTTATCTGAACGGTCTTTGGGAAGCTATCAAGAAAAATAGTAAATGAATTTGGAAAGGACAGTAAGATCATGAAATTGACAGATTTGCAAAAGGAAATTTCCGGTGACTGGAAGGCAAAAGGATATGAACTGCCAGAGTATGACCGGGAAGCCGTAAAGAAAAACACGAAGAGGAATCCCGTATGGGTTCATTTTGGAGCAGGAAATATTTTCCGGGCATTTCCGGCTGAAATACTTCAGAGATTGCTAAACAGCGGCGCATATGACAAGGGTGTGATCGTGGCGGAGAGCTTTGACCACGAGATCATCACAAAAGCTTATAAACCATATGATTCCCTCAGTCTATCCGTGGTTTTGAAATCCAATGGAACCATTGAGAAAAAGGTGGTGGGGAGCGTTGTAGAGGCACTGGTGGCAGACCAGTCAGTTCCGGAAGACTTTTCCAGGCTATTTGAGATTTTTGAATCCCCGTCGTTGCAGATTGCAAGTTTTACTATTACTGAGAAGGGCTATAGTCTTTATGACGGAAAGGGAGATATTCTTCCGGTGGTAGAAGCTGGATTTAAAGAGTCAATGGAGAACCAGGGACATCTTATGGGACGGATCGCGGCATTATGCTACCGCCGTTATCAGACCTGTAAGGCGCCGATCGCCCTGTCCAGTATGGATAACTGTTCTCATAACGGAGATAAGCTGAAAGCAGGCGTCATGGCCTTTGTAGAGGCGTGGACGAAGAATGGAATGGTGGAGAAAGAATTTGAGGATTTCATGAAGGATCCTTCGAAGGTATCCTTCCCCTGCTCCATGATCGATAAGATTACTCCGAGGCCGGATGAAAATGTGAAAAAGATGCTGGAAGAGGATGGTTTTGAAGATACAGAGCTGATCATTACCAGCCGTAACACCTATACTTCGCCTTTTGTGAATTCTGAGGAAACAGGGTATCTAGTGATTGAAGACTCTTTCCCCAATGGAAGACCGCCGCTGGAAAAAGCGGGTGTTCTTTTTACCGACAAAGAGACGGTAGATAAAGTGGAGAGAATGAAGGTTTGTACCTGCCTGAATCCACTTCACACTGCGCTGGCTGTGTATGGCTGTCTGTTATCCCATACCTCTATCCATGAAGAGATGAAAGATGCAGAATTGTCTGCTCTTATTGAAAAAATGTGCTACGAAGAAGGAATGCCGGTGGTAGTAGACCCAGGAGTTATTGATCCGAAGGATTTTGCTGGTGCTGTGCTAAAATTGAGATTTCCGAATCCCTTTATGCCGGATTCACCTCAGCGGATCGCCACAGATACCTCCCAGAAGCTTTCTGTTCGGTTTGGAGAAACGATCAAATCCTATCTGGCTAGCGATACACTGGATGTAAAATCCTTGACACTGATCCCTCTGGTGCTGGCTGGCTGGTGCCGCTATCTCATGGGCATCAATGACGACGGTGAAGAATTTGAACAGAGTCCAGATCCTCTGTTAGAAAAAGTAAAAAAATACGTTGCCGGGGTAAAACTTGGAGAAGAGACGGATGTGCATGCTGCACTGGAGCCCATTCTGAAAGATGAGACCATCTTTGGTGTGAATCTGTATGAGGCGGGTCTCGGTGAGAAGGTGGAAGGCATGTTTGCCGAGCTGACATCCGGTAAAGGTGCGATCCGAAGCACATTGAAGAAATATGTAAAATAAGAATAAAACCTAAGAAAAAATCCTAAGAAAAAAACAGTTTCCTATTTAAAGTTAGATAGGAAGCTGTTCTTTTTGGTTTGCTGCCATTGAATTATGCCAGGGCTGTCTTCATGATCCCCAATGCGTTCTTTTCCAGACGGGAGACCTGGGCCTGGGAGATGTGGATTTCCTCTGCTACCTCCATCTGGGTCTTTCCTTGAAAATAACGGAGATCAATGATGTTTTTTTCCCGTTCGGGAAGAGATTTCATAGCTTCCCGCAGAGAGAGCATTTCCACCCAGTTTGCCTCTTTATTTTTTGTATCACTGATCTGGTCCATGATATAAAGGGTATCTCCCCCCTCTGAATAAACAGGCTCATACAGAGAGACGGGGCTCTGTATGGCATCCAGGGCGAAGACGATGTCTTCTGCCGGCACATCAAGTTCCTTTGCAATATCTTCAATAGTAGGCTCGTGATCTGATTTTTTCATCATAGCTTCTTTGGTGTAGATCGCCTTATAGGCGATATCTCTCAGGGAGCGGCTGACCCGGATTGAGTTGTTGTCCCGGAGGAAGCGCCGGACTTCTCCAATGATCATAGGTACAGCATAGGTGCTGAATTTGACGTTCAGCGTGACATCAAAATTATCAATAGCCTTGATCAGACCGATACAGCCAATCTGAAACAGATCGTCAATGTTCTCATTTGAGTTGGTAAAGCGCTGGATGATACTGAGGACGAGACGGAGATTTCCTTTGATATAAGTGTCTCTTGCCTCTTTATTTCCCTTGGCAATTTCTTTAAAGAGCTGTTCTTTTTCATCTTCGGTTAAGAGGGGAAGTTTGCTTGTATTTACTCCGCATATTTCGACTTTATATTGTGCCATAGTGACAGACCTCCATGCCGGTGAATTATTTGAGAAGTGAGCCTGTTGATGAAGTGATGGCGCACCATTTGATTCTGTAAAATATTCTGCTCATAAATGAATGAAATATTCTCTGAAATCATAGATTTATAAAAATATAATTGCTTCCGGATTGAGGAAAACTGGATTCCTGTTCCCGGGGCAGAAGTGTGAGCTGGAAAATGAGGATCTGTGAATTAAAGGAAAAAGAAGTAATTAACGTATGTGATGGTGAGAGACTTGGATATGTAGAGGACATGATCTTTGATCTTTGTAAGGGATGCATCAGCCATATTATAGTGCCAGGTCCCTGCAAATTCTTTGGGATCTTTGGGAAAGAAGAAGAGTTTGTGATCGACCTGTCCTGTATACGGCAGATCGGTGCCGATGTCATCCTGGTGGAGATCAATGTGGAAAAAGCAAGAAAAAAATGTTAAAAACATCTTTACGTGAAGTAAATAATCGATTATCATAGAAAAGGACTATAAAAACAATAATAATCGGAAAGGAACTTAGCCATGAAGTGTCCATTTTGCGGAGAAGAAAATACAAAGGTGATCGATTCCAGACCAGCGGATGATAACAGCTCCATCCGTCGCAGGAGACAGTGTGAAAAATGTGACAAGAGATTTACAACTTACGAAAAATTAGAGACGATCCCCCTTGTAGTGATCAAAAAAGATATGACAAGAGAACCTTATGACCGGTCCAAGATCGAGAGAGGTCTGTTTCGGTCCTGTACGAAGCTGCCTATCTCTATCGACCAGATCAATCAAGTGGTGGACAGTGTTGAGACGGAGATCTTTAATCTTGAAAAAAAAGAAGTTCCCAGCCAGTATATTGGAGAGGTGGTCATGGAGCGGCTGAAAGGCCTGGATCCGGTGGCTTATGTAAGATTTGCCTCCATTTACCGGGAATTTAAAGACGTAAATACATTTATGGATGAGATAAAAAAAATACTGGACAACCAGTGAGACCTGGTGCTATACTCGAATCAGGCAGTTTTCTCCCAGGCACAGATGTTGTGCTGAAGTCAGGACAAATAAAGGGGGAAACATTTATTGTACAGTAAAGTATACGGTGCCGGTATCACAGGACTTGAGGCACGTATTATCCAGGTTGAGGCAGACGTTTCCAATGGTCTGCCTGTCTTTCATATGGTGGGAGTCCTTGCTTCCGCTGTAAAAGAAGCGAGGGAGAGGGTGCGGATCTCACTCCAGAATTCAGGATTCCGCATTCCCGCTAAACGGATCACGGTCAATCTTTCTCCGGCAGATCTTAGAAAGGACGGATCTGGTTACGATCTTCCTATCGCAGTTTCTTTACTTGCCGCTTCCGGCATGATTCCACAGAATAAAGACAAATCCATACTGATGGCAGGAGAACTTGGTCTGAATGGACATATCTGCAGCATCCAGGGGGCGCTCGCCATGGCATTGCAGGCGAAAAAAGAAGGTTTCCGCCGGTTTCTTCTGCCAAAAGAGAATGCCAGGGAGGCCGCAATGGTAGATGGCATCGATATCATCGGGGTAAATACGCTTCTTGAGGCGGTGGAATATTTAAAGGGAGTTCTGGAACTTTCTCCTGTACGGGTGGATCTGAATTCCCTGCGCCGGGAGCCAGAGGAAAATAGCTGGGAAGATTTCGACGAGGTACATGGACAGGAAAATGCAAAGACAGCGCTGGTGACAGCCATAAGCGGGGGACATAATATATTACTGATCGGAGCGCCGGGAACAGGGAAGACCATGCTGGCGAAAAGGATTCCCGGAATACTGCCGATACTGGACAGGGAAGAGGCGGTGGAACTTACTAAAATATATGGCATCGCAGGTCTTCTCAGAGAGGATATGCCACTGGTATTACAAAGTCCCTTTCGGGCGCCACACCACAGCATTCCGGCAGCGGCTATGGCGGGGGGCGGAAAAGACCCGATTCCCGGTGAGATAACTCTTTCCCACAATGGCGTGCTGTTTTTGGATGAACTTCCAGAGTTTGACAAAAACACATTAGAGATGCTGAGGCAGCCCATGGAAGAGGGACAGATTCATATAGCAAGACTGGGGCATTCTTATGCTTTTCCGGCGGACATGATCGTTGTGGGGGCAATGAATCCTTGCAAATGCGGGTATTATCCGGATATCAGCCGATGCCGGTGCACCCAGGGACAGATCCAGAGTTATCTTTCCAGGATCAGCGAACCACTTCTTGACCGCATGGATATCTGTGTGGAGATGGATCGGAGCCCCGGCGAGGATAAAAAGTGCCGGGGAAAGGCAAGCGCGGAGATCCGCAGACAGGTTCAGAGGGCAAGAGAGATTCAGACCCGGCGCTACCGGGATGAAAAAATCACGCGGAACAGCCAGCTCACAGGAAGGCTGCTGAAAAAATACTGCAGACTGGGAAAGGCAGAGCAGAGGTGTTTTGAAGATCTCCGGGAGCAGCTAGGGCTTTCCGCGAGAGGGGCTGAAAGGATGCTGCGGGTGGCGCGGACACGGGCAGACTTAGAGCAGAGCGGAGAAATCCAGGAAGTGCATTTGCTGCAGGCATCACTTTACAAATCCGTCAATCGGAAATACTGGGGGATGGAGGCAGCCTATGAAAGGTGAGGAATATAATTTCTGGCTCTGCAGTATTCCGGGCATCGGTATCCGAAAGCTGTTGCAGCTGGAGACGGAGCTGGGGACGCCGGAGCGGATCTACCGGTCCGATGAGGAAAGGCTTGAAAAAATAAAAGGAATATCTGCCAGAGATGCTCATAATATAGTGACAAGCAGACAAACCTTTTGTCCAGAACAGATGAAAGAAGAACTGGAGCGGCTGGACATGAGGTGTACCACATGGTTTTCCCCGGAATATCCTGTTCTGTGCCGACATCTCTACGACCCGCCTAAACGTCTGTTTTACCGCGGGGAACTGCCCCAGGAGCAGTTGTGCATAGCGGTGGTGGGAGCAAGAGACTGTTCCGTTTATGGAAGAGAAATTGCGAAAAGATTTGCTTCCGCACTCGCGGCATCTGGTGTGGGGATCATCAGCGGCATGGCGAGAGGCATCGACGGCTGGGCACATCAGGGAGCGCTGGAGGGAGGAGGCAGGACTTACGCGGTATTGGGAAACAGTGCGGAGATCTGCTATCCCGCGGAACATGCCAGGCTTTACCAGAGCATTCTGAAAAGGGGAGGGATCCTTTCGGAGTATCCGCCGGGCACAAGGGCTGCTCCTGGCTTTTTTCCTATGCGAAACCGCATCATCAGCGCATTGTCAAAGGGAGTTCTGGTGGTGGAGGCGAGAAAAAGGAGTGGTTCTCTCATAACGGCAGAGCAGGCGCTGGATCAGGGAAAGGATGTTTTTGTCATCCCAGGGCGCATCGGAGATACCTTGAGTGAGGGCTGTAATAACCTGATCCGGGAAGGGGCGGTTTTGGTTACTACACCGGAGGATATACTGAATTATTATGGAATTGTATGTGAAGATCTGACAGAAAATTTAAAAAAAAATAAACTTATTCTTGAAAGAAGAGAAAAAATGGTGTATGCTAATTTAAGTCTTGAGCCAAAACATTTGACTGTTCTGGCAGAGGAAGTCCATATGAATTCCGCCGAAGTGATGGGATGTATCCTGTCTCTTCTCAAGGGAGGACTGATCAAAGAGATCGGAAATCATCATTATATAAGGAATGCTATCTAAGGGGGATGTTTTGAAATGGCTAAGAATTTGATTATAGTGGAGTCACCAGCCAAATCCAAAACAATCAAAAAATTTTTAGGGAGCAGCTATACTGTGGCGGCTTCAAACGGGCATGTAAGGGATCTGCCCAAAAGTCAGATGGGGGTCGACTTTGAAAATGATTTTGAACCAAAGTATATTACCATACGGGGAAAGGGCGAACTTCTCGCCGCACTGAGAAAAGAGGTAAAGAAGGCGGACCGGATCTATCTGGCGACGGACCCCGACCGGGAAGGGGAGGCGATCTCCTGGCATTTATTCCACGCCTTAAAGCTGGATCCAAAGAAGACGAGCCGTATAACCTTTAATGAAATTACAAAAAATGCAGTCCGTCAGGCCATCAAACAGTCCAGAGAAATTGATATGGATCTGGTGGATGCCCAGCAGGCGAGACGTGTTCTGGACCGGATGGTGGGATATTCCATCAGCCCCCTGCTCTGGCAGAAGGTAAAGAGAGGGCTCAGTGCAGGACGGGTGCAGTCGGTGGCACTGAGGATCATCGCGGACCGTGAGGCGGAGATCGATGCTTTTATTCCTCAGGAATACTGGACGCTGGAAGCTGCCTTTGCAGTGAAAGGAAGCAAAAAGCCATTGATCGCAAAATATTACGGCAATCCCAAAAAGCAGGAAAATATTTCTGCCCAGGAGATGGAAGGTATCGTAAGACAATTAGAGGGCGCTGCTTACCGGGTGACAGACATCAAAAAAGGAGAGCGTACCAAAAAACCGCCGCTTCCTTTTACCACGAGTACCCTTCAGCAGGAAGGGGCAAAGCACATGAACTTTTCCACCCAGAAAACGATGCGGATCGCCCAGCAGTTATACGAAGGCGTCACCGTGAAGGGACGGGGAAGCATAGGCCTTATCACTTATCTGCGTACCGATTCCACCCGGATCTCGGAAGAGGCAGACAGGGAGTGTAAAGAATTTATCCGTGAAAATTACGGTGAGGAAAACATTATTTCTGCCAATTATATAAAAAAAGAGGATAAAAAGATTCAGGATGCCCACGAGGCGATTCGTCCTACTTATGTAGATCTGACACCGGCGATGGTAAAAGATTCTCTGACCAGGGATCAGTTCCGTCTCTATCAGGTGATCTGGAAACGATTTGTGGCGAGCCGGATGAATGCAGCCAGATATGAGACCACATCAGTGAAGATCGATGCCGGAGATTATCGGTTTACCAGTTCTGGTTCCAAGATTGTATTTCCCGGATTCTTATCTGTCTATCAGGATAATGAGGACAAAGAAGAAAAGAATGCTGTGCTCCATAAGGTTACGGAGGGCACCGTATTTGACCGGGCGGAACTAAAAAAAGAGCAGCATTTCACTCAGCCGCCGGCACACTATACGGAAGCCTCCCTGGTAAAAGCGCTGGAGGAGCTGGGGATCGGCCGTCCAAGTACCTACGCGCCGACGATCACCACGCTGATTTCCCGCCGGTATGTGGCGAAGGAACAGAAGAATCTATATCTTTCGGACCTGGGAGATATTGTGAATGAAATTATGAAAAGCGCTTTTTCCAGTATTGTCGATGTCAATTTTACTGCGACGATGGAAACCCTTCTGGATGGTGTGGCAGATGGCAGCGTGGAATGGAAAAGCATCATCCGGAACTTTTACCCGGATCTGGAAGAGGCTGTGAACCATGCGGAACAGGCATTGGAAAAGATAAAGATTGAAGATGAGGTCACAGATACCATCTGCGAGAACTGTGGAAGAAATATGGTAATCAAATACGGGCCCCACGGAAAATTTATGGCATGTCCGGGGTTCCCCGACTGCCGGAATACAAAGCCATATTTTGAAAAAATTGGCGTCAGGTGTAATAAGTGCGGCGGCGAGATTGTTATTAAGAAGACCCAGAAAGGCCGGCGTTATTATGGCTGTGAAAATTATCCGGATTGCGATGTTATGACCTGGCAGAAACCGTCAGATAAGATCTGTCCCACATGTGGGAACATGCTGCTGGAAAAAGGAAATAAACTGGTTTGTGCCGATGCCAGCTGTGGATATATGGAGGAGAAGAAATCATCCTCCACAGAAGAGAAAGCAACTTCTACAGAGGAGAATGCAAATTCCACGGAAAGCAAGCCATCTTCTGACAATGAAAAACAAACGGTTAATACTTGAATTTTATCCTGAAATATGCTAAAATTGTAAAAGGTTGATTGTGAGGCTGTGAAATGAGTGTAGACTTATTGGATAAAACACGTAAAATCAACGGGCTTCTTAGGGATAATCGTGTTTCAAAGGTTGCTTTTACGGATTTGTGTCAGGTCCTGGGGGACTTATTGGATTCCAAAGTATTTGTGATCAGCAGCAAGGGGAAAGTCCTGGGTATGTCCCCGGGGGCAGAAGAAGGGGTCCTGTCGGGTTTTCCTTCTGCGAAAGGTAAGCTGATCGATGCGAAACTGAGTAAAAGATTTTTGGAGGTATTATCTACCAAAGAAAATGTGAATCTTGAGACATTGGGGATTCCCAGGGAGGAGACAGGAGAGCTGCAGGCGCTGATCACTCCTGTGTATATTGCTGGAAAACGGCTTGGAACTTTGTTTTTATATCGGAAACTGCAGGCATATGGCATTGAAGATATTATTTTGACGGAGTACAGCACTACGGTTGTAGGACTTGAGATGATGCGTTCGGTAGCAGAAGAGGCGGATTATGCCAACCGCAAGCAGCAGGTTGTGGAATCTGTCATGCATATTTTATCGCCCTTGGAGACAAAAGCGGCTGAGTTCGTTCTTTGTCATCTTGATTCCGGTGAGGGTACCATTGTTACTTCGCGTCTTGCGAAGGAAGTGGGGATCACAAGGACTGTGATCGTAAACGCTCTAAAGAAGTTGGAAAGTGCGGGAGTGCTTGAGACGAAATCCTATGGAGTAAAAGGAACGCATATCAAGATACTCAATGATATCGTATTTGCAGAATTTGAAAACAGCTGTAATAAAAAAACAGAAATATGAGACAAAACCTGCATTAAGATTGTGATATTAGGTCTGCTGGGTTTGAAAATATTAAAAGAAGAAATGGATTTCTTGCGTCGCAAACGGAATTGTGATTTGTTTTCATAATGCCTTTTGCGGTTTTGTCCTTAAATAAAAATAGAAAGGATTGAGGATATGGTTTTATCAAATGCTTACAATTACATCAATGTTCTCGGTAAAGCGGCGGACGCCAGCTGGACAAGGAATGATATTCTAGCCAACAATATTGCCAATGCGGATACGCCAGGATTTAAGAGAAAGGATGTACAGTTTGAGACGTATCTGTCGAACGCTGTGGCAGGGACTGATTCTCTGGATGAGACGATTTCCAATATAGACCTGAATGAGCTGAACTGTACGACATATACCGATCAGGTGAGTCTGAGTTACCGGTACGACGGCAACAACGTTGATATACATACAGAAGGCGTGGAGCTTGCCAAGAACCAGCTCAAATATTACACATTGATGAATTCCATGAGTCAGGAATTTTCCCGGCTGAAGTCGGCGATAAAAACCAGCTAACCGGTAAAATAGAACGGAAGTGACGGGAGCCGGCTGTGGATAAAGAGGAAGGAAAGGAGAATGAATATGTCAGTTTTTGGCGCGTTGGACATGAGTGCTACGGGCATGACGGCCCAGCAGGTACGGAGTGATGTTATTTCGCAGAATATTGCGAATGTAAATACAACCAGGGATGCGAAGGGGAACCCCTATAAACGAAAGATGGTTGTTTTTGAGGAAAAGAGTTTTCCGACTTTTGAAGAATCCCTTAGTTTTGCTACAGGACATACTGGTAAAGGTGTGAAAGTGACGGAGATCGCAGAGGATCCGGGTGAGGGCCGTATGGTGTATGATCCTTCCCATCCGGATGCCGACGAAAACGGTTATGTTATGTATCCCAATGTAAATACTGTGACAGAGATGACGAATCTGATTGATGCGACAAGAGCCTATGAGGCAAACGTCACTGTGCTAAACTCCACGAAAAGTATGGCGTTAAAGGCGCTGGAAATTGGTGGAGCCTGATAAAGAGCAACTGAGTAAAGAATAGAAGAGAGGAAAACGGTATGGATTTGAATCGCATTTCAGGAATTGACAGCTTGTCTGCTGTGAGCAGATATGGCAGCACGACGGATCGGACGGAAGACAGCCATGGTAAAACTAGTTTTGATAGTTTGCTTGATTCAGCCATGAAACTTGTGAGTGAGACAGATCAGCTTTCCAATAAAGCGGAGGTGGAAGAGGTTCGTTTTGCTATGGGTGAGTCGGACAGCCTGCACGACCTGCAGGTGGCTCAGCAGAAGGCGAACATATCACTGCAGTACACCGTTGCGGTGAAGAATACGGCAATGGAAGCCTACCGGTCACTACTGAACCTTCAGTTCTGATTTTACTCCTTTCTGATGAATGGAGAAAAAATTTAGATAGTTAGGAGCGGAAACATTATGATGGATCAGCTGATCGCCATTAAGGATAAAATAGTTGCATTTTGGAACAAATATACAACCAGACAAAAAACGATTATTATCTGCGTCGTACTTGCAGTGTTTTTTGCCTTGATTTTGTTGTCCTATTATATGACAAGGCCGGTTTATACGCATCTGGCCACTTTTTCAGATGCCAGTCTTGCCAATACACTTTCCGAGGCACTGGAGGGAGAGAACATCGACCACAAGATGAAAACGGATGCGTCGGGAACTACTTCCTTTGAGGTGGAGCAGTCGGATTATTCCGACGCAGTTCTGGTGATGGGTGCAAACGGTATTGTGGATAAGGAAATGACCTGGGAGACGGCGCTGGAGAGCGATATGACTACGTCTTCCCTGGAAAAACACACAAAGATCACCCTTGCCCTTCAATCCTCTATCAAAGAGAACCTTCTTAATTTTGCTGGGGTGCAGGATGCCACGGTGATCGTTGACCGGCCGGAAGATGATAAAACCTTTATCTCGGCGACTAAGGAAGCTTCAGTCAGCGTCACTCTTCGTCTGGCAGAGGGAAAAGAGATGGAGAGAGAGACGGCGACGGCGATGGCCTATTATCTCACCAATGCAGTGGGAAATAAGACCACCGACAATATTGTTATTGTGGACACCACCGGCAATCTTCTTTATGGAGCCAAGACCGACAATACGCTGGGCGGAACGGTTTCGGGAATCGACGATTACAAATCAAAGCTTCAGCAGACCTTTGCCGAGCGTACCAGAAAAATGCTGTTAAAGGCAGGTTATGATGACGCAGAGGTCAGCAGTATGGCGATCAAGTTTAACATGGACCAGGTAGAAGAGCTGATCACTACCTATTCTGTAGGCGAGGGGCAGGATCAGGGATACTATTCCAGCTCCTATGAGTATTCCTCCAACGGACAGTCGGGAAGCGGAGGGCCTCCGGGAACTGATTCCAATGCGGAAGATACTGATTATATGCTTCAAAAGAATGGAACTACCAATTCGGAAACCATTTTGAATAAATACAATTATCTTCCTAATGAAGATGTGCAGAATATAAAAAGAGAAGTAGGAGCTGTAGTGCCAGAGGAATCCTCCATAGGTATCATTCTGACCAGATACCGCAAAGTGTCGGAGGAGGCTCTGGAAGAGCAGGGAGCGCTGAACGATATTTCTTTTGACGAATATATTGAGCAGAACAACCAGGTTAATACACTGGAGGCTCCGGAAGATCTTCTGCCCCTGGTGGCAGCGGCTACCGGAATCGCAGAGAACCGGATCAGTATCCGGATTCAGGAAAAACCAGTCTTTGAAGCAAAAGAAGATACGGGGCTTCTGGCAGGTGGATTTACCAATTATCTGATGATCATTCTGGCAGTATTGATCGGAGCACTGCTTATCTTCGTGATCATCCGTGGAACATCACCGGTAGAGGTGACAGAGCTTGAACCAGAACTTTCAGTAGAAGATCTTCTTGCAACGACCAGAGAAGATGAGAAGGGACTGGAAGAGATTGAGATGGGTGAAAAATCAGAGACCCGTACAATGATAGAAAAATTTGTGGACGAAAATCCAGAGGCGGTGGCTATGCTGCTCCGCAATTGGATCAACGAAGATTGGGGGTAATATGTCATGAGTTCAAGTACTTCTGAATTAGATGGTGTGCAAAAGGCAGCGATACTCCTGATTACGCTGGGACCAGAAAAAGCGGCAGGAATTTTTAAACACTTAAAAGAAGATGAGATTGAGCAGCTCACACTGGAGATTGCGAATACCAGAAGTGTGACGCCGGCAGAGAAAGAACAGGTTTTGAATGAGTTTTATGAAGTCTGCCTGGCACAGCAATATATTGCAGAGGGCGGCATTGGCTATGCCAAAGATCTTCTGCAGAAAGCTCTGGGAGAAGACCGGGCGAAGGAAGTACTGGGCAAGCTGACTGCTTCGCTGCAGGTAAGGCCTTTTGAATTTATAAGGAAGACGGAGGCGTCCCAGATCCTCAACTGTATACAGGATGAGCACCCGCAGACCATTGCCCTCATTCTGTCCTATCTGTCACCGAC
>CAJUFM010000044.1 GCA_910585745.1 uncultured Eubacterium sp. | reverse complement strand
CTGCTGCCTCCCGTAGGAGTCTGGGCCGTGTCTCAGTCCCAATGTGGCCGTCCACTCTCTCAAGCCGGCTACTGATCGTCGCCTTGGTGAGCCGTTACCTCACCAACCAGCTAATCAGACGCGGGTCCATCCCATAGCGATAAATCTTTGAAGAAAAGAACATGCGCCCTCTCCTTGTTATGCGGTATTAGCAGCCGTTTCCAGCTGTTGTCCCCCTCTATGGGGCAGGTTGCCCACGCGTTACTCACCCGTCCGCCACTCAGTCATTACCATCTTCCCTCCGAAAAGTTCCGTCGGTAGTGCTTCGTTCGACTTGCATGTGTTAAGCACGCCGCCAGCGTTCATCCTGAGCCAGGATCAAACTCTCAAATTAAAATGTTTGATTCGTCAAGACTCTGCTTGGCTAATCCGTTCTGTAAGCACCCCTACTTCTTGTACGGGTCCTTTACTGGTGTCCCCTCCCCTGTCTCCAGGGTCGGAACGTTCTTTATGAATATCCAAAAGAATATCCAGGAACTATTGAAGCTTTTATGCTTCGTCTATAGTTCTGAAAATTGTTTGAATTTTCAGGGTTGTTTCACTGTTCAGTTATCAAGGTTCCTCCCACATCTTCTGTGGGTTTGTGCTGCGCTGTTTTTTGTTCTTTACCGCGTCAGCGAGTATTATCTTATCAAATATATTCCACATTGTCAACACTTTTTTCAATTTTTTTTCGACTTTTTTTTAGAAAGTATTACAAATAACGTAAATTCGTTTGTTTCCCCTGTTTTTTTATACTCACTTTAAAACGAATATCACAAATACTATTATTCTTTTAAGTGTATTCCTTTTAACAGACCCGCCAATGAAGTTATGGCTTCTTCCTCATCTTTATACTCCATCGCAGCTCCACCAGAGGATCTTTCATCCTCTTCTTTCTCTAATTCAGGTGCAATATCTTCTGCTTCCTTCATGCTGAGCCGGATTTTTCCTTCCTCCACTGACAGCACTTTTACTTTTACCTTCATTCCCAGCTTTACTACTTCTTTGGGCGATTTCAGGAATTTATTACAGATCTGGGAGATGTGCACGAGTCCCGTCAGACCATCCCCAAATTCCACAAAACAACCATAGGACTCGATCCTTGTGATCCTTCCCTCGGTTATATATCCTTTCTGTAGTGCATTTAATTTATCCTCATGAACTTTAGCTGCCTCTTCCTTTGCTACTTCTTTTGCGGAAAGCACCAGCTTCTGCTTTTCTTCATCCACTGTGATCACACGGACTTTCAGTGTCTTTCCCGTGTATTGATCCAGTTCCCCTTCTTCTACATAGGTAAGAGCCAGCTGGGAGGCCGGAATAAATCCCCGGATGCCTTCCACATAGGCAACAACGCCGGAAGGAACCGTATTTTTCACCCTCACCTCATAAATTCTCCGGTCATCACAGGTATTTCTAAGAGTCTCCCAGCTGTCTGCCTCTCTTGCCTGTTTGAGGGACAGAACCGTTCTGCCCTGTTCATCCTCATAGAGCACGACAACACTCAATGTATCTCCCACTCTTATCGCATCCATGGCATGAAAATCCGGATCATCGCTATATTCTGTCCGGGGGATCACTCCCTGGGAAAATGAATGGAGATCCAATAGAATTTCTTCTTCCTCCACAGATACAACCGTACCATTTATCCTGTCACCTTCCCGGAATTTTACAAAAGAAGCGTTGATCTCCTCTTCAAAATCCGCCATTGTCTCCATCTTTGTTTCCATTTTGTTCTCCATATCCATTAGCCTTCCTTTCTATATCTGACACAATGCTGCAAATCTGAACTTTATTTTGCCCGGCGCTATCCAGCTAACTCCTCATCCCACCTAATACATCTGCCAGCCTGGCAAACTCCTGAAGGTTTAGCTTTTCCCCCCGGATACCAGCATCAAACCCTGCCCTGCTGATCGCCTCCGCTGCCTGCGTCTTGGAAAAGGGCAGCTCTGCGCTGTTGGCGATCCCATTCTGCAGAGTCTTTCTCCTCTGGTTAAAGGATGCCCGGATCAACTGAAACAGCAGCTTCTCATCTTTTACCTCCACCGGTGTTTTTGCCAGACAGTCCAGCCGGATGACGGCACTTCCCACATTCGGACGGGGGATAAAACAATTTGGGGGAACAAAAGCAGCGATACAGGGCAGCGCATAATACTGTACCGCCAGAGAAAGAGCCCCGTAATCCTTGCTTCCGGGCTCTGCCTTCATCCGGTCTGCCACCTCTTTTTGTACCATCACTGTCACGTTGGCAAGAGGAACATGGCTCTCAAAGAGCTGCATAATGATCGGTGTCGTGATGTAATAGGGTAAATTGGCAACCACTTTGATTGGTTTTCCATCATTATAGGTCTCAGCGATCTGCTGAATATCCTGCTTTAGTATGTCGCCCTGCACAATATGAGCATTCTTATAGGGAGACAGCGTCTCCCTCAAAATCGGGATCAGGTTTTTATCAATCTCCACCGCCAATACCTGTCCGGCATGCTCACATAGATACTGCGTCAGAGTGCCAATCCCCGGACCGATCTCCAGCACAAAGTCCTCGGGTGTAATCTGTGCTGCTTCTACGATCTTATCCAGAACATGAGGATCTATAAGAAAATTCTGCCCGAATTTCTTTTTGAAATTAAAGTTATGTTTCTGTAGAACCTGTATCGTCTGCTGGGGACTACTAAGCTTTTCTTTTCTTGATAATTCCATTCTCTCCTCTTTTCTCTTCGCCCGACGGCGCGGCTAACTTAGATGATAAAGCCTTCTCGCGTTCCTTTCTGTAACTTCTATAACCTCATCCCGGTCTATCTGTTTTAACCTGGCTATTGCTTCCACCACATAGGTCAAATTGGAGGAATCATTCCGCTTCCCCCGGTTGGGTTCCGGGGAGAGATAGGGACAATCTGTCTCCAGCACAATATTTTCCAAGGGAATCGCCTGCACCGTCTCCTTGAGTTTTCTAGCATTTTTAAAAGTCACGACTCCGCCCACTCCGATGAAAAATCCCATTTTCACATATTCCTGTGCTATTTCCCGCGAATAGGAATAGCAGTGGATCACTCCGCCGCACTCCCATGCCTTGGTCTGGCGAATGATCTGCATTGTATCCTCCGCCGCCTCCCGGCTGTGATAGATCACCGGCAGTCCGGTCTCTCTCGCCAGCCCGATCTGGCGTTCAAACCACTTTCTCTGTATCTCCGGGGAAGGTTCATTCCAGTGATAATCCAAACCGATCTCACCGAGAGCCACCACTTTTTCATCCCGGGAGTGGGAGCGGAGCCAGTCCATGTCTTTTTCCGACAATTGTCCCGTCTCCGTGGGATGCACACCGATGGCGGCATACACATCTGCATATTTTGAAGCCAGCTCAAGAGCTGCCTGGCTGGTACAAATATCCGCTCCAACAGAAACAACCGTGCCCACCCCTTTCGAGGCGAGCCCGGTCAATAATTCTTCTCTATCCTTATCAAATGCTTCATCGTCATAATGACTATGGGTATCAAAAATCATGGGAATAGCTCCTCTCCTGCCAATGCAGTGAAATGATTGTGTTTTGGCTGGCGCTAACAGATCTCCGCTCCCGCTGGCATATCTTTTTCCGGCGTCAGCAGCGCAAGATTGCCATCTGCATCCTCGGCACACAAAAGCATTCCCTCAGAAAGCACTCCGGCAAGTTTGGCAGGTTTGAGATTCACCAGAACCATCACCTTTTTGCCAATCATCTCCTCCGCCGTATAATGGGCTTTGATCCCGGATACGATCTGCTTTACCTCGCTGCCAATACGGACTTTCGAGCACAGGAGTTTCCTTGAATTTTTAACTTCTTCGCAGGAAATGATCTCACCTACCTGAAACTGCATTTTCATAAAATCATCAAAGGTGATCTCATCTTTCTGTTCGATGTCTATAATATCTTCTGGCAGGGACAATGGTACATTATCCTCTGGTTTGCCGTTTTTCTCTTTTATTTTTTTCATAAATTCCTCTATATCAATGCGAGCAAATAAAATCTCTGGTTTCTCTGCCACCTTGGTTCCCGACTGGTAACCGCCAGTCTGAAGTTCCTCCAGCCCACATTTTTCAGAGGCGATCTGATTCAGGATCTTTTCAGAAGTCTCCGGCATAAAGGAATCCAAAAGTGCCGCTCCCACACGGATACCGTCCATCAGGTTATAAAGCACGGCAGACAGACGAGGTTTGGTTGCTTCCTCTTTGGCAAGTACCCAGGGCATCGTTTCATCAATATATTTATTACACCTCTTAAACAGAGTAAAGATCTCTGTTATTGCATCTGCCACACGCAGTCCGTCCATTTTCTCACTGACTTTCTTTGGTGTCTCGTTGATCACCGCTTTCAGCTCATCATCTACAGGTTCTGCCACTCCAGTATCCTCCACAATACCGCCAAAGTATTTATTGGACATGGAGATCGTTCGGTTTACAAGATTTCCCAAAGTATTGGCAAGCTCGGAATTTACGCGCTCTGCCACCAGTTCCCATGTGATCACGCCATCATTTTCAAAAGGCATTTCGTGGAGAAGAAAATATCTCACAGCATCCACGCCAAACTCTTCTACCATCTCGTCCGCATAGATCACATTGCCTTTACTTTTACTCATCTTTCCGTCTCCCTGCAGCAGCCACGGATGCCCGAAAATCTGCTTTGGCAGTGGCAGGTCAAGAGCCATCAGCATAATAGGCCAGTAAATCGTATGGAAACGGAGAATATCTTTTCCGATCAGATGAAGATCCGCGGGCCAGAATGTGTCAAACAGTTCCTCACCATTCCCGTCCACATCATATCCTAGTCCGGTAATATAGTTACTAAGGGCATCCACCCAGACATATACGACATGATCCGGATCAAAATCCACAGGGATTCCCCATTTAAAACTTGTCCGGGATACACACAGATCCTGCAGTCCCGGAAGAAGGAAATTATTCATCATCTCATTTTTCCTGGATTCCGGCTGGATAAATTCCGGATGGGTATTGATATGTTCGATCAGACGGTCCTGATATTTGCTTAGCTTCAGAAAATATGCTTCTTCTTTTGCCGGCTGGCACTCCCTCCCACAGTCCGGGCACTTTCCGTCTGTGAGCTGGGACGCCGTAAAAAAGGATTCGCAGGGGGTACAGTACATTCCCTCATAGGTTCCTTTGTATATGTCGCCCTGGTCATAGAGTTTTTTAAATATTTTCTGCACCTGTTTTTCGTGGTCCTCGTCGGTCGTCCGGATAAATTTATCATAGGATGTATTCATCAAATCCCAGTTTCTCTTTAATTCATCAGAAACCGTATCCACAAACTCTTTCGGCGTTACGCCCATCTCTCCCGCCTTTAACTCCACTTTCTGTCCATGCTCATCCGAGCCCGTCTGGAACCGCACATCATAACCCTGGTTTCTCCTGAAACGTACAATGGCATCGGCAAGGACAATCTCATAGACATTGCCAATATGCGGCTTGCCGGATGTATATGCTATGGCGGTCGTCAGATAATAAGGTTTCTTTGCCATGATTTTCATTTCCTCCGTTCTTTTTTCGATTACTCCTTATTTTAGTGGGAAATGACGGAATTGTCAACATATCCCGGACAAAATAACCAAAATATGATTGTGCTTTCCACGTATTTTTGATACAATGCAATATATAATAAAGAAAGGAGGCAGCATGAAACAGGATGATTTTGTGTATGGTTTTTACATATTTTATCCTGATCATGCGACGTAGCCATGAAAAAGAAACTACATAAGGCATCGGCGGTCGTTTTATCTTTTGCCCTGCTGGCCTCAGCGTTTACCATCGCACCAAGTGCAGACGCTGCGCCAAAGGCGAAAAAGATCACTTTAAATGCTAAGAAAAAGACGCTGACTGCCGGAAGTAAATTTAAACTTAAGGTAAAAAAGGTTAAACCAGCAAAAGCAAACAAGAAAGTAACCTGGAAATCAAGTAAAAAGAGCATTGCCACCGTGAGCAAAACCGGTGTTGTAACGGCAAAAAAAGCTGGTTCCGCAAAGATCACCGCCACATCTAAAAGCAACAAAAAAGTAAAAGCGGTCTGTAAGATCAATGTAAAAGCTGCCAAAAAGCCAGTACCGACTCCGACTGTCACACCGATTCCAATCAACACACCATCAGCCACTCCGGGGGGACCTGCGACTTCCAAACAGCCTGACGGACCAACTCCTACCCCGGCGCCGACCCCATCCATCACTCTTCCTGCAGATGCTTTAAAAGATCATGCGGATTTTAATGTGGGAACTGTAGTAAACTATGACAAGACAAAAGATGTAAACTTCTCCTATCTGGCACAGCAGCAGTTTGATATCGTTTCCTTTGAAAATGAGATGAAAGGATATTCTCTGCTGGATACAGCGGCTTCCCAGGCAGGAGACGGTACTCCGGTCTGCCGGTTTGAGAAAGCAGATGAAATGGTGGAATGGGCGATCTCAAACGGTCTTAAGATCCGTGGTCATGTTCTCATCTGGGAGAACAGTATGGCAAATTCTTTCTTCCATATCGATTATGATGAAGATAAGGGACTGGTAGATAAAGAAACTCTCTTAATGCGTATGCAGAGTTATTCCATGCAGGTTATCACCCACTTTGAATCCAAATATCCGGGAACTGTGATCGCATGGGATGTTATCAACGAGGCCATTGACCAGCAGGCTTCTAAGGAGGATCCAACCACTGGTCTTCGCCTATATACCTCAGGTAACTTCTACAAGATCATCGGTGGAGATTATATCAAATATGCATTCCAGTATGCAAAAGAAGCAGTAAAAGCTACTGGAGCGGATATCAAACTGTATTACAATGATTTTAACTGCTTCCAGAATCCTAAAACCGGTTATATCGTGAAACTGATTGAGTACTTAAATGAAGATCCTGAAAATCCTCTTCTCGACTGCATGGGAATGGAAGGTTATGTCCTTACCTACTGGCCAGATGCCACTACTGTTAAAAATGCCATGAACAAGTTTGCCAGCTGCGGTGTTCCAGTAGGTATTAATGAGCTGACTGTCCGCTTAAGCCAAAAAGAATCTGCTAACAAAAAGGAAGTTACAGAAGCAGATGTCGCTGCCCACGCACAGAAATACAAGGATATTTTCACTGCCTATTGTGACTTTGAAGCTGAAAATCCCGGCATGCTCACTAATGTAAGTATCTGGGGACTGCTGGATCGTCCAGACCTGGACGCTGAATTTGAAAAGCCAGAAAATGACCGTCACTATGATTACAACATTTACGGAACACGTTCCGGACTTTTCACAGCTGAGTTTGGTGCGAAAGAGGCATTTTTCAATGTCATTGATGTATTAAAAGAATATTATTACTGATCTAAAATGATCTAACAAAAGCCCTTCCTGGTACAAGGTAAAATGAACACCTGCCTGGAAGGGCTTTTTTCTATTCCGGTTTGGCTGCATTTTGAAACCGGGCTATTTCTTCTTTATAGGGTGCGGAAGATTTTTTATCATCCGGATTCTCTTTGATCCAGGGCGTCTCCAGAATCTTAGGGACGTCCCGGAACCGCTCATCCGAGACAAAGCGCAGCAGAGTCTCAAATCCAATATGCCCTTTTCCCACATTTTCATGCCTGTCCTTGTGGGCGCCAAGGGGGTTTTTACTGTCGTTGATGTGGATCGCTGCGATCTGCTCCAGACCAAGCACTTCGTCAAAGTGTGCCAGAACCCCCTCATAATCATTTACAATATCATAGCCTGCATCATGGATATGACAAGTATCCAGGCACACCCTCAGATGTTCAGGGTGCTGGACACCGTCATAGATCGCTTTTAATTCTTCAAAGGTTTTGCCGATCTCACTTCCTTTTCCCGCCATCGTCTCCAGCGCAATACCCACTGGCATATCTGCCGACATTACCTTGTCCAGCCCCTCGATGATGCGGGCAGTCCCCGCCTCCACTCCGGCCCCCACATGGGCTCCGGGATGGAGCACCAAAACCTTGGCTCCCATCGCCGCCGTCCGCTCTAACTCGATACCCAGAAATTCCACAGCGATCTCAAAGGTTTCTGGCTTTACTGTATTGGCAAGGTTGATGATATAGGGTGCATGTACGATAAAGTTCTGTATGCCATTTTCCGCCATGCATTGTCTCGCCTCTTCAATCCTCAGTTCTTCTAATTTTTTACGTCTCGTATTTTGTGGTGCTCCGGTATAGATCATAAAGGTATTCGCACTGTATGAGAGTGCTTCCTTCACAGAACCAAGCATCATTTCTTTTCCACTCATCCCTACATGGGATCCCAGTAAATACATGGTTATCCTCCATTTCTTGTGTTTAATTCTGCCATCTTACCTGCTGTCCCTTGATCACCGGATAAAGCAGCACCCGGTTTCCCCGCAGGTTTTCCCGGTACATATTGACGGCAGAGATCTGATTGTTTTCATAGGTTGTATAATAATATATTCCTTTGTCAACATTACAGCAGGAGCTGTAGATCGTAATCTCATTTTCTCCATCTCCCATATGCACACACCCCCGCTGGACAGCCACAGAATTCAGGATATGAAAAAATTGGCTGATACTTTCTGATTCGGTATCTCCAGAGATAGAATTGCAGCTGGTAAATGCCGCCCTGACAAAACGTGATATAGAAGTAAGATCTCCAGGAAGCCCAAAGCTTCCCATTCCCCTGCTGTAAGAATTTAATTTCACTTTCTGGGAAAAGGTATTTTGAGGTCCTTCACAGGACAATCCCATATATTGGTTCAGGTTGAACAGCTGAAAATCAAAGGTGGGATCATTGGTTAGAACCCCCACCGGATTGTCATATACTTTTAAGCCTTCCTTTAAGGGTTCCACCACGATGGTGCTCTCTCTGTCTGAAAACATCCAGTGCATCGGCGACAGAGGGAGACTTTCATTAAATCGGATGTCGGCTATATTGATCGTCTTCAACTTTTCCTTTACTTCCGCAATATCGGCGCATTGTCCTAGAATCCAAGCTACAAATTCATAGGGGGCGATGTTATCTTTTCCTGGCACTTCAGGAATGTAAGCTGCATTACCTGCGAACAAAAGCCCCGCCACACTCAGTCCTCTCTCATTGGTAGCATCATAATATAGTGGATAACCGTCGGTAAAATTCCCCATTCCGATCATTGCATAGTGGGTTTTCATATCTGGCACATGCCGAAAGGGCAGAGGAACATTTCTCGGCGTCACCATTACCGTTTCCCCATAGGATAATTCATAGTCCATATTTCTTCCAAAATAGTGATCTTTCGTCTTATAGGTTACTGCAGTACACATTTCTACCTCCATCCGCCAATTCTATTCGGCATTAAAATACTCCTTAACAAACATTTCCAGTGCCACCTGGTCCCTCACCGCCATCAATTCACGGGCGGAATGCATGGCAAGTACCGGCACCCCCATATCCACCATTTTCATCGGAAGATATCGGGAGGCGATAGCTCCCAGCGTGCCTCCCTGGGATACATCAGAACGCCCCGCATATTTCTGATACGGTATATCCACATTCTCCATCAGCATCATGACTGTCCCAATGGCTCCACTGTCTGTCACATAATTCTGAGAGCCGGAACGCTTGATCACCACGCCCCCTCCCAGGGGATTCTCATTGGTGGGGTCTGATTTTTCAGGCTTATTGGGATGAAAACCATGGGCCACATCCAAAGAGAGGCCAAATCCGTTTATAAGCACCGTATCTGCCACCTCCTGCGACACTCCGAGAGCTGTATAGAATTTCTTAAGGACCATGGATAAAAGTACAGAGTCTGCCCCCTGCTTCGTCCGGCTTCCAATTTCTTCGTTGTCAAACAAAGCAATACAGTTAATGCCTTTTTGCCTTCTGTTCTGACAGATCCCCTGCAGGCATGCTTCCACAGATGTGATGTTATCCAGCCGCGGAGCCGATATTAATTCTTCCCGCAGTCCAAGGACATCTCCAGCATCACAGTTGTACAGATAAACTTCATAATCCAGGATCTCAGAGACGGATACTCCCAGCCTTCGCGCCAGCAGTATCGTGAAAAATTCTTCCTCAACTTCCTCACCCAGCAGCCCTGCCAGGGGCGCCATATCGGTCTGCCGGTTCAGCTCGGTTCCCTTATTGACGTCCCGATTCAGATGTACCGCCAGATTCGGAATCGTAAACAAGGGTTTTTTCATATCGAAAATCCGTACTTCCGGCTGAAAGGAATGTTCTGATTTGATAACCACCTTTCCCGCCGCTGAAAGAGGGCGGTCAAGCCAGGTATTGAGGATCGGCCCTCCATATATTTCTACATTTAATTTTTCATAACCGTGGGATCTTATCTCCGGCCTGCTCTTGACATAGAGACATGGATGATCGGTATGGGCTGCCGCCAGCCTGAACATCTGCTTTGGTTCTGCTGCCTGACCAGGTTCAAACTGACTCCCCACGGCAAAAGCATATACCGTGGAGGCATTCACATTAACAAAATATCTGCCCCCCGGGTTAACCTGCCACTCTGCATCCTGAAAAAAAAGTTCTTCAAACCCGTTTTCTCCCAGTGTTTTTACGGCTCCGTCAGCTGCGGTAAAACTACACGTGCTGACAGATACCCGGTTTAAGAGCCGGTCCGCTGTATCCACATACTCTCTACTCTGCGTATTTGTATTCATTCGTCATCGTTCCTCTCTTTAAAGGATACTCATATTATATCGCATTATGCAAAAAATACAAACAGAAGACATTCATTAAAAATTTTTTATGATTTTGTGTATAAAAAAAGAAGAGAAGTCAATACTGTACTTATACGAATGATAAAGTAAAATACTTATCCTCCCCCTTATAAGCCGCGAAAGCGGCAAACCCCAGTTCCGGCGGCAAAGGCGTCGCCGAAACTGGGGTTTTTTGCTATGATCACAACAGCGTTTCTTCCCATTCCTTCTCACGGAAACCTACAAGCACGGTATCCTCTGTAACCAGGAGAGGACGTTTCACCAGCATTCCGTCAGAAGCCAAAAGTTCGTACTGTTCTTCATCACTCAGGTCTGGTAATCTTTCCTTTAAATTCATTTCCCTGTACAGCATTCCGCTCGTATTGAAAAATCGTTTTAAAGGAAGACCGCTTTTCGCCCGCCATTCCTTCAACTCCGCTGCCGTAGGCTTTTCTTCCTTGATGGGACGGTCCGTATAAACAAGCCCATGCTCCTCCAGCCATTTTTTGGCCTTTTTACATGTACTGCATTTTTCATATTGGATAAACAGCATTTTATTCCCCTCCTGAATTTCTTTTCATCTGTTTTTGGATGCGCTTATTATACTATTCCACCGTGAGGGTGTCAACAGATTCCTTTTTTCTTACATCAATTTGGAGGTATACACAAGCTTTTAAATTGTGTGAAAAGCTGGGTAGTTGTGATGGCTTACACAAGAACATTGACCCTCTTTTCCTGCAGGCCACCCTTTTCCTTTTCTTCTTCCTGTTTCTCTTCCCTTGTCATTTCGTTTTCCATGGTCTCATCCTCTGCCTCGCTCACCTTTTCCATTGTCTCTCCCAGGATCTGAACCTGGGAAGCTACAGCATTCTCCGCAGTTTTCTCCAATTTTGCCAGCGCCTCATTTTTTTCCGATGTATCGATTCCAAGTCTGGCGTCCTGCTTGATCTCGGATTTTAATACCCTGGCTTCTCCTTTCAGATCCGTCGCCACGCCTTTCTGCACTTTGGCCTGGTCCATGGCATGATCAGCAGAGAGCAAAGCTCCCATCCCTGCCTGGGAAAAACCTGGGCTGCTGGAACTTTCCTTTTTACTGGCATTCTTTAAATCCGTAGCAGAAGTCTCTTTCTTTTTCTGCTTTTCCTTCCTCTGTTCTATCTGATGCTGGCGAAGCTGATTATTCAGATCATTGATCTGCTTCTGGATCTCCTGGCGCTTCTTCATCTTTTCCTCAGGACTCATATCCTCTCTGGAAGAAAGATCCTGAAGTTTCTTCTGTGCACTGGCGATCTGATTCTGGATCCCTTTGCTAAAAGAATCCATTTTGCCTCCTGCTATGGGCTTACAGTCCCTTTCCTGGTTATTGGTATAATTGCTGTTAATATTCATCATATCATTCCTCCAATCTATTAGTTACTGGATATTTCGGAGGAATGATCAGCAGAATCAAGGGACTTGTTGTGAGACAGCTATTTTCTGTTGTAAACCTGCTCTTCCTGTCTTTCAACACCAGATCTTGTCACCTCAGCATTAGCATGATGCTGAGAATAAATTTCCCGTTCTTCAATCGTATATCGATATCGCCATAATACTTCTGAGCCACGTTGCGGATACTTATGAGCCCATAACCATGTTCCTGTGCATCCTTTTTTGAGGTAACTGGCATTCCACTCTCTTCGTCCAGACGGATCTCCCCCACAAAACTGTTAGCACACTCAATCATATAGACATTTTTCTTACGATAGGAAATGAGTCGGATCTGTGGGTGATCACTTCCCTCACACCCCTCAATGGCATTATTTATCGTATTATTTAAAATAATACTCAGATCAAAAGCATCCATAACAGCCTCACCAGGAAAATGGAAATCCGCCGTAAAGCGGATTCCTCTCTCCTCTGCCCTTCTACTGCTCTCATTTAGGATCACATCCACAACCGGATTACCACTGCTCTCCTCCCCAGTTACTTCCCATAACTCTTTTTTTAACCGCGCCAGATACTTTTCTGCTTCCTGGGGCTTCTCTCTTAAAACCAAATTCTCCAGTGTCACCACATGATTCCCCATATCATGTTTCAATCTGCGTATCTCCGCATATCTTGTTTCAACCTCCGCGATGTGCTCTTTCATATGATCCATCTGCTCGATCAAAACAGCATCTTCTCTCTCTTTTTTATATGCGCTCTTAATTTTCTGATATGTGAAAACAGACAAAACGATCGCCACGAAGGAAACCAGCTGATAGATAACCTTGATCCACCAAAATTCCATATGGACCTGCCATATATACTGATCCGAATCCAACAGATAAATTTCGGAAAAAAACTGAAAGGCACAATACCCCGCCAGAACAGACAATGGTGTCGATAGCATAAGGGCAAGCTCCTTTCCTGTCATATTCTCCTGCTTATATCCATATGCGCGATTCACCATATACACAAACAATTTTAGACAAAGAAAGCGGATAAGAACATAGAAGACCGACAAAAACACAAACACGGCAAATTGCAACCACTCATCCTGCTGTTCAACCTGAAAAAAGTTAAAAATACCATATCCAGCATCTCTCAATAGAATGGCTATTCCGTGTGAGATCCAGTCCAGGAGATAGATGGTGAAACATAAAAATATTTTTTGTTCCCAGTTTCTTCGGTCCAGGGCGTACATCACGATAAAGGCCGCCAGCACTCCCACGGCATAGGCCACCATACCGTTGATCTCTGGTGGAATAAAATACATAATCATCATGGCTGCAAAATGAACTGCTCCCGCGAAAACAGCGGCCTTTTTATTCTGCAAAAAGGGCTTCACCAGCCAGTGTAACAAATAACTGGTCATGCCGATCGCCACACAGGATACCGTTCCTGCTGCTATATTCCAATATAATTCCATCCTATTACAATTCTCTCTTTCTCTGATTATACCGTAAATACTGTTTTACAAAATCAGAATATCTGGGTTTCGCCATTAGTACCGCTCCTTCCTCCAAAATGATCCTGGCAGCATCATATTTTACAACATATTTGAAATGAACGAGATAGGAACGGTGGGAGCGGAAGAAGTCTTGTCCCAGATGTTCCTCCAGCGAAGACAGTTTCCCATAATACTCAATCTCCCCCTTTGTGGTATGCAGTACAACCTTTCGGTTAAACACCTCGGCATATATTATATCTTTTATATATACTTTTGAACTCACCCCCCCAGCCTTTATGATCATAGACCGTTCTTCCTCTTCGGTACATTTCCTTTGGGACGGACAGTTTTGTTCTCCGTACTGTATTACCGCCTTTTGTAGCACAGTATAAAACTTTTCATCCGAAAAAGGCTTTACAAGATAATGAAAAGCCTTTACATCAAATGCCTCAAATACATACTCTTCCAGTGCAGTTACAAAAATAAGAACGGTGGCAGAAGATCTCTCCCTGAATTCCCTCGCCGTCTCCATCCCGTTTTTCCCTGGCATCTGAATATCCAAAAACAAAATGTCGATCTGGTCTCTGGCAGCCAGCAGCTCTTTTCCCGTTTGATACAATACAAGCTCTGCATCCGGGCAGATTGTTCTTATTTTATTTTTCAGCAGCTCCCTGACGTCTTTTTCATCATCACATATCGCAATTATCATTTCCCCTGAATACTCCCTTTTTTACTGATTATAATAAACATAACAGGCAAACACAAGGAAATGATGTGAAACGACGTTTTTTTGTTGCAAAAGCTTCCACATATGTCATATCTGCTCGAATGTAACACGACCTTCCCGTTTTGTAAACGAGTTTCACATTTTGAAAGCAACCTTCAAATTTTGTACCCGAAATTCCACTTTTGTAGCAACTTTCCCGTTTTTTTCTGCGGTTCTGTGGTATAATGGTCCCACAGCAGGATAAAAATGCGCACAAAAACCGGACGTCAGTTTTGTCTTACAAATTTTATAAGCCGAAATTCACGCCTGATTGACTCCTTATTTTCAGCCGGCGGTCTGCGCTTGTTTTCCTGTTACTTTTTCAGAAGTCCTGGCGTAAGGTTGATGTCTCCGGCGGTAACCTTCTGACATCCTAACTTCTGCGCCAGTTCTTCCCCGTAATAAAAGCTGAATGCTTCATACGGACTTTTTCCATTCAGTTTCTTCCTCCGGTAGGAATTGATGTGGTTCATCATCCGCTCCACGTCTTCCTGGGTCAGTTCATCAAAACTCTTTCCTTTCGGTACAATTCTGCGGATGAATTCATGTCCTACTTCTATCTCTGCTTTCTGATAGGGTGCACTGGGATTGCAGTAATAAATCCGCGTCCTCTGGAATCCCCTTTCTTCCGGTCCGTTTTCTATCTTTTTCGGATTGGAGAATTCACTCCCGTTATCCGTCAGTATCACCGGAAACAGCCTTGTGAAGTCTGATGCTCCCAGCTTCTGATACAGTCCGTCGTAAATGTCGATTACGGACTGTGATGTATTGGCTTCCCTCAGAAATCCCAGCATCAGAGATACGTTCACAAAATAAATGGTCAGAAGGACTTTCCCTCCTTTACTCCCGATTACGGAATCCATCTGCACCACCGCCGTATCCGGGTGCTTTTCCATGTATACCTCATAATCATGATAGTTCCTTCCCACACGGCAGCCACGGTCTACCTTCAGCTCCGGTTTCTTGTACCTTGGGCGGTATTTTACCTTCCTCGGCAGGTCAATGTTACGGATGTCGAACAGACAGCCGTCCACATAATTGTACAGCGTCTTCTCACTGCACATCAGCTCGTCCTTATGGTTTAAATAAATCTGGTGGATGGACTGCCCCTGTTTTACCAGCGGCACCAGAATCTCATTCAGCCTTGCAATCTCCCCTTCCGTCGAGAGGATGCCGCTCCTCGACTGGGATATTTTTTCCGTTGCCTGCCGGTGTGCTTCCAGCGCATCATACACCGTCTTAGTCAATGTACACTTTTTTACCTCACGGCATCCGTTACAGGCATAAGGCGGTTTAAAACGGTGCATGCATACCTCTTCTTCATACTGTTCACAGTAACGGTTACAGATGGATTCACACTGTTTGCAAATGGATACGAGCGGATGTTTACAGTCCGTTGTTCCGCATACTTTTTTCCTCCTGCACCCTTTCCGGTACTTACAGGTGTTGTGGGGGAATACGCTGTATCCGGTATCCTGTTCCACGGAATAATTCCTGACTTCTTTTGTGATTGTGGTCCTGTCCCTTCCCAGCTTTCTCCCGATCTCCGTAAAGGTCATGTGTGCTTTCAGACTGCTTTCGATCTCCAGCCGGTCCTCATAGCTTAAAAACTTTGCCATAATGTCTCTCCTTTCCCCGCCGGCTGTTCTGTTCTCATAATATAAACAGGAAGAACATCTCTGCTCCTCCTACATTTGTATCGTCACTTTCACTGCTGTGATTTATTCTGTTTGTATTCATCTTTCCCCTTCAGGCGGGAATCTCGGATTACATTTCACGATATGTCATATCTGTCAATCCGCTTTCGCTTCCTCATTATACAATGGCCCCTTTACATCTTCTTTTATTTCATGCAGAAACCGGATCAGTTCCGGGGAGCAATTCTCTTTGACGATCACATACCCTTCCCGCCAGGCATACATCAAATAAAAATTAGTATTCGTCTCAATTATCTTTGTCAGATCAAAATAACGTACTGGCTCCAAAGGAATCATGTTGCTGGTTACCACAAAACAGTCATCGTAAAAGTCAAAAATCTGATAGGTATTTCCCACCCCCTCCGGATCTTCAAACTCCTTCTTCTGAAGCTCTTTTTTTCTCTTTGGCCCCTGCAGAACACGTAATAGACATGGGATCAGCACCAGAATCCCCTTCCCATAATCTGCCTTCAAAAATGCCCATACTGCCAGAGCACCGCCTATCCCCAGCCACAACACATAAGAGAGGCCATTAGCAAACCGGCAGACCCTGTCGCTGTATCTGACATACTCATCAAAGGTAAATGTTGTCTCAGTAGTAAATAACCTTTCCTTTTCTTCCATCGTAACCCCTTTCACTACCTCCTGCATAAATAAATTCATATCCCGTAGCAATAATTATAAGTTTGATTTTAAATGCATCATATTCTATATATCTCTGAAAGTCAACATCTTGTTGCCTGTCTCCAATATACATGTTATACTTTTTATAGGAATTTAACAGAAAATTCATGAATCAAAGGGGGGCTAGTGTGTACAGAGCAAAAACAGCTTCGCTGCTTTTTGCTCGTACTTCCTCCGCTACGCTTCGGAATGGAGATTTATATGAAAATATTATATAAAATACCAGCACTTATTTTATGTCTTGTGATACTTGTTCCATGTTTTCCAGCCAGCGCCAAAGAGACGAAATATTATAGATCTGGCATCTACACCTATACGATCCTAAACGAACAGGAAAAACAGATTTCCATCTGTGAGATCGCCTCCCAGGACAAAAAAATAACCATTCCCTCCGAACTGGATGGTTATCAGGTCTATGCCCTGGGCTATGAGAGCCATTTTCACAATGACGATTCCGTCATAAAAGAAATCGGCGGAGGGGCAAAGGAAACGCTGGAGGAATTAGAGATACCCTCTACCGTGAAATATGTATATGCCTTTGCATTCAGCCACTATGAAAAGCTGAAAAAGGTCTCGCTTCCAGAGGGGATCACTCTCTGCAAGGGAAGTTTTTCTGAATGCAGCAGCTGGGAGGATATCCTGCTGCCGCCAAATACTACCTGCGAAGATGGTTCTCTTCCATATAATTTGAAGACTTTGAAGATCAGCAGTTCGCTCCCAGCATATGATGTCCTTAATGGAACGATCCAAAAATTGATCCTATCGAAAAAAGGAGACGATATCTGGCATCTTGGAACCTCCTGGGTAACGGTTAAGATCAAACAACTTTTTTCCCCGGAAAACGCAAAAAAACTGATATTTAATTACGCTGAGGAAAACAGCCATGTCGAAAAGCTTTATGTGAATGGTGCAGATACTACCATTGAAGCCAAACATATAGAACGCTATGGAGATGTCACTTTCGGAAATATTTATACTGTAGATCATGCCAAAGCCATCTCCTTCGCCAGAAAAAACAAGATTAATTATCATGTCAGACAGGCTGGGAAAGTCAAAAAAGTTTCCAGTAAAAAGAAGGCAAATACTTATCAGCACCAATGGAAAAAGGCAAAAACCAAAACCACCTCATATCATTACAATAAAAAAACAAAAAAATGGACTGCTCATAAGAAAACACTGCCCACGATCTATAATGTTTATGGAAAGAAAACAAAAAATGGAACCTATAAGCTGATCGCTTCCACAAAATCCAATAAGATCAAAACGAACTACAGATATGCGAAAATAAAAACCAGTCAGATCTGGGAGACAGGAAAGGACAACCCGTTATGAAATCATCACCCCACTATCTTGTAACTTTCTTTACTGCCATTCTGTTTTTATCCATTTTGAGCCTGACACTGCCTCCGGCAGAATCTCAGGCAAAAAGCAAACGTATCACACTTCTTCTCAGTGAGACAAAACAGATCTCAAAAAAGAATGTCGTCTCCTACAAAAGCATGGATCCCTCCATCGCCACCGTATCCAAAGATGGGATCATACACGCTGTAAAAGCTGGTACAGCAAAGATCACTGCCAAAACCAGCGAGGGAAGCCGGAACTACCGAATCGTTGTCAAAAAACAGGGAATGGTATACCCTGAATTTTCCATGATGGCAGGAGAACATCTAGATCTGCAGTTCAGCCAAAAACCGGACAGCAAAATCAAATGGAACTCCACCCGCCCTTCTGTCGCGCAGGTCAGTAAGAAGGGCATTATCCGCGCCAAAAAAACAGGATCCGCATGGATCCTCGGCAGCTGTGGCGCCCGCATCTTCCGCTGCTGTCTCCAGGTAAAACCCGCAAAAAAGAGCATTATTTACCTTACTTTTGATGATGGACCCAACCGCTATTCCACACCGAAAATCCTGAATATCCTAAAAAGACAAAAAGTACAGGCTACTTTTTTTGAACTGAAACCTGCAGCGACTGATTTTGACCTTACCCAGAGAGTTTTAAAAGAAGGGCATTCTCTCGCCCTTCACGGCTATCAGCATAAATATGATGTGATTTACCGTTCTGAAAAAATATACAAAGACAACCTGGATAAACTCCGGGATCTGTTCTTCCAGAAATTTGGCGTCTGGTGCACTGTCACCCGGTTCCCCGGCGGCAGTTCCAATCAGGTGAGCCGCTACAACCGCGGGATCATGACAAAACTGACAGCCATACTTCATAACTGGGGCTATCACTATTTTGACTGGAACGTATCTTCTGGTGATGCAGGAGATGTCCATACCTCCGCCGCTGTCTACAAAAATGTAACGAAGGGGTTAAAAAAAGGACAAAGCAATGTTGTCCTAATGCATGATTTCGGCGGAAACGACAAAACTATAAATGCCCTTGAAAAGATCATAAAATACGGGAAAAAACAGGGCTATACCTTTCTTCCCATAACAGCCAGCACTCAGGAGATCCATCATACAATACTGAATAATTAATCCGTCGCTGTATCAGGGATCCGGAATGCCGGATACGGACCGAAGGCGTCCATTTCTTCCAGATCGTTCCGGTTACAGTATGAGATGTAACAGTCACATTCCCTTCTGTCACATATGCGGTCATTTTCTGGGATTTGGAATAATGTTCCTCCCGAATGCTCTGTATATAGATTACCTGATATGTGGCGGCAGCGGTTACAGGCGTACACATCTCCCTTTGAATCACAAAACAAAGCGCTCCCACAGTGAGCTGCATCCGCCCTGTAATGGCGCAGCTCCAGCGGAAAATACCGATCCAGGGCAGAGAATGCCTGGATCTCCTCCCGGGTGTATTTCCTGCCCAGCCCATCCATCTTATTGATCCAGAAATATACAGCCGGATCTAGTTTTTCTCTGATCCTAATCAGCAGGGATAAGTTCTCTGGCACCCCAACGGCGCCGACACAGAACAAGATTCCGGCTTCTTTTAACTGATGGCATACCCTCAAAAAATCCTGCTCCGATACCATTTCTGGATGGAAGGTTCCCCAAAGCCTAAGGTTTTCTTTCTCTCCCCCAGCTTTTTCAAATTCTTCCAGCATCTGCTCTACAGAAAAGCTAAAATTGCTCTGGACACCCACTGCCTCAATCTGAGGCAGCTGGCTGAGTTTTCCCAGCGCCCTCCAGTAGTACCGATGGATCAGCGCCTCTCCGTAAGGGACGATCTGAACAGCCCCCAGGAATTTCGTCTCTCCGATCCGCTCCACAAACCGGAACAGCGCCCTCTCATCCTCTTCCAGCTGCCGCTGGCTTCCTTTCTCTTTGGAAAATGGACAATAACTACAGGAATAGTTGCAAAATCTCAGGCTTCCCCGGTAATAGATCTGACGGATCATTTCACACATTCCCCCATCTTTTGTCGTAACACCATTTTTTCATTCTCTCCCTGACCTCCTCTGAAATCAGTTTCGGTCCAAGAAGATCAGACAGCGAGATCCCTCTCTCTGTTAGACAGATCTTGGTGGAATCTTCCACTGCCATACCGCTCTGGATCCACTCTGTCAGCAGTGGATAATCCCCTTCCGGCTCACTGTCAAACCGGCTCCGGTACTCTTCTCTGTCGATGCCACAACAGAATAAAATATTTTTTATGACATAGCGTCTGCGCATCTCTTCTTCTGAGAGAAGGTAACCATGAGTGACTTCCAGAAAATCTTTCTTTTTTATATACTGCTGTAAGATGTCCATGCAGCCCCTCTGCCCCACGGCAAAAGGCGTTGAAAAATGCAGATTCTCAATATAACTGCGTCCGCCACAGCCGATGGATATGGTGTTCTCAAATCCGCAGCTTCTCTGATCCAGAGAATCGGGATCTTTTACAAACCGGCGCATGGAAAGCTGCTTATAGCCTCTCTCTTTTAGAAAATCCCTCAATTCCTGATACATCTCATAAATGTTCTCTGGATGGATCGTCACCTTCTGCGCCAGAAATGTACCTTTTTTTATATACAGCGGATAAACAAACATTTCCTCCGGCTCGTATGCTGCCGCCTGATCTGCAGAGTCCAGCAGGCTTTTCACCGTCTGTCCCGGAATCCCATAGATGAGATCCAGATTCATACAGGGAAAATTACTCTTTTTCAGGATATGGGCTGCCCGGTGCACCTGCTCCACCTTATGCCTGCGGTTCAACGCCCGCAATTCCTCATCATGAAAACTCTGCACTCCCATACTCACCCGGATGACACCATTTTCCTTCAAAAGCGCCACCTTCTCCTCCGTCGTCTGAGCTGGGGAGGTCTCCACAATGACCGTTTTTCCCTTAAAGCCCATCCATTCCCTGGCTATGGAAAAAACCCTTTCAAGCTGTTTTTCTGATAGCAGCAGCGGCGTCCCGCCCCCCAGTGTCAGATCCGAAAAATCCGCCCCCTCTGGAAGAATAGACCTCAGCTGCTCCGCCTGCCCCTCCATAGCATCTACATAGGCAGACATAAAATCTTCAGGCTGTCCTGTCACAGAGAACAGGTTACAGTAGCCACACTTACTCTGGCAGAAAGGAATATGAAAATAAAGGCTGTTCTCTCCTCCTGCCAGCCTTTGTATGTAATCTTCCAGACAGATCTCCGACAGCGGGCCATAGGCTGTCTTGTGGGGATAGCTGTACATGTATTGAACATATGGGTTATCCATGTATTTTCTCCTATAAAATGGTATTAAATAAGTGTTTGCCCTGGTATCACAAAATGAAATGTTTATAGGGCACCGTATTGACGATAGGATGGTTAAAACCATGATACAGATATCCGTCCTCACCATAGCAGGTTCCATGATCTGAACAGCAGATGACGAGGGTATCTCCTTTTTCATGGAAAGCGTAAAACAACCGTTCCAACTGTGCATCCACATAGCGCAGCGCCGCTCCATGGCTTTCCACACTGTCTTTTTTCGCGCCTTCGACATAAAAATAATTGGGATAATGGATTGCTGAAATGTTGATATACATCATCATTAACTGTTCCTCAGGCACCCCGCTGATCTTTTTTACCGCGAGGTCGATCTGGTGTTTTGTAGATTCCCTGACCTTCGGTCCAAAGGAGGGATTCCAAAAGCTGTGCATAAAATAGGAGGGCATCACCTTTCCGATATCCGTTCGCTGGTCAAAAAAACTCAATCCCCCGATGCAGAAGGTCTCATAACCTTCCTTTTCCAGTCCCTCCACAAAGGTAGCACCACGAAAACAAAACGCCCCTTCCGGCGCCTTTCTCCCCATCCCGATATCCTCAGAAAAAAACAGTTTTTCCCTCTGCTTCATATTTTTAATGCTGGCATCGATTGGAAGAAACCCAGCAAACATGGCCTGATGGGAGGGATAGGTGAAATTTCCCGGCGCCTCGCATCGGCGCCATCTGCCATATCGGTTCAAAACCGGCGTCCCTCCCCGGTTCTGTTCTTCCTCTGCCACATCATAGCGAAGGGAGTCAATACAGACAAATAAAATATTGTATGCTCCCACGATGTTATTCATATTCATAACTCTTCTCACCTGTCTCCGCCAGCTGCCCTCTGTGCCATCCATTCCACCTGCCGCCGATAGATCCGGTTCTCATGAAAAATATCCTGATATATCAAGTCCCCCTGGCCATTCATCTCGATGATCTTTGGTTTCAGGGACCCCCGCTCCAGAAGCACATCTATTCCCGCCATCCTCAATTCCGGAAAACACGACATGGCCTTTTCACATAAGGCATTGATCTCACAGGTCACCTCTTCCGAAAGCCCCAGATCCGAAAATGCCAGAGGGGAATTATTCAGATGAAGGTTCGTCACCGGACCGGAAGAACACCTTGCCACCACAAATTCACATTTCCCGAACTGCCAGACCACCCGGAGGTCATAGCTTTTCCCTCCGAAGGAAGCTTTGGGGTGCCAGCGCTCCACCACCGCTCCCAGAGACAGTACTGCATCCAGAAGCCTGCATATCTCCTGAGCATTCTCCATGCGCCGGAGCTTCTTTGTATTCACCAGCTCTTCTTTTTGAAGGATACATGAAGTATACGCCGTCATCCTGTCTCTCCCCGGCGCCAGACGGAATGCGGTAACTCCCGCAGCACCAGAACTATTAACAGGCTTAATAAACACAGAATAAATTCTATGACGCCTCATGGCATCTATAAGCTGTTCTGTGTTTTCAATTTTCTCCTCCAGCATCTCCGTGACTGAAACCTGGTTTTCCATCAGTATTTCCTTACACTGCCTTTTATCCAGCAGACGAAGGATCTCACAGGGAGGGTTTAGAAAAATGGCCCCTGCCTTCTCCAACTGTTTCATCCGCTGATGAAAGGAGGTCAGATGATCCTTCATTTGAAAAAGATCACTGCTCTTATAAGAGGGAGGATCCAGCTTCACCACATCCCCGTGAAACTCCATCCCCCCTGCTGTCTGCCAGTCCACAAACCGGACCGGCTTATGTAATTCCCCAGCGGCCCGGAGAAAATATTCTGTCCGTCTTGTGCCTGGTTCTCCAACCAATACGATTCCCATAGATTTCACCAGAATTATTCGGTGAGCATCGGATAGCGGTAGATCTCTCCGTCGTACTCATCGTCCTCCTGTGGGTCACTTACATCCACTTCAGCAGACAGTCCTTCCAGCTTTTCCATCATAGCATCCGACATATAATGATATTCCAGATTCACCTCTTTGATATTATCATAGTCAGGCAGTTTCTTTAACAGAACCTCACCGCCCTGATCCGTCAATGTACCCTTAGAAAGATCCAGCTTATCTATCTGTTTCATATATTTGCTGTCACAGACAAGTTCTGCCACCTCGTCCTGAATTTCACTGTCCATGATACCAAGAGAACGAAGTTTCGGAAAATCTGACTTTTCCAACAGGTTTTTTACATCTTCCACTCCGCCGTCAAAACCATAGTCCTCCACACCAAGATACAGTGCCAGTTCTTCCAGTTCCGGCAATTCTGCCTCTGCGATGCTGGCCAGCACTTCCTTGGGAAGACCGCCGCAGATGATCTCCAGACGCTTTAACTTCGGATGATGGATCTTTCCAAGGCTCAGATTTGTTCCCCCCTTGACCGTCAGGTTTTCCAGTCCCGGAAGCGCCTCCCAGAGTGCGGAATAGTCTGCCTGCTCGATCCAGGACACCTCACACTCCTCAAAATCCATATCGCCGATAAACAGTTTCTCAATATGCCCAAACTGCCCGGCATTCTCAACAATCCCATCTATGATTGGCTGGCAGCCATCCTCATATGCACTGCCCCAACTCCCGATGACCAACTCTGTCAGACCAGGAAATTCCGGATCTGCCAGGATATCCTCCACCATCGTGGACGGGCCTTTGCCCTCCTCATACTCGTCATAATCATAAGAATAGGTCTTCATTACCATACTCTGCCTCTCCCTTTCCC
>CAJUFM010000043.1 GCA_910585745.1 uncultured Eubacterium sp. | reverse complement strand
CAACATGTTTCATGACGTATTGGTGCCTTTCGCAGAAAGGCGGATTATAATAATGAAGATCCAGTTATCGGAACATTTTACTTATAAAAAATTACTGCGCTTTGTGCTGCCTTCTATCGTAATGATGATATTTACGTCGATCTATGGAGTGGTGGACGGCCTTTTTGTGTCAAACTATGTGGGAAAGACCGCTTTTGCGGCGGTGAACCTGGTCATGCCCCTGCTTATGATGCTCAGCGCCCTGGGGTTTATGATGGGGACCGGGGGAAGTGCCATCGTGGCAAAAACACTGGGAGAAGGGGATAAAGAAAGGGCAGACCGATATTTTTCCATGATGGTGTATGTGACCCTGGCGGGGGGTGTGGCCTTAACTGTGCTGGGACTGGTTTTCCTGCGTCCCATTGTGATCGTCCTGGGAGCAGAGGGAGAGATGATCGGTGAGTGCCTGATCTATGGAAGGATCAGCCTGGCTTCCCTGACCTTCTTTATGGTTCAGAATGTGTTTCAGAGTTTTTTTGTGGCGGCGGAAAAACCTCATATGGGACTTGGGGTTATGGTGGCGGCGGGAGTGACCAATATGGTACTGGATTATCTTTTTATTGTGGTGTTTAGCTGGGGCATCGCAGGCGCGGCAGCGGCGACAGCAGCCGGGGAGACTGTGGGAGGTATCGTACCGCTGATCTATTTTTCCAGGAAAAATACAAGTCTTCTCCAGTTGACAAAGACAAGGGTAAAAGGGAAGATCCTGTTAAAAGCCAGTACCAACGGTTCCTCTGAGCTGATGACAAATCTGTCTATGTCTCTTGTGAATATGCTCTATAATGTGCAGCTGATGAAGCTGGCAGGAGAGGACGGCGTGGCAGCGTATGGTGTGATCATGTATGTCAACTTTATTTTCCTGGCGACCTTTATCGGATATTCCATCGGCAGTGCACCCATCGTGGGATACCACTTTGGAGCCCGGAACCATAGTGAGTTGAAAAACCTGTTCCAGAAGAGTATGAGGCTCATCGGAGGATGGGGGGTGCTGCTTATGCTCCTGGCATTTGTACTTTCTGGTCCGCTGGCGCAGTTTTTTGTCGGTTATGACACAGAACTGTTAGCAATGACCAGACATGGTCTCAGGCTGTATGCCCTGGCATTTTTGGTGAGTGGCTTCAATATATACGGTTCTGCCTTCTTTACGGCGCTGAACAATGGGCTGGTCTCTGCTGTCATTTCATTCTTAAGGACATTGGTATTCCAGATGGCAGCAGTGCTGATCCTGCCGAGGTTACTGGGACTCAATGGGATCTGGCTGGCGATCCTCGTGGCAGAGTTGCTGGCACTGGGGGTGACGCTCCAATTTTTCATGCGGAAGAAAAAGGTGTATCATTATCTGTAGTCTGCCTCAGCATTCAAATCGTTGAAATATATTTATTTTTTTGAAACATTTCTCTTGTTTTTTCCGTCTAATGTATGAATGAGAAGATGATACATGTTAAATCTAGGGATTCATTATGATCAGAACAGGAGAGGCTCATGGGAAAAATAAAGTTTATGGCGGAAGAGTTTTTTCGCAGTTTTAGAAAAAATCTATTCAAAAATGTGCTTTTGATGGCGATGTTTTCCACCAGTATGGTCATGACTGTGCTAATGGGTTCATACTATCTGGATCTGGAGGAACGACATCCAGAGATGCCCAGCTATAAAGAAAATGGCACATGGTATTTCATTGGCGTGTTGGAAGACACCATGGAAATGGAGAGCGGTATAGATACGATACAGGGCTGCCAAAATATCATGGAATATTATGAGCGGCTGCATGATTCGGAGGAACATCCAATCTCTTCTGTGAGCACAGCAAATGACTGTTATGTAAAGGAAGATGATCTGAGGGATCTGTTTGGAAAGGCAGGCTGTGACAACTTTATCAGTGAAGATAATCCAGGAGCCATGACGACTTGTTTTGGGTCAGCGGCGGAGGGAGATATGTGCAGTGTTTTGGCTATGAAATGTGCCATGCTTGATAATACGGCTTTTGAAATCTTTGGACTTCAGACAGAGGAAGGAGAGGGATTTACCAAAAGTAATCTGACGCTGCAGAATGCTTCTGACCCTGTACCGGTGCTGCTTGGACATGAGTATAAAGGGATTCTTTCTGTCGGTGACAGGATCGAGATCGCTTTTCCGGACTATGCTTATTCCTGCAGAGTCGCCGGTATATTGGAAAAGAACTCCATGATTCCCCGGAATGGGAGCGGCTTGGAAGACATGGTTATATTGGATTACCATATTATTTTTCCATATACCATACGGCTGTCAGAGGATACCGGTCATCTGGAGGATATTGCTAAATATGCAGCGCGGGATCTGCAGGCGCTGACATTTAATACATCTATGGTCTGGGCAGAAGATGAGAAAGATTTCAGGGATGTGGTAACCCTGTTCCGGGATATTGGGAATGAATATGATTTTCCGCCGATGGAGCTTTATGCGGCTCCCATGGGGCTTCGGCTCTTACATAAAGAATCGGCAGCAAGGGTCCGGATCATGCTCATCCTGGCGGTTACCCTGATCGGCTTTACCTTTTATGGGCTGTTTGCAACCTTTTATGACAAGATACAATCCAATAAAAAGACTTATGGGATATACCAGATGAATGGCTGCCCGATGCGGATGATTCTTTTTCCCTATCTGTTTGAGATTGCAGTAGTTCTGTCTCCGGCAGTTTTCGTGTGCAGGTATATATTTTCGGAGGAAAATATTGAATACGCCAATGGGGATATGATATTCAGGGTGACCTGGTGTTTTGTCGGACTGGCGTTTCTGATCGGCGCCGTGTTTGTCACCTGTCTTTTAAAAGGTGTAGATACAGAACAATTGCTGCGGCAGAAGGATTAGTAACAGGGATTAGGAACAGGAGGAGAAGAGTATGATCCAAATAGAAAATGTAGTGAAGACATTTGGTAAAGGCAAAAAAGAAGCTGTCGTGGAGGCGCTCCGGGGGATAAGTCTTTCCATACAGGAGGGCGAAATGGTAGCAGTCATGGGGAAAAGTGGTTCGGGGAAATCCACGCTTCTTAACATACTGGGAGGAATGATGTCAGCTGACAGCGGTACATATTTATATGATGGAAAAGAAGTTAATTTTAAAAGCCAGAAGGAACTGGTCAGGTTCCGCAGAAACGAGATTGGTTTTATCCTGCAGTATTTTGCCCTGGTGGACGACCTGAATGTTTTCCGAAATGTGGCGCTTCCCCTAAAATATCAGGGATATTCCCGGAAAAAGGTTAAAAAAATGGTAATGGAGGCGCTCACAGATCTTGGTATAGAGGATAAGGCGAAGGCATATCCTGCTGAATTGTCAGGTGGTCAGCAGCAGAGAGTGGCGATAGCAAGGGCCGTGGTAAAAAGTCCCAGGGTGATTTTGGCGGATGAGCCCACCGGGGCACTGGATGAGGCGACGGGTGAAGAGGTACAGAAAATCTTTAGGAGGCTGAATGAGAAAGGGAAAACGGTTATTATCGTCACCCATGATGCAAAAGTGGCACAAAAGTGCGATAGGATCATTCATGTGAAGGATGGTACTGTGGAAAGTGGCGGCGGGACCGGACAGAGTGACTGGGATAAAGGAGGAAGTGTATGAAATTATTTGGAAAAAAGGTTCCAAAGGGAAATTTACTTCTGTTTTTCAGTTTTACAGTCATTTCCTTATGTATTTTACTGATCGTATCTGCAGCCCGCGCGGAACGTATTGCAGAGCTCCTTGGAAAATCTCTTTATTCGGGGCATCATAAAGGATTTAGCATAATAGAGTCGGAAGAGGAGGATCAATGGGAAGAAGTACTTCCTGAAATGGAATCGGAATATGAGGATTTTGCCATCTATGTACCGGTGCGCGACCAGAATGTAATAATGCGGGGGATATATGTAAAAGGGGATATGGCAGAGCCGCCGATGCTTTCCGGGAAGTATTTTGACCACTCTGCTTCGTGGACGGATCAGGGGATGGTGGTACTCGGAAAAGACCATGGGAAGGATGTGTCTGCCCGTGATGGCAAGAACTATTTCCGGTTTAATGATATAGATTATGAAGTGATCGGAATCATGGGAACAGAAGAAGACAGCCGTATCAATCAGATGATCCTGCTGGATTTTAAATCGGCAGTGAAGATATCTGGGATCAATACCCAATATGTCCTGGATACAAAAAAGAAATCCAGTATACAGGAGATCGGGCAGAAAATTTATGACCTTTTTGAGTTTCCTGCTAATGTACACATCGGGCTGGAAGAACAGGATGACCCTTCCGCTGTTGTTTCGTATTTATCCAGTGACGTGATCATGGATACGATGTACATCATGATCCTCATCAGCTTTTCACTGAGTACCATTCTGATCACATTTATATGGTTCCGGTTCCGGAGACAGTTATTTTATGCATGGAGTCTTTTTGGATATGGGAGATCACAGGTGTGTTTTGAGGTATCAAAGAGATTTTATGGGGCTGCCGGAGCAGGTTTTGCGACAGGGCTTATCCTGATGTGCATGATTTTAAAAATTGTGCCGGATGTTGACATGATATTTATGGATGTCTGCAGGGCCTTTGGGATGACATTAGGACTGGGCACGATCATACTATATTTTTGTTATTTCGCAAGCTCCAGATATAAAGAAGCAAAGAGGTGAGAGGAGATGAAAGATTTGAAAAAACTTGTAAAACGGGCCCAGGGTGGTGATGCCGATGCCTTTGTACAGCTGATTGAAGAGAATCGGCAGAGCCTGTATAAAGTGGCGGTCTGCTATGTAAAAAATCCAGAAGATGCAGCGGATATCATACAGGATACCATTTTGTCCGCATTTGAGAAGATCGGGGATCTGAGACAGCCCAAATACTTCCGTACATGGCTGATCCGGATGCTGATCAACAAGGCAAAAGATTTTCTGGAAAAACGCAGCTGGGAGGTGGCCTTTGGCGAGATCCCGGAACGGGAGCAGAGCGATCATGTGCTGGAACATATGATGTACGAGGAACTGATCCAGTCGGTGGATGAACAGTACCGGGAGATTCTGGTGCTGTATTATGTGGAGGGATTCCCTACGAAGGAGATCGGGGAGCTTCTGGATATGAAAGATGCCACAGTACGGACAAGGCTGCGCCGGGGGCGTGAGGATCTGCGCCGGGCATATGAGAGACAGTCGGGAAAAGGGAAAAACAAAATGGATTGGAAGCAGGAGAAAAGAAGGATTATTCCGGAAAGGACAGGGGAAAATTATGCGAGATAATGATGTAAAAAATATATTGGAACAGGAAGTGGAACTGCCGGAGGTGGTCCGGAAGAAAATGAAAGCGGCATACCAGCAGATCGGGGCGGATACAGAAAAGACTGAGAGGATCTGTGATATCAGGAGACGGCGGAGCGTGTATCATTTCAGGTATGTAAAAGCAGCAGGGATCGTATTTTGCTGTCTGCTGGCGGCGATGACGGCGACAGCGGCCGGCAGGGGAGGCTTTCAATCGCTGACGAAGCTTTTTACAGGGGACACGGAGATGATCAAAGAGTCATCGGCAAAGCCTGAGGTGACAGCTGGGAAAAACACCTTTAAGAACCTGAAGGTATCAATGGAGCAGGTGACAGGGACGGAGAGACTGAGTTATATCATTCTCCGGCTGAAGAGAACGGATGGAAAAAAATTTGATAAAGATAAGGAATACCATTTTGGAAATGTGTCTTTCACTGGGGAAACGGAAGATCATGTAGTCTCCAGTAATGCCGGGGAAACGGGGAATCCTGCAGGATCTGGTAATGCTGGGGAGATGGAGGGGGTGACAGAACATGCTTCTTTCTGCCACAGTATTTCTAAAGATGGTGAGGGAAGCACAGAAGAGGCTTTTATAGATAACGGGGAGATGATTGAAAACCAGGGAACGGATGAGATACGTATTGTCATAACCTGCGAGTATGAAAAACGGGATGGAAAAGACCGCTATTACCGTAAAGGGGAAAAATGCCGTCTTTCCCTGAAAGGGCTTATGAGTGACGATGAACATGTTATGAAAGGAGAGGTGCAGGAAGACTTTGTTCTGGATTATGGAGAGTGCAGGGAAAAAGTCATTACTCCAGATGTTAAGATCCGGCTGCCGGAGACCGGCACTGAGAAACATTATCTTTCTGTGGGAACCTTGAAACGTATCGTTATTACGCCATATACCCTGCAGTTTGAACAGGTGTTGTCAGAAGATCAAATTGAAAACTCTAACAAAACATGGAACCAGGTGTATGTGGAGATGGATGACGGGAAGTTGATTGGACGGCAGACAGAGGAGGATGAGGAACATCAGATCCGGGGAGATTACAGTACCGCAGTACAGAAGAATAACCAATGGGAGAGGAAAAACAGACTGAATTTTTCTTCTCTGGTGGATGTGGATCATGTCAGGGCTATATGGTTTGGAGACCAGCGCATTGAAGTGTAAAGGAAAATAAGCCAGCGAGGTAAAAGTTCTCCTTGAAAAAAAACGCATGTTCCGTTACAATATTATTTTGGAAACCTTGACGGACACCCGCCAGTTGCCTGGCGGGTGTTTGTCAGCTTATGGTTCGCGCCATGGAGCTGATCGGGGAGCATTGTTTTTTGAAAGGATGTTTTCAATGGATAAATATGATGGAAGCCAGATTGTAATATTAGAGGGACTGGAGGCGGTGAGAAAGCGCCCCGGAATGTATATCGGGAGTACTGGGACAAGGGGACTTCATCACCTGATCTGGGAGATTCTTGATAACGGCATCGATGAGCATCTTGCCGGATTCTGTTCGGAGATACATATTACTCTGACGAAGGATGGCGGTGTGTCCGTAGAGGATAACGGCAGGGGGGTGCCGGTAGACATCCATCCTACAAAGAAAATTCCGACGGTCCGGGTGGTGTATACGATCCTCCACGCCGGCGGCAAATTTAACAATAGTGTATATAAAGTGTCCGGAGGACTTCACGGTGTAGGGGCATCGGTAGTCAACGCGCTGTCTAAGAGCATGACGGTGGAAGTCAGGAAGGACGGACAGGTGTACCGGGATGAGTACCGGGACGGAGGAAAGCCAATTGTCAAATTAGAAAAGGGACTGCTTCCGGTGGCGGGAAAATGTTTGAAAAATGATACGGGGACGAAAGTGACCTTTTATCCGGATGATACTATATTTGAAACCGTGGAATTTAAGCCGGAGACCATTAAAAAGAAGCTGAAGGAGATCGCCTATCTGAATAAAAATCTGAAGATTATTTTTACAGATGAACACACCGGTGAAAGCGCAGTGTTCCAGGAAGAGTTTGGGATCCAGAGCTATGTCAGTTATATTAACCGCGATGTAACACCTCTGCATAAGGATGTCATTTATATCGAGGGAACCAGCGGCGAGATCGAGGTGGAAGTGGCGCTTCAGTATGTAAATACCTTTACGGAGCAGATCAATTCCTATTGTAACCGCATCAATGTGACAGATGGGGGAACGCTGGTGACTGGATTTAAAATGGCGCTGACCCGCGTGATGAATCAGTATGCCAGGGAACTTGGATTTTTGAAAAACAACGAAGAAAATTACGATGGAAAGGATATCCGCAATGGTCTGGTGGCGATCGTATCCATCAAGCATCCGGATCCCCAGTTTGAGAGCCAGACGAAGAATAAACTGGGAAATACCGATGCGAAGACGGCGGTGGACGACGTGTTCAGCCAGGAGATACAGCGGTATTTTGATAAAAATGTAGAGGTACTGAAAACAATCCTGGAAAATGTCCGCAAATCTTTTAAGGCCAGGACCGCCAGCGATAAGGCGAGACGCTCTGTATTAAAAGAACTGATGAATGTAGACACGAAGAGCAAACTGGCTGCCTGTTCATCCAAAAAGCCGGAGGAGTGCGAGATCTATATCGTGGAGGGAGATTCTGCCGGCGGTACTGTTAAGACGGCAAGAAACCGGAGGACTCAGGCGGTGCTGCCACTGCGGGGAAAGATCCTGAACGTAGAAAAGGCGCCGCTGGAAAAAATACTTTTGAACAACGAGATCAAATCAATGATCGCTTCCTTTGGCTGCGGCATCGGGGATGATTTTGATATAAATAAACTCCGGTATGACAAGATTATCATCCTGACGGATGCCGATGTGGACGGAGCCCATATCAGCACACTGCTCTTAACCTTCTTTTATCGGTTTATGCCGGAGCTGATCTATCAGGGCAAGGTGTACCGGGGACTGCCTCCCCTTTATAAGGTAGACTATGAGGATGTGGAAAAGAAGAAGAAGGTAAAAAAGAGCGAGTACCTTTTTAATGATTTTGAGCTGGACAAGTTCCGGAAGACAGGGAAGAAGATCCAGGGGCTGCAGCGATATAAAGGTCTGGGAGAGATGGATGATGTACAGCTCTGGGAGACGACACTGGATCCCGACAGCCGGGTTCTTGCCCAGGTATCCATCAGTGATACCGTGGAGGCAGATGAAGTGACAGATGTGCTTATGGGAAGTAATGTCCCGCCCAGACGGCAGTTTATTATGGAAGAAGCGCGGTATGCGAATGTTGATATATAACATTGATTGGAGGAGACTATGAGTCAGCTGAAAGAGAATATCATACAGTTGGATTTTGCGGAGGAGATGAAAACCTCTTACCGGGATTATGCCGTCAGTGTCATTGTATCACGTGCACTGCCGGATGTCCGGGATGGATTAAAACCGGTACAGCGGAGAATCTTATATGCCATGAAGGAGCTGGGGCTTTCTCCGGATAAGCCTCATCGTAAAAGTGCCCGTATCGTCGGAGATACCATGGGTAAATACCATCCCCACGGGGACAGCTCGATCTACGACGCACTGGTCCATATGACCGAGGAGTATTCGCTGAATGCGCCCCTGGTGGACGGACACGGAAATTTTGGTTCCATAGACGGAGACGGGGCGGCGGCCATGCGTTATACCGAGGCGAGGCTTTCTAAGGCTGCTATGACGATGCTGGATAACTTAGAAAAGGGTCTTGTGGAGTTCAATCCGAACTTTGATGATAGTGAAAAAGAACCGGTGGTACTTCCGGCGATGATCCCCAATCTTCTGATCAATGGAACGACCGGGATCGCCGTCGGTATGGCGACGAATATCCCGCCCCATAATCCGGCAGAGGTGATCGATGCGGTTATCGCCTGTATGGACCGTCCAGGCATTTCCATCCAGAAACTGATGGATTACCTGCCGGCGCCAGATTTCCCTACAGGAGGCATCATTACCAATTCAGCGGAGCTGTCTTCCATCTATGAGACCGGGGAAGGCAGGATCCGGCTGCGCGCCAGAACGGAGATCGAGAAGGGCGACAATGGACGGACCAATATCGTGATCACCGAGATTCCATACACGATATCCGGCAATAAGACCAAGCTGGTAGAGACACTCTCTTCTCTTGTTAAAGATAAGGTATTCGATGAGATCTTTGATGTCAGGGATGAGTCCTCCAAGGAAGGAATCCGCATCGTGATCGAAGTAAAAAAGGACCGTGATATAGAAAATTTATTAAACGGCCTGTATAAGAAGACACAGATGGAAGATACTTACGGTGTCAATCTGCTGGCGATCCGCGGCGGACAGCCCAGATTGTTCAATCTTAAGTCCATGATCGAGGAGTTTATCCTGTTCCAGGAGGACTTATATACCAGAGAATATCGTTTCCTGTTAGAAAAGGCAAAAAAACGTTTGGAAATTGTTGAGGGTCTGATGAAGGCGACAGATGTCATTGACCTGATCATTGAGATCCTTCGGGGCAGTTCTTCGGTAAAGCAGGCGAAGGCGTGTCTGATCGAAGGAATAACCAAAGATATTAAGTTTAAAAGTGCAGCTTCAGAAAAGCAGGCGGCTTCTCTATTATTTACCGAGGTACAGGCGGATGCCATCCTTGCCATGCCGCTGAGCAGACTGATCGGCCTGGAAATCCTGAAACTTCATGAGGAAAATGATTCCCTGCTGGCAGACATTGAACAGTACGAGAAGGTGCTGGGTAATACGAAAGAGCTTTATAAGGTTATCAAAACAAGGCTGCGGGAATATAAGAAAGCCTTTGGAAGACCGCGCCGTACAGAACTTCTCGATGTGGCAGCAAAGGCTTATGTAGAGGAGATCAAGATCGAGAACATTTATGTGTGCATTGACCGCTTTGGCTACACAAAATCCATGGATGAGGGAGCATTTTCCAGGGCGTCAGAAGAGGCGAAGGGGGAGTATCCCCATATCATAAAAATGAAAAATACAGACAGGCTCTGCCTGTTTACGGATCAGGGAAATATGCACCAGATCAAGGCGGAGAAGATCCCACGGTGTAAGATGAAGGACAAAGGCACTCTGGTTCACAGCCTTTGCAGGATGTCCAATGACGAAGAGGCTCTTTTGTATCTCTCTTTTGAAGATCTATTTGAGTCCATGCTTTTCTTTGCCACGAAGAGCGGTTATGTAAAGCTGGTGTCCGGCGCCGAATTTGAGACCAGCCGCCTACAGGTGGCGGCAACAAAGCTGGATCAGGAAGACCAGGTGGCAGGAGTGATCTCTTTGTCTGCGTCAGACGTGTTAGAAGGGAACAAAAAAGTAATTCTGCTCACCAGAAACGGTTTGTCCCTGGGATTTTCCCTGAGTGAGGTCAGTGAATTCAAGAAAACCAGCCGGGGAGTAAAGGGAATTGCATTGGATAAAAACGACAGCCTTGTGTTTTCTACTATCGTAGACACAAATACTGATACCTTTGAGTACGATGGCAGAGTCTTGAATGCAAAAAGAGTGAGAAACCGGAAGAGAGCGGCAAAGGGTCAGAAGGCAACATTAGACTAGATAAATTTTTTTTAAGGGTTAAGGTGTTACCTCAATCGTCCGATACATATTGTAAGAAACGTTAAAAGATTTATTGAGGTGGTGAAGATTATGAGAATTGACGCATATATGCAGGTAAATCAGCTTTATAATGCAGGTAAACCGAGATCTTCTGCGAAATCTTCCAGGTCGGATTCGACAGACAGTCTGGAGATATCCAGTATCGGAAAAGATTATCAGGTTGCCAGAAAAGCTGTGTCTGATAATTCTGATATAAGAGAAGAAAAAGTACAGGATATTATGGACCGGATGAAAGCCGGAACTTACAATGTATCCTTAGAGGCTGTGGCAGACAAGCTTGCAGACCGTCTGCTTGGATAACGAACAGGAGGTTGTTCCTTTGGCGAGCTTAATTGAAGAATTGATTGGAACCCTTGACCGGGAGGAAAAGCTTTATGCCAATCTGATACCGGTTCAAGAGGAGAAGATACGGGCGATCGTGGCAAATGACCTGGACGCTCTGGGACGTCTGTCTGGTGAGGAGCAGAAGATGATGGACGAAGTCGGAAATCTTGAAGCCAGGCGGATACGGGTGACAGAAGACATTGCTACTGTTCTCGGAAAGGCTTCGGGGGATATGAATCTGGAGCAGATCATCCAGGCCCTTGGCAAACAGCCCGATGAACAAAAGAAATTACAGCACCTGCATGACAAGCTGAGACGGACCGTGGCGCGGCTGCAGGAGCTGAATGCTCAGAATAAAGAGTTATTGACGCAGGCATTAGAAATGGTTGAATATAATATGAATGTGATAAGAAGTACACGGATGTCTTCGGGAAGCAGTAATTATTCAAGCGACGCTGCACAGGTGGATATGCCCGCCTATGGGGCAGGGAGCTTTGATGCGAAACAATGATCGGTGGTTTGCGGCATCAAAGATCCCGCATAGCAGATGTTTCGCTGGATGCCCACATCTGTGTGCTTCTTTTATTTTGTAAATAAATCATTGTGGGGAAAAGAGGAAAGATTGTATGGGAAATCTATTTGCAAGTTTTAATACGGGTGTCTCCGGACTGCATTCGGCTCAGACATCCATGAATACAACGGCTCACAACCTTGCCAATGCTACTACTCCAGGACATACAAGACAGCAGGCAGTTGTGACAGATGCTTTTTATTCGTCCAGGTATGGTGCGTACTCCAATAAGATACAGGTTGGTCTTGGGACGGATGTAGTAAAGATCCGTCAGATACGGAATGCATTTCTGGATGATCAGTACCGGATTGAGGTTGGGCGCCAGAGCTTCTATGAGGCGCAGTACGAGGCAGTGCAGGAGATGCAAGAGCTGTTTGGAGAGCTGGAAGCACAGGAATTTCTTGAATCTATGACAGATCTGTGGACTTCGGTTCAGGAACTGACGAAAACACCTGGCGATATCACATGCCGTTCCGAATTTGTCTCCCAGGCGGCCCAGTTCATAGAACGCGCGCAGGTTTTGCAGCAGCAGTTAAATGATTATCAGAAAAACATGAATGATGAGGTGCAGAATCAGGTAAATGAGATCAATGATATCGTATCCCAGATCCGGGATTATAATATGTTGATCCGCAAGTATGAGGCGACAGGGGAAAGTGCCAATGACTATCGAGATTCCAGAAACCTTCTGCTGGATCAGCTTGGATCGATCATAAAATTTAAGCCGATCGAGGAGAAAGATGGTACGATCTCCATTTATTCGGAGGGAGAATTCCTGCTGGAGGGCAACCACCAGAGCCGGCTGACTACAGCATATGAGAGTTCCACTTCCAAACTGCTTAAGCCGGTATGGGAGACCGGTGAGGATTACTTTTTCCGCGGAGAACTGGCATATTCCCGTGATACCAATACCGATGTGGGATCCCTAAGAGGGCTTCTGGTGGCGAGAGGGAATCATGCCGCTGACTTTACAGATATGCCAGTGAAGCCGGTGAAGGAAGACTATATCGATAAATTTGGGACACTGGATGAAAGAGCCTGGTTTAATGCCAATGAGAAATATAACAGAGAGGTAGAAGAATATAATGAGCATGTTGAGCCTTCGATCGTGATGAAAGTCCAGGCGGAATTTGATCAGCTGATCCGGGGCATGGCCATGATGATAAATGACACCCTTTGTCCGAATAAGGAGCTGGAGCTGGCAGATGGGACCAAGATCAAGGTGCTGGATAATGAAAATGCACCCTATGGTGACGATGCGAACAAGACGGTAGGAGAAGAACTTTTTATCCGGCGGAAAATGCCGCGGTATACCGAGAAAACGGTAGAAGTCCTGAAGGAAGACGGAACCATTGGTAAAGTTACGGTTCTTCAGTACAACGAAGAGGATGTTGAGGATCGTTACAGCCTGTATACCATCGACCAGCTGGAGGTAAATCCGGAATTGTTGAGGGATCCATCCAAGCTGCCCTTGAAAGCAAATGAAAATTCTGGTTTTGTGGAAGGATTTACCCAGTATGTCTGTGCCGACCTGATGGAAAAATGGCGGGAAGATTTTTCTACCCTGGATCCCAATTCCATGACTACATATAATTTTAATGGATATTATGGAGCGCTGGTGGGACAGTTCTCTACCGATGGAAATGTGTGGAGTGGAATTATAGATAACCAGGTCATCACAGTAAATTCCATTGAGGGCGAGAGACAGAATGTGATGGGAGTATCCACCGACGAGGAACTGGCAGATTTGATCAAATTTCAGAAGTGTTTCGACGCATCATCGAGATATATCACCGTGGTAGACGAGATGATCGAGCATCTGATAACCAGCTTATAGGAATGGAGGAGAAGAAATGTCTACATTTCAGGGATTAGAAATCGCAAAATCAGGAATGCTTACCTATAACGCCTGCATGCAGACGGCGGCCCACAACCTTGCCAATGTAGGGACGAAAGGGTATTCCAGACAGGTAGTGAAAACAAGTGCCCAGATACGGAATGTAAGTTCCATCAAGGTGATCGGAGCCGGAGCCTATGTGCAGGACATAGTGCGGGAGCACAACGATTACTATGATATCAAGTATAGAAAAGAAAATGCCACTTATAGCAAATACGGCACCCATTCCTATTATCTGAAGCATGTCCAGACTTACCTGTACGCAAAAAATGAAGAGGATGGCGGGATCACCACAGCCTTTGATCAGTTTTGTAAAACTCTTACGGGTTCTGTAGGGGATGGCGGCGATGCCACGAAGAGAAAGGAAATTACTACCGTTGCCGACACGCTGACCTCTTTTATACAGAGCAGTGCTTCGGATCTCCGGGATCTGCAGGAAGAAGCTAATGAAGAGATCAAAAGCTGTGTGGAGCAGATCAACGCTCTTGCAGAAAAGATCGCGGCGGTAACGAAGCAGATCAACACTTTGGAAGCATACGGTAATCCAGCAAATGATCTCCGGGACCAGAGAGGGGTGCTCATCGATGAACTTTCTGAGTACTGTAATGTGAAAGCGGTGGAGGAAGAACCGCCAAGCGGTGTCGGGCTGCCCCAGTTCTTTCTTTATGTCAATGGAGGCGTTCTTCTGGATACTTACCGTGTCAATGAATTAAAAGTGACAGAGATGGATACCACAAAAGCCATCAATGATATATCCGGTCTCTACAAAGTATCCTGGGCGGACGGAGCGCCTTTTAATGAATATAGTCCTTCTCTGGGCGGGAAGCTGCAGGGGCTTTATGAGATCCGGGACGGTAATAACTCGACGACATTGTCAGGGAAGATAGCCGGAATCGCAAACGATAAGGACGGCAATATCGTAGTGACGATGAACAGCGCCAATATAAATGACGTGAATCTGCTGAATATACCGGCAGAGGACGGGGAGATCACGATCAATAACGTTGCCTATAGTTATGATACCTTTGAGGTGCAGGTATCAGACAGCGGCGAGTTTACATACAAATTTACACTCAAACAAAATATGGGCACAGACCAGGCAAAAGCACTGCAGTATGCAGTAAATGTCCAGGCAGATGTTGTGGTTGGCGACAATGTGGCCTATAAAGGTGTACCCTATTATATGGCACAGCTCAATGAATTTGTGAGAACCTATGCCCAGAATTTTAACGATATCCATAAGGGCGGTTACGACGACTATGGGAATCAGGGCATCGACTTCTTTAATGCCAAAGTGCCGGCAGATGGTGCCAATTATATATTTACATCCAAAGGCGAGGGCGGGCATGATTCTTCCTTTACTTCCCTGGCAAAAAAAGAAGAGAATGGAAGCTATACAGGAAGCTATTACTATATGACGGCATTAAATATCTGTGTGACAGATGCTGTTCTGGATGACACAAGACTCCTCGCATTTAACGGAATGGAGGATGGGGGCAAATCCGAAGGGCTGAACCTGAAAAAGCTTGCAGACTTGAAAGATGATTCCAAGATGTTTCTGCACGGATCACCGGATTCTTTCCTGCAGTCCTTTACAGCGGATGTGGGAGTGGACTGTAAAAAGGCATTGACGATGGAAGCGAGCCAGCTCAATATACGTGATGCAGTGGATATCCAGCGGCAGGCAGTATCCGGTCCCGATGAAGATGAGGAGACGGAAGGTCTGCTTACCTTCCAGAAGATGCTGTTTAACCAGTATAAGGTACTTTCGGTGATGAACGAAGTGCTTGACAGACTGATCAATCAGATGGCAGTGTAATAGATCTGCCACACATCATATCAAATAGAAAAGGACGTGGATGATTTATGCGGATTACCAATAACATGATGCGGAATAATGCAATGCTCCATATTCAAAAGAATAAGTCGGCGTACAACAAATATTTTGAACAGTATGCTTCTGAGAAAAAGATTCAGAACCCTTCCGATAACCCAACGATCGCAGTGCGTGCACTCAGGTTCCGTACAACGATGATCGAGATCGATCAGTATCTTTCCAACTGTGACGATGCGGAAAGCTGGATGGATGCCACAGAAGAGCCGATTGACAAAGTAAATAAGATCCTGGATAGCATGCTGGAGTACGTGACCCATGCGGCAAACGATCCAAACAATGCGGACGACCGGGAAACTATTGCCAAGCAGCTCCGCCAGAATGCGGATGCCATTTATCAGGAGCATGCCAACAGAGATTATGCGGGGCGCTATATCTTTACCGGATACCGTACCGATGTTCCCCTTCTCTTTGATGCGGATCAGAGTGATACGACGTATACCATCACAGAGAACCTGGAGATCAATGAGATTCAAAAATATGCCTATGTATATGGTCAGGCAGAATATGATGATACGAAGGATGCCTCGGATTATGCCAATGAGGCATCAGAGTTCTTACAGACCCACCGTATTTCTTTATCCTATAGTAACTGTGATAAAGAAGATGTTACCATCACCTATAAGGATGTAAAAGGCGAAAGCCATACCGTGACAGCAGTCACGAAAAGCATTCCAGATAATAAGACTTATAATGAGCAGTATCATCCTGGTGAGAATGAGGTGTATTTTGTACCAGAGACCGGCGAATTGGTTTTCGGAGATGCAATATACGATTCTATCCGCGCAGGTTCCGGGCTGTCGGCGCAATTTAATAAGACCCAGTTTACCAGCAATGATATTCGCCCAGAGCATTATTTTAACTGCCGGGCAGAGAATAATGCTACCGGGGTTGTGAAAAACTATGATAATGTAACCGAGCAGAAGATCAACTATCAGGTTAATTTCAGCCAGACGCTGACGATAAATACCCTTGCCTGCGACACCTTTGATACAACCATTGGCAGGGCAGTGGATGATATTTATAAGGTGATCAATGATCTGGAGATCATGGAGAAAAATTATGCTGCAGTCAAAAAGCGGATTGATGACTGCGATCCAAATGATAAGGAAAAGCTGGCAAACCTGCAGGAACTTTATGATCAGATCGGTACGCAGCTTACCCTGCAGAATACTGTGCTGACTAATTCGTATTCCCATGCCATCACCGTATTCCAGGAGGCGAAGAATAAGCTGAATGTATCCCTGGCAGACCATGGTGCGAGATATTCCAGGCTGAAGATGACCCAGAGCGGACTGGAAGTCTTGAAGACGGGAACAGACGAGGCGAAATCAGAGAATGAAGATGCGGATCTTGAGGAGGCATATGTCAATTATACGGAGGCAGACCTTCTGTACCAGGCCTCCCTTCAGGCGACGTCTAAAATACTGGGAACGTCACTTCTCGATTTTATTTAATACTTAGGCTGGCAGCACCAAACTTGGTAGGAACTTTTAGTTCTTTGATGCGCAATAAGGCAAAGGTGAACTGCGTTCACCTTGCGAATGGAGGTAACTATGCTGATACAGACAAAATATTTTGGTGAGATCGATCTGACGGAGGAGAAGATCATAACCTTGGACCGTGGACTTTTCGGATTTGAGGAATTTAAAAAATATACGATATTGTACGACTGCGAAAAAGAGGGCGGCAGCAATATTTCATGGTTTCAGAGCGTGGATGAGCCGACCCTTGCCCTGCCGGTGATCAATCCGCTTCTGGTGAAAGAGGATTACAATCCGGTGGTTGAGGATGAGCTGCTTTCCGGCATCGGAGAGATTACAGAGGAGAATCTGGTGATCCTGCTCACGATGACCGTTCCCGCTGATATTAAGGAGATGTCTGTGAATCTGAAAGCGCCCATCATCATCAATGCGGATACCAGAAAGGGAGCACAGCTTATAGTGGAAAATCAGGATTATGAGGTGAAATATAAGATATATGATCTCCTCAAAGAAAAGAAGGAGGCTTGATTTTATGTTAGCACTGGCAAGAAAAGTAAACGAATCCATTATCATCAATGATAATGTAGAGGTTTCGATCCTGGAGATCAAAGGCGATCAGGTAAAGATCGGCATCAGTGCCCCCAAATCAGTACCCATATATCGCAAGGAACTGTACGTCCAGATACAGGAAGCAAACAAAGAAGCTGTAAATATGGCCAGTCCGGAGAGTCTGTCGGATCTGCTAAAATAGTGGAAGGGAGAAGTTGATCCGAAAAATGTAGATACCAGGGTTAACTTTTCCTTTTTTTATGCCGATAATCTCAGTAAGAACGGTTGAAGTTTGCATATGATACACATGGAGGTGTTAGAAATGGAATTAGAAAAAATATCAAATGTAAATTCAAATTTTAGTTCGGCAGAGGCTGCTAAAGTGAGTGCGCCGAAGCCGGTAAAAACAGAGGAGATGCATACCAGTCATACGATGACGAATGCGGTTCCGAAAACATCACAGCCGATACCAGCGGAGGCAAAGGGAAATGCTGAACAGCAAGGAGGCGATCAGCAGAGAGAGCATGCACCAAGCGAGGCTACGATGGATGACGCAGTGAAAAGAGCGAATCTGAGAATGGAACATACTCGCTGTGAATATTCTTATCATAAGAAAACCAACAGGGTGTCCATTAAGGTTATCAATTCCGACACCAATGAAGTGGTTCGTGAGATTCCTCCGGAAAAATCACTGGATATGCTTCAGAAGATGTGGGAGATGGCTGGTATCTTAGTGGATGAGAAGAGATAGAAAGAAAAAGGAGGAATAAGTTATGCCAATTCGTATGAGCGGTCTTTCTTCGGGACTTGACACAGAGGCTATTGTTGGAGCGCTGATGTCAGCACAGAGCTTGAAGAAAACAAAAGTAGAAAGACAGAAAACCAAGCTTGAATGGAAGCAGACCAAGTGGGCAGAATTAAATACAAAGTTACTCAAACTTTATAATGAGCACGTGTCAAAGCTTCAGCTGCAGTCTTCTTATATGACGAAAAAGACGTCTGTGTCGGATTCTTCAAAAGCGAGTGTCACGGCAACCAATAAGGCGGCTAATGGAAGTTATACATTGGAGATTAAAAATATTGCGACTTCCCAGCACTTGACAGGAGCAAAGATCAATGCAGATTCTGTGGATACAAAGCTGACAGAGATTGATCCTTCCCTGCTGAATAAAGAGATCACCATCACCAATGGTGATAAGACGAAAAAATTTGCTGTCACAGCGGATACGACGATCCAAGACTTTACGAATGCACTGGGGGAGGCGGGTCTGTCTGCCAATTATGATACAAAACAAAAGAGATTTTTTATCGACAGCAAGGACAGTGGACTGGAAAATGCTTTTTCTATTTCTACTTCCGGTATTTCTTCCGCAGAAGTAAGCGGACGGGAAGCTCTCCGCAATGCTGTAGGTTACAGCGGTATGTCCAGTGCTAATAAAAAGATCGTAGACGAGGCGATGGATCAGCTCCAGAATGCTGCTGTAGGTACAGAAGCCTATAACAAGGCATTGGATGCTCTTTCCAAAGCAGCTTATGATACAAAGAAAGAAGCGGCAAATACTGCTGCTGCAACTTATATGAAAGCAAAACTCTATGGTGAGAATTACGATTCATATAAGACAAAGGCAGAAGAAAGTCTTAAATCCAATTATTATAATGATGATGGAACAGTGAAAGAGACTTTGGCAAAAAAATATGGTGATGCCTTTGATATAATGACTCAGGAAGATAAAGAAAAACTTGGTGTGGAGAATATGACCAAGGAGGAATATATCGACTGGGCAGCAAAGGAAGAGCTGGATAAAGAAGTAGCTAAAAAAGCAGATGCGGATACGACCAGCTTTGTCAATACGAAGATCAGCACAGACAGTGATGTGAAACTGGATATAGATGCAGCAGCATTTGCTGGAAAGACAACAGCGGATGTTGAAGCGTTGGCAGTAGTGGCGAAAGAAAAATATTATAAAGAAGGAGCTCAGGGCTTTGATGGAACAACTACTTTCACCGAGGACAGTGTGAAGGCAGCTGTTGCTACAGAAGCGAGCAAATATGCTTCTATTACCGATCGCTATGAGACCCTTTCCGGATCGGCATTGAGCGGTCTGGGCTTGGCTGACATTTCTGTTGCAGCAGACGGAACGGTAAGCGTAAACGGTGGAGCAAATGATTCCTCTAATTCTACCATTCCTTCTGGTATGGCATTGATCGCGGCTTCTGACAGTAAGATCATACTGAATGGTGCGGAGATGACTTCTTCATCTTCTGTAGTCTCTGCCAATGGTCTGGAGATTTCTCTGACAGGTCTTACAAAGACGGATGAGCCAATTACTTTCTCAATCTCTAATGATGTGGACAGCGTATATAATTCTGTAAAGAATTTCCTGAAAGATTACAATGAGATTGTGAAGGAAATGAATGCACTTCTTGACGCGGATTCTGCGAAAGGTTATGAACCGCTTACAAGTGAGCAGAAAAAGGAGATGTCGGATGATGACATCAAACTCTGGGAGGATAAGATCAAAGGATCTTTATTCCGCAATGATTCAACGCTGGACGGAATCGTTTCAGGAATGCGCAGTGCGATGATGAGCCAGGTGACCTATGAAGGGAAGACCTATTCCCTTGCCAGCTTTGGTATCATGACTTCTACAGATTATCTTGAAGGCGGTCTGCTTCATATCTATGGAGACAAAGACGATGCTGTCTATGCCGACAAAGATGATAAGCTGAAAATAGCACTGGCAGATGATCCAGATACAGTGATCAATGTACTCACAGGTATCTTTGGTAATCTTAAGGATACAATGAGTAAGAAGATGGCAGGTAATAAAATGAGCAGCGCCCTGACCTTCTATAATGATATTAAGATGAAGGATGATCTCAAACAGTACGAAAAAGATATCAAGAGCTGGGAAGATCGTCTGGCTTCCATGGAAGAAATGTATTATAAGAAATTCACAGCGATGGAGACCGCACTTGCGAAACTGCAGTCCCAGCAGAACTCTCTGGGTAGTTTGTTTGGAGGTTTCTAAATTAAGGTTAATATTTTATGAACATATTCATACACGTAAAGGGCAAGAATTTTCTCTTGCTCTTTATGTGGTAGTAATGAGAAAAGGAGATTCATATGGACACGAACTTCGCGAATGCCTATCAGAAAAATGCAGTTATGACGGCAACACCGGCTGAACTTACATTGATGTTATATGAAGGAGCGATCAAGTTCTGTAATATAGGGATTGTTGCCATTGAAAAAAAGGACTATGAAAAGGCAAATATCAATCTCAAAAAAGCACAGGCGATCATAACGGAGCTTCGGGCTACACTGGATCATAAGTATAAGGTCTGGGAGGATTTTGAGCGCGTATATGATTATATTTACCGTCGGCTGGTAGAAGCAAATATGAAAAAGGATATTGAGATCGTGGAGGATGCCTTGAAGTATATCCGGGAGATGCGGGATACATGGAAGGAAGTTATGCGTCTGAACAGGGTAGGTAATTAGTGAATAAATCGATTGGATGTGAACAGATGGAGAGACAGAACGAGAACAGCGTCTATGTAAATATGATGGTAGACTCTTTGAAGCGGAAAAAGCAGATTCTTCTATTCTTGCTGGAAAAGACAAAAAAGCAGGAGAGTTTATTAAAGGATGAGGAGATGGATCCGGATGAATTTACCAGGACCATAGAAGAAAAGGGAGATCAGATTGATGAGATCAACCGGATGGATGAAGGCTTTGATACGCTGTTCAAACATGTAGAAAAAGAAATTATGGCGAACCGGATGGCGTATAAAGAGCAGATTCAGCAGATGCAGCAACTGATCGGAGAGGTGTCTGAACTGGGAATTCAGATTCAGGCATTGGAACATCAGAACAGTGGACATTTTAAAATATATCTTGCCAATCAGAGAAAAAATATAAGAGAATTTAATATAAGTAATAAGACAGTATCCAGTTATTATCAGAATATGGCGGAAGCACACAAACCGGATCAGTCCTATTTTTTTAATCAAACGAAGTGATTTCAGTATGGAAGCTGCGAGGATATATGCAGGCTTCCATACGTTCGTTATTCATTGTTTATGCCGCCAGTGGCGGTAAGATACGAATATGCAGGAGTGGAGAAAATATGAAGAGCATATGTGAGTTAGTACAGGCATTGGATGGGGGACTGGTTCCAGTGGTACACCGCGGAGCGGAGACCTTCCGGTTGGGAAGCAGTTACAATGGGCGTTACGCGGCGGAGCGCTGGGCAGATCGTTATGTGGAGGAACGAGTGGAAAATGTAGTTCTTTTTGGTTTGGGAGACTGCCATATCGTGCTTCAGCTGTTAAGGAAAGTACCGGGGTATGTGCTGGTGTACGAGCCGGATCCTGCTATTTTCCAGGAGGTCCGCCAATCCCCTTTATTTGCTAAATTTCGGGACGAGCAGAAATTATATATTCTGTATGGGGGGGAGGATCAGTGGATTCCACTGCGTGATGTAATAACAGATATCCTTAATGACGACTGTGTGGAGACCACAGCGGTGCTTACCCATCCAGGATATCTGGCACGTTACCAGGAAGAGTATAAAATGCTTATGGATGTGTGCCAGCTGGTGTGTGATGCCATGGGATTTACCCAGGGGGCGATCCAGAGACATATGGAAGCCATGCTGGCAAATATTATAGATAATATCCCCTATATGAAAGACGGGGTCCCTTTGGCGAGGCTGGCAAAATACTGGGATCCGGATATACCAGTGATCATGGTGGCGGCGGGGCCTTCCCTGAAAAAAAACATGGAGGTTCTCAGACAGATCGATCAAAGGGCATATCTGTTTTGTGCGGATGCGGCGCTGCCGACATTGCTGAAGGCGGGAATTGTCCCGGATCTGGTGGCCTCTACGGATGGCATAAAAAATATGAATTGTTTTGAAGAGCCGGGAAGTTTTGACATTCCCTATCTGGTTTCAAGCAACACCAAACACGAAATTATCAAAAATCTTACCGGCATTAAAGTGTTTGGGTATGACCACAAGTCGGTGAGGATCATTTTTGAAAAGCAGGGCATCGAGGTGGCGAAGATACCGGCCCAGTTTGGTATCGCTGCTGGAATTTTTGCCGCTCTTACAGAACTGGGAACAAAACAGATCGTGCTCGTGGGACAGGATCTGGCTTATTCAGAAGATAAAAAAAGTCATACGGACGGCAGAGATGAAGGTTTTGTAGAAGAAAAGGCGAGCCTGACGGAAGGGTATTACGGGGGAATGGTATACACCCGTATGGACTGGGAGAAATTCCGGGAGTGGTTTGAGGAAATGATCGACCTTCTGCCTTCTGACCGTGTGGTGATCAATGCCACCGAGGGAGGGGCAAAAATTCGTGGTTCGGTTCAGATGTCCCTTCAGGAGGTGATTGATCAGCTGCCGGAACACCAAAGCTCTTTTTCAGATGTTGTCTCAGATGAGCGGGTTAAGATCTCGGAGAAAGAATATCAGGGGATTATGGCCGATTGGAAAAGAATGATTACAGACATAGAGAAAATAAAGCGCAACGGTTACAGGAAGACTTTTTTTGAAACGGATTACCATAACATACCGGCAATGGATCTGGTGATCGGATATATGAGATATCTGAAAGATGTGCCGGAGCGGAAAGAGCGTTTTAGACTGGCAGTGGACTATGTCTATGACGAGATCCATAAGAAGATTGGCAGTAAGGAGACAGAAAAATGAATCAAGAAGAATTGAAAGAAAAATTGACCTTATTGGCAGACTGTTTTTATCAGGAGCGGAGTGAGGAAGGGATGAAACAGATCATGGAGCTGGCGCCGTACATAGGCCTGGTTTCAGAGTGGAAAGAGTTTATCGATCCGTTGTTTGACGCCCTTGAGGTGGAGGATTATATCCTTGCAGCAGATATTATACAACATGAACTGGTGGAGATGAAGAAGCGATGAGAAAAGAACAGAATCCTCCCAGAAGGATTTTATTTATTACTGGTACCAGGGCAGATTATGGTAAGATCAAATCACTTATGAAGACCATGGACCGCTCGGACCGGTATGAGGTATTTATTTACGTTTCAGGAATGCATCTGCTCTCCCAGTATGGGAGCACATACCGAGAGGTGCTCAAGGACCGGTATGAGAATGTGCATGTGGCTTTTGGCCAGCAGCATACCGATGATATGAGTTATAATCTTGGCGTGGTAATGACCAATCTTGCTCCCTATACAGCGCAGGTGAGACCGGATATGATCGTTGTACACGGCGACCGCATCGACGCGCTGGCAGGCGCCATCACAGGAGCTTTGAATAATATTCTTGTGGCACATATCGAGGGGGGAGAAATATCGGGAACCATTGATGATTCCATCCGCCATGCCGTCTCTAAATTTGCTCATCTGCATTTTGTGTGTAATGAAGAGGCAAAAAAGAGGATCATTCAGCTGGGGGAAAGTGAAAAACATATCTTTGTGATCGGGTCACCGGATATAGACATTATGCTGGGAAACCATCTTCCTTCTTTGGAAGAAGCAAAGGCATACTATGATATCGGCTTTGAGGAGTATGCCATCTTTATGTATCACCCGGTCACCACCGAGGTGCCGCAGCTGGGAGAGCACATTAAACGGGTGATTGAAGCCCTGCGCATTTCTGGGAAAAATTATATTGTGATCTATCCTAATAACGATTTGGGGACGGAGATCATCCTGGAAAATGTCCGTAAGCTGGATGAAGAAGAGCATTTTTCCGTGTATCCTTCGCTGCGGTTTGAGTATTTTCTGACCCTGCTCCGCCATGCCCGGTTTATCATTGGAAATTCCAGCGCCGGCATCCGGGAAAGCGGGATATATGGTGTACCTGCCGTGGATATCGGCACGAGACAGGAGGGGAGATATGACCAGGACACCCTGAAAAATGTCCAGCATGTGGAAGAGTGCGTAGATGAGATCACGGAGGCGATCCGCAGGACCGATGAATATGCCATCCAGTGCCACAATTTTGGACTTGGGAACAGTACAGAAAAATTTCTGCAGATCCTGGATCAGGAAGAAGTCTGGACCTGCGAGGTACAAAAGAGGTTTGTGGATTTGTCCTAAAGACTCAGGTCAGTTGGACGTATACCTCACTACTTTTAATTAAAAAAAAATTTAGGGGTTAAGTAGATATAAAAAAGTCCGATATATATAATGTCAGAGAAACAATGGCAAGAGAGATGGATGATAACTAAAGCAGAGATCAGAATCTCTGCCGGGCCCGCAG
>CAJUFM010000042.1 GCA_910585745.1 uncultured Eubacterium sp. | reverse complement strand
AAAATAAAATGTGTATGATTCCATATGAAATACTCCTCATATAAACAATAATTTACTGCAACAACTATCTGCTCTTTATGAAGAATTTAGTTCACGTGATAATTGGCAAATAGTTACTATCAATGATATTGCCGAGAAGGTGGCAATGGGACCTTTTGGCTCTAATATAAAGGTTTCAACTTTTGTTCCGGATGGTATTCCAATTATTAGCGGAAACCACTTGCGCGGACATTTTTTGGAAGAACCGAGTTTTAACTATATTACGGAAGAACATGCACAACGCCTTAAAAATTCGTTAGTATATCCAAAAGATATTATATTTACTCATGCAGGTAATATAGGGCAAGTTGCTATGATTCCTTCCAACAGTAACTATTCTGCATATGTTATCTCACAGCGTCAATTTTTTTTACGATGTGATATTACAAAAGTTTTACCAGAGTATGTGTTACTCTTTTTCCATAGTAAGGAAGGTCAGTATGAACTTTTATCATATGCAAATCACACGGGTGTTCCTTCAATTGCACAGCCGGCTACAAATTTGAAAAAAATACCGTTGCCGTTGCCACCAATAGAAGAACAATTGCAATGGAGTAAATTGGTAATTCCAATAGTAAATCTGTACAAATCTAACAGTAAAGAAAACAGCAAGTTGAGTGCACTACGAGATTCACTATTACCAAAGCTCATGTCCGGCAAGCTTGACGTTTCTAACATCGACCTCTAAACCGCTAAATTATTGTTTATCTTATTATTTATACCAATCTTATCATCAATACGTCTCAAAAGACCTGCAATTTTTATCTGTTCAACATAATTATGCTCTGGTATTTCATATCCCATTAATATCTTCTTATCTCCACGTGGCATTTTTGTACCTTTTGATGTCGCCATTGCATATTCAAAAAACTTATCACAAGATAATACATAAAACAAATAATACGGATTAACGGTTTCTTTTGCTCTAAATACCAACACATCATTTGAACAACTGCCCTCGTGTTCAGCAAACCATATTTTCTTAAAATATGGTCTAATGTTTGATACCAAAACATCACCTTGTTTATAACACTTCACTTGCATCGTTGATGGCAACGATGCTGCTTGTATGATTCCTGCCTTATTGGGCAACATATTTTCCGTAGATATATATGTATTTTTATTTACATCTACTATGCTGATTTTATCATTTGAATATGTACATATTTGGGACAAAACCATACTATTCACCACCTAATCTTCCTTTAATCCCGCAGAAACCAACTCATTCGCTCCAATATCATAGACCACTTCAAAACTCTGAATTATGCCATTAACTCTTAACTTCAAGATAAATTCTTGACCCATGTCTGTTTCTCGAATCTCTTCCATTCCTTCATATATATAATTGCATTGAACTCCTATGCCAGATTCCTCCAAGATTCTTTCAAATAAATACTCATTTTCTTGAATCTGTGATTCTAAGTATCGTGTGTCCATAATATTATAATTTTCAAGTAATATTGTTTTTAACTCTTCCACTGTTTCTATACAGCGAAAATTGTCAATCTGTGCACACTTAAAAACACCTTCATAATCAATATCTTCTGTTGCTAAAATCCCCATACCATTTTTTGTATGATGTACCATAGTTTCAAATATAAGTGCATCTTTAAATCCTGCATCTGAATATTCTTTTTTACCCTTTCTTGCTTTAGTAAAAGGGCTTATAGATTGAGTCGCCTTTTCAAATAACACTTGCATTGTTCTCTTGTCCTTAGGAAAAGGAATTATTTCAGCTAAAAACTTACTGTCCTCCAACATCTCACTTTCCAATTTTTTTATAAAACTATTATATGAGCTCTCTTCCTCTGCAAGGGCAAACTGAATATCTATATCTACCAAATCTCCAAATAACTTTTTGATTTCACTTATTTTTTCCATCATTGATTGCTTTTCTGATTTATAGCACATCTTCATATGCTCTAACATTTCCAGCCAGGCAACCTCCGGAATACAGATATGTACTTGCTTTTCTAACTGTAAATCCTTTATCAGTTTTTCTATTTCATAATATAGTCTGCTTAATCTTATTTGAGAAACAAACAATTTTTTCCCCACTCTTGTTTCGATTGCATTTGTATCAAAATATATATAAATATTATCGTACATTGTATATCATTCTTCCTTTAGATATTATACCCTATTTTTGAGAGATTTTCCCTTATCTTTTCCTCTAATTCATGTGACTTAGTAAACATCCCAGAAAGTTCTGAAGTCAGCCTCTTCATCTTCTCTTCAAACGGCTCTCCATCATCTTCCTGCTCTTCAATGCCAACGTATCTTCCTGGTGTAAGAATGTAATCCTGTTTGGCAATATCCTCCAAAGTAGAAACTGCACAAAAACCCTTTATCCCTTCTAATTTTCCCTCCTGAAACATAGCGAAAACATCTGCTATTTTTGTAATATCTTCGTCTGTAAAATCCCTGTGCTTACGGTCAACCATATAACCCATTTTACGAGCATCAATAAACAGAGTTTTTCCTTTCTGTTGCTTATTCTTACTGATAAACCATAAGGTAACCGGAATAGTAACGCTATAAAATAGCTGTGTTGGCAACGCAACAATTCCTTCAATCAAATCTGCTTCAATAATATTTTTTCTAATTTCCCCCTCACCTGACGATTGCGTAGAAAGTGCTCCATTCGCCAATACTAATCCAATTTTTCCATTTGGTGCAAGATGGTGAATCATATGCTGAATCCATGCAAAGTTGGCATTTCCCGCTGGCGGTATTCCATATTTCCAACGCACATCATCTAGCAATTTATCCTGCCCCCAGCTTGAAAGATTAAATGGTGGATTCGCCATTACAAAATCTGCTTTTAATGCTGGGTGTAAATCATTAAAAAATGTGTCCGCATGATATGGTCCAAAGTCAGCGTCAATTCCACGAATTGCCATATTCATTTTCGCCATTTTCCATGTGTCTGCATTTGACTCCTGCCCATAAACAGCTACCGTTCCACGTATACCACTATGTTTGTGAATAAATTTTGAACTTTGAACAAACATACCGCCAGAACCGCAGCAGGGGTCATATATCCGACAATTACTAAACGGTTTTAATATTGCAACTATCGTTTTTACAATACTTGATGGCGTATAAAACTCGCCACCCTTAACTCCCTCATGTGCGGCAAACTGAGCAATACAGTATTCATAAGTTCTTCCAAGTAAATCTTTGCTCTCCTCCGTATCGTCCATATCCATGCTATTGGTAAAAATATCTACAACATCACCTAATACTCTTTTATCAAGGTCTGGACTTGCATAATTTTTAGGCAACACATTCTTAAGGGGCTTATTTTCTGCTTCAATTGCTCTCATAGCATTATCTATGACTGTTCCAATTTCCGGTGTATGCGCTGCTAACGATATAGTATCCCATCTTGCTTCTTCGGGTACAAAGAATACATTCTCCATTGCATATGCATCCCTATCGTCCTCAAAACCTTCGTCCTCCTCCACTAATTCCTGATATCGTCTATCAAATGCACTTGAAATATAACGAAGAAATATCAGTCCAATTATAACTTTTCTATACTCAGCAGCCGGAATATGCCCCCATAATACACAAGCCGCATCCCATATCTGTTTTTCAAATCCAATATTGGCATTATTCTTTTCTGCCATTTCATACACCGTCCTTTATTTGACTTATTTCATCACAATTCATATCTACATTATATCAGTCCTTACCATGATTATCCACTATAACTTAAATTTTGTCAAAAGAACCCCTGCAAGTCCATTTGACTTACGAAGGTTCCAATAAAAGTCTATTACCACACCTCCAAACTATCCTCTGCATCCACCCAAGCTTGCATCTCCCCATCCAAATACAGTCTTGCATATTCCAACGGCTCATCAATCGCCAGAGCATTCAAAGCACACTGTGAATTGGGAGTTACCTTCAATCCCTGCTCTGCTTTATTACAGTCAATCCGCAACAGATAACCATTAAATGTCGTAATATCAATACTATTATGATACTTATTGTACCTTGCATATATCAATTGCATTATCATCCGTCCTTTCCCGATTAATTTCCAACCCCCACTTCTTAATGTTCCGTCACAAAACCACTGGCGTTGTTTCCCCTCTTAAAATCCCCATTTCACATCATCGTTCCAAAGCTCCCTCATTTGGTGTAAAACTGGTGTAAATTCTTCCCCCTTCCCCTCACAAACTCCCTAAATTTCAATATTCCCTCACCCCATCTTCCACTTACAGATTTGTAAGGTTTGGGGGGAATTAAAGTATCTTTCGTGGTAATTGCGAGGTGGATTCTGGCACCTTGGCACTCTGAAAGGCATTAAATTTAAGCATAATATCTCCACCATGAACAATATATTCTGGTTCATCCGCACCAAGTATTTTACAGGCATCACATATTTTTTGAATTCCACGCGCCCCCCAACTTTCAATGTAACCAGCTCGATAAAAAACCCCCATTACAGCCCCAGGGCGTCCATCTGCTCTCTGATCTCCTCCCCGGTGCGCATGGTATAGATCCGTGTGGTCTCCAGGGAGTTGTGGCCCAGGATGTTTGCCAGTGCCGTGATATCTCCGCACTTATTTATGTATGTCTTAGCAAAAAAGTGACGGAAGGAGTGGGGATGGGCCTTTGCCTTGTCCACCCCCGCCCTGTCGGCAATCTTCATAAGCATCTGCCATACAGCGCTGCGTGACAGGACACTGCCTTTCGTGCCGGTGAAAATAGCTCCCCGGCAGATGTTTCTCTTATAGCAGTATTCCATTAAAATATTCTGAAGTCCGGGAGAAATAAAAATCTCCCGGTATTTTCCCTTGTTGTACACAACGCCCCGCCCATGTCTGACATTTTCCACTGTTATATACCTCAGCTCTCCTACCCGGATTCCCGTCCCAGCAAGTACTTTCATTATATAGTAATATTTCTCACGCCCGGTTTCCCTGGCATAATCTAACATCATCCTGTAATCCTCATCGGAAATGACATTGTCCAGCACAAACATTTTCTTGAGCTTCTTAGTATGAATTTTCATATCCTCATTTCCGCTCCATTTCAGATAACTGTTAATGGCGATTGCATACAAATTTACTGTGGCCGGTTTATACTGTCTCTTTAACCTCTCCACGTAACGTTCCACCACGCTTCTGTTTTCAGGGAATTTACCGCAGGTTTCCACAAAGCGCTGCGCCTGACGTATGTAAGTAGAAATTGTACTTTTTTCTTTGTTCTCTGCAACCAAAAAGTCCCTGTACGCTTCCATCCATTTATCTTTCATTGTGCACGCTCCATTTCTATCACTAAAAGTATAATAACACAAACTAAAACCTGCATTTTCCCCGTATACCTAAGGTGCATGTCTTTTTTGTCAAAAGCAGGAAAAAGGCTGGTACAGCTTTGTTTCCAAACAGCACCAGCCTTACTTCCTTACGAAACCCGTTTATGTATCATATTTAGGCCGAATGATGCACCGGATCAGGCTTACGCTCCGGGTCCGTTTCATCACCATTCCTCCATTGCTGTTATTTCCTGTTCCAGTATTTCCTTCGATCGTCGTATAGGTTCCATCATTATTATTCTTTAAAATAATCCCTATGTGGCAGGACCTTCCACTATGTGTAAAGTCAAATAGCACAAGATCGCCTTTTTTCCCTTTGTTCTTATTGCTGACCGCCAGATTTTTGTTTTTTCCCCAGCTCTCCACGGCGGCACAGAGCGCTGTTTTCTTACCGTCATAAAACAGTTTAGAAGCTCCACACATCCGGAACACGTCCCATATAAAAGCACAACACCATGGATAGGCTGATCCTTTTACCTCATGACCATAATAATGAGTATTGAAAATTACATTGTTGCTGTTTGCCGGGGATTCCTTTACTCCCTCAAACTTTTTCGCCTGTGCAATGATCACGTCAGGCGTTATCTTCTTTCCTTCTCCCATATTTTCCCTCCTTTTTGTTTTTCCTCTTCCTGCTCATCTTCGATAGAAGAATCCTCGTCTTCCTGCTTTTTCATCTCCAGATGGGACCAGCTTTTATTTTCCTTTGCGGCGATATCTTCTATTTTCTCAAGAAAATTACTGTCCCGCAGCTCAGGATCACTGTAATCCCCGATCTCCGCCATGTAATAAACCGCCTCGCATTTAATCTGTTCGGTACAACTGCGGTACCCCACTGATTTCTCATGCCACTTGTAAAGGCTCCCGAGTCCATTGGCAATGGCAGCGACAGCAGAAATAACCGAAATCATAACTTTACAAAAAACATGCATCCCTTCAAAATCCTGAATATCATTAAATACAATGACAAATGTGGGAAGAATAAGCCCAAGCAAACTGATCACATGATAGCGGAATTTATATTTGTGGTACATAACCATGTACCATTCCAGGCTTCCAAGAAGGCACCTTCTTACGTAATCCTCAGTGACATATTCGTCTACCATATCCAGAAATTCCATATCATTGTTATAACTAAAACTTCTCATAACATTTCCTTTCGTTGCAACATCTGCAGCCACATATTATCTGCCGGCAGGATCAATTTGGTGCTAGCGTACTGGCATATTGATATTTGATAACTGCGCAGGTTTAACTAATCATCAACGTGTCAGTGCGCTAACCATGGAGGCTTTCTGGCGAAGCCCACATGGTACACCACATACTGCATGACCACTTGGTGTTCCCCGATGTGTAGGATATAAAAATTTTTCTCCTGTGCGATGATCTTCCCTTTCGGGAACTCATTCAAACAACGGTTCAAAAGCTCCGTCTGCTTCCTGTAATGCTCTTCATCCGGCTGTTTTTCCGGATTGTCGTTACCCACTATGATCCGGTGAACGTACCCTACATCCGCCACAGAAAATGTCTCCGCCATACAATCCCTCCATTTGCGCCTCATTTACTTATTAATTCTTACCGGAATGTCCGCCGGACGAGCCTCCTGATGTACTGCTCCCCGATGAACCGCCGCTGGATGTGCCACTTCCTGGCGTCGTACCACCCGTTGTGCCGCCCGCCTTGTTGTCAGGTATCCTTTCATTTTTCACTGCCTCGATCTGAGCCGGTGCACTAGCTGTGGAAAGAATATCCAGCACCTTAGCCAGTCCCTCCGGCATTCCCGAATCCTTGGCATGCACTTCTACATGATACTTCGCTGAATTATCGCTCTTCCTCGTATTGCTCTCATGAGCGGAAACAGAGCCCTTTATGCTCACATCCGCGCTAAAGGGGCCAAGCTTCATGCCCACCTTGGCATCCAGTGATCCCGACTTATCTGAAGTTTTTTCACTGCTGACAGAAGATTTTACCTCCATATCAAAAGTCACATTGACATCGTCTACTGAGAGGGCAGGTATCTTCACAATAGATAAGAGGGGAACGCTTAAATTTACCTTTTCCATGCCGATTCCATTTCCATCTCCCGCCGTAGACGGTCTCTGGAAAGAAAAATCTACCGTTCTTACCTTTCTAACCCCACTGGCATCCACATCATCCATACCCACATGCTGGATAAAATCAGATGTCGCTTTTGCCATCATGATCTGGGCATCGCACGCCGCTTTCAACGGCCCGCCGATCAATGCTCCCATGTCCAGTCCACTAAACTGATCCTGCATCTTCACCAATTCATCTGCCATAACAGCCTCCTTTCCTGCACATATACCTGTGCATATTATTATTTATAGAAAAGACTCTCCCACCAACCCACTACAGCGATACCCGAATGAGCTCGTCCTGAATGCGCATAATCCCCTCTGGGGGATCCTGGGAAGTAAATTGTAACGTGATATTAGCAAAATCCTCCGAATTTCTTTTGACCCCTCCACCTGGAAGATAACCGAGATAAGAACGTCCCCTTTTGTCCCTTCCGTTTTCAGCGTTTTCGCCTGCCTTTTCTTTGAGTGCAACCTCTCCCGTAAGCTTAACCTTAAAATCTACTTTGATTCCGTCCAGTTTCAGTGATGATATGGGAACAAGGCACAGTTTGGGAATGGATACATCTTTATATGTTATATTTCCACTGTCATCAAACTGAGGCACACTAAGCGGTATACTAACTGGTTTATTCTCTGAATCAAAGAACCCCGATAACATTTCGATATGTTGTCTCTCTGCGAGTCGGCTGCACTGCAAAAAAGACTTCTGGATGGCCGCTATCAATTCATCAAAATTCTGCTGTTTCACTCTCATTACTCCTTTCGGACTGCTCTTGTAAAGCCGGGCGGCATCGCCGCGGCGCACAGGCAGAAAAGTCTGTTTCTAACCCATTTAAACTTTTAATACTTCCCTGTCACAATTCTTCTCAGCTCATAGGTCGCCTGATTGAACAGATAAAAAATAATTTCATTTTCAAAACGGTAAATCGGAACACCATTCACATTTCCCGCCACTGCCTGTCCAAATAAACTCTGAGTACTGTACTCAAGCCAGGACATCCTATCCTGATCATGGAAATAATTTGCCGCCCATACTGCTGCAAGTTCCTCAGCATGGGTTACATCATCCATCTCACTGGTGATAAGACATGCCGTTTCCATAAGAGGCTCCCTAATCTGGTTCCATCTGGCTGCGGTTTGATCCTGTTCCCTGGACAGCTTCATAAACCACTCAAAAATATACTTAGCGCACTGCTCAAACACAATACGGTTACAACGGCATTTTTCCTTGGAAAAATCATCATTTTTCTGGGCCTTATACCGATACCAGAAGGTAGCGCTGCATACATCTGGCAAATGTGCCAACTGCCCATGCCCACATGAAGTAAGACTTCCAAGACGATCTGAAAAATGCTCGGTCCCTTCCCGTCCTCTCTCCTGAAGCCCCGCATCGAAAATATTGATGATCTTTGCCTCGTTTTCCCATCCCAGAGAGCCACTGAAACCATCATGGGCAAAAGTGTCTGCAAACACGTGAAGAAGCATTCCGAATTGAACTAAGTCCCCAAGCCTCTTCGAGTCATCCCCCGCTTCCTGGTCTTGAACCATACTGTCTACGATGGCCTCAATAGCGTTATACAGATAACTTCCCCGCAATGCTGGCTTTGTCCGCAGAATACTGCGGTCCTCTGGATTCTCAGTATAATTTCTCACAAAAAAATGAAAAGGCGTCACACTTTCGAGCTGGTGGAATTCTTTTCTCGCATCCAGCAGTCCAAATGATGTGATGGAAGGCAGGAATTCATAATAATGGTCCCCTGCCTCCCCTACCATGGCATTTTCCTGAAAATATCTTGGGGGCTGGTTTTCTACATAGATTTTCAGCATCTTTCCCTTCTGCGTCGGAAACTGCTCTCCTTTGAAAAAATCCGGCGTCACATCGTCCACCATCTGGGAAGTCAGCGCTACGATTTGCGCCTCATCCTCTCTTAATCCTGCTTCGATCGCCATGGCTTTAACCAAATAATAATGAAAATTAATGTTCATGTTATTTTCTCCTCTCTTGCGTTGCTTGCCACAATCTTTTTTCCCGGCTTTATATACATATTACAATATTGTGTTAAGCGCCCATAAACAGAAACAGGGGAAAAAATCCAACGAAAAAAGAAGCGTTTATTGGAATTCACTCCAATAATTCGCTTCTTCTTAAAATAATTGCACTTTTATCTTGACAAAGTATTCATATTATTGTATTGCGTTAAGTACAAAGGTGTTTCACTTTGCTCTGCGGTGGGTTCAAATTCGCGCCGTTGAGCCAGCTTGACGGTGCCAGCCTATTTGCGCCGCGTGTTTGAGGGCGAAGCTGGCGATAAGACAAATCCCAAAAGAGAGTAGTCCGTACTGTATATGAAGCAGCTTTGTCTGGATCTCATTCTCCTCTGTGATCACCACCTCCTCATTTTCAATCCCATACCCCATTTTTCTTAACTGTTCCACATGCCGCCCATCCAGGTCGTGCTTGTCAAACAACACCCTCAGACCATAGGCCTCCCTTAGCAGCCGTCCCTCCGCTTCTGCAGTGCAAGTGAAGGCTTTCTCCTCCTGCCCATCGTCTTTCACCACGACCAGCTTTGCTGACTTATAACTCTCCGCCACGGAAGTCCCTGTGGCGGCAGCCGCATCATCCTCTTTCGGATCTATCACGTCCTCCTCCATGGAATAGCGGATATCCAATCCGGTACTGCCAGCTGCCGGCTTTAGATTTTCTGTATCCGTCAGATTCTCATTCACTTCTGTGATCCCCTGCAGCATCTCAGAAAATGCCGTCCCGTTCATATAAATCCGTTTTGTACCAGCAGGAAGTTTTATATCAAACAATTTCTCTATATAGTCCTGGGACAGCAGACTACAATTGACCGCGGTGCTCATTCCCTGGTACATCACCGTGATGGAAACTTCCATCTGACGGCTCACCCCTGCCACATCTGCCATCTGGGCCAGCTCATCCATTCGTTTCTGGGAAACCGTCCCCTCTCCCGTGAGCACATATTCCGCCGGCGTATTGACAAAACGGTAGATATCCCATGTGTGGTATATCACACTGGCAAAAAAAGCGGCCGCTGCCAGTACAAAAAAACAGATTACCTTTACTGTGTCGCTCTGTTTTCTAAGTCTTAGAAATCTCTGGATCCTATTATTCATTCACATCCCCGCCTCCGGTCCGTATCCCCTTTGACTTTCTCATAAAAAATATCACTGCCGCCTGAATCAGTAATACCAGGATCACGGTCATAATTATCCACCACTGCCTGGTATCGTCTCCAGGCTCTTCCTCATTTTCACCACTCAGCGGAGATAAAATATCCGTTTCAAAGGTCTGTTCCTGAGTCATCTCATTTCCCACCTCGTCTGCATAATAAAATGTGATCTTTCCCTGGGTGGCGCCATACAGATTCGTACCTGTCAGCCCCTCCGCCGTGATCTCCATACTTCCTGCCATGGAAGTGCCTGCCTCGACATCCCCGATAAATGCAACCCCCGAAGAAGTAAGTCCCTCCGCCTCCAGCATGGCCCGGACATTGTAAAGTTTCCCCTTCCCCAGATTCATCGCCTGGGTCAGCAGTTCCACCGTCTCCCCCAGCTGTATCGTTTTCGGCACACTCACTGGAGATATCTGAATCTGTACCGGCTGCTCCGCGGATACTTTCATTGCGTCCTCCGCCGTATGGGTTCCGCCCCTGGCGTCTGCATAATCCATGGCAACTCCAACGCTGTACTGTCCCCGGGGCGCCGATGCATTTACCCGGAACCGAAAGGACAGATCACAGCTTCCTCCCGCCGCCAGCTCCTGCACATAACTGCTGCCCGTCCTGCCAAGAAGTTCTACATTCTCTCCCGGAGTTACAGAGACCATCATGTTCTTCACGGGTTCTGTGCTGCTGGTATTACGAAGGGTGATCTTCGCGGTAAATTTTTCTCCGCACAGAATCTTTTTTCTGGAGAACTGATAGGAATCCATCATCACTTTAGGGGCAAATTTTTCCATAGTATCTTCTTCACCCTCCTGGGCGCCCTCAGTCCCCCCTGCCTTTTTTCCATCTGTGATAGTGACATACACCGTAAATTCCTGACTGATCTCACTTCCAGCTTCATCCTGTCCGCTGACAGTCACGATCACAGGGTAACTTCCATTGTAACGGTCTTTCTTTAATTTTAGATTAAATGATACGAGATAGCGCCCTGCCTTTCTTCCCTGACTTCCTATCTTATAATACCTTAACTTTACTGCCTTTTCATAATTCTTATGGACAAAGGGAAGATTTTCCCCCTCTCCGAATTTGAGGGCGGCCCTTACCCGGTTTCCGGAGATCTTATATTTTGCCTGTAGCGGCAATACAAGAACTGCACTGTCATTTCCAATCTTTGGAACATATCCCCTGGAGTAGGACTTCTCCATTCCCTTGTAGACATTCTGATTGTCGATAACAAACCCCGCTGCACCACCGCCTTCAGCCGCATCTCCCTTTGCGTCATCCCCTGCCATTTTTCCATCTGTAATGGTGACATACACCGTAAATTCCTGAAAGATCTCATTACCAGCTTCATCCTGTGCACTGGCAGACAATGTGACAGGGTAACTTCCATTGCAGCGCTCTTTCTTGAGATCCAGCTGAAAGGTCACAAGATAACAACCTGTGGTTTGTCCCTGTTTTCCTGTCTTATGGTATCCAAAGGAAACCGTCTTTTCATAATTCTTATACACAAAAGGGTGATTATCTGATTCCCCAAAGCGGAGAGTGACCGTTATCTTATTTCCAGGCAGTTTTCTTTTTGCTTGCAGCGGCAACAGGATCAGCGCCTTGTTTTTTTCAATCTTTGGAACATATCCTCCGGCATAGGAATTTTCCATTCCCTCATATACATTCTGGTTATCAATGCTAAACCCCGTCATACCCCCGAAATCGGACATCTCCTGCCTGCTGTCTCCCTCCGGAGAATCCGCCCCGGAACTTTCTGTTTTCTCCTGTCCTGCAGCGCAGATCTGCGAAACTTCCAGGCCTGCCTCCAGTACAAGACAGCCCATCAGACACAATACAGCCGCTGCTTTCTTCCATCTGTTACTCATTTATCTCATTCCTTTCCAACATCAGATCCTTTACATGATCACAAAGCTCTTCGATATCCTGTGCATTATGGCTTGCCAGCAAAATGGATTTTCCATCAGCTTTCAAGTCCTTGAGCAGCGCCCGGATTTCTACCACCCCGTATCGGTCCAGCCCGTTAAAGGGCTCATCCAGTACAAGCACTTTCGGATCTTCCATGATCGCCTGGGCGATGCCCAGCCTCTGACGCATTCCCAGAGAGTACTTGGATACCGGCTTTTTCATGTCCGGATCAAGTCCCACTTTCTGCAGCGTCTCTCGAATCTCTGATTTTCCAATTCTTCCCTTTAGTGCAGCAAGGATCTTAAGATTTTTGTATCCAGTCAGATTGGGGATAAAACCCGGTGTCTCGATGATCACACCCAGCCGGTCCGGAAAATCCACTTCCTTCCCCACCTGCCTGCCATTTACAACAATCTTTCCTCTGTCGCATTTCATAAAGCCGCATATGCATTTCATAAGTACCGTCTTCCCACTTCCATTATTTCCCACTACGCCGTAAATACTTCCTGGCGGGATTAAGAAATTGACATCAATCAGCACCCGCTCTTTTCCAAAGGATTTATATACATGTTTTACTTCGATTCCTGTATTTTCTTCCATGATCGATCTCCCTCCTTGTTAGCCCGGCTTCCCCACTGAGCTTTAATTCGACGCTGTCTGGCTGCCAGAAAAAGAAAATGGGTAATTTTTTATTTTCAAAAGAGAAACCACAAAAAGCAACATACTAAACAGCGAAAAGAACAAATAGGACTGCCACAGTCTGGGCAGATTGTCATAACCAAAGCTGTGCATATAATAGGTGGCATGGTTCAGGGGCGAGATCCAGCCGCTTATAATATTAGCGAAGCGGATCTTCTCCATGGAGATCCCAAACCATTCTGCCACGATATCAGGATTCATCAGCATCCCGAATCCACTAAAGATCACACCGCCTATCATTCCACCATTGCTTCGGCAGAGATTTAAAAACAAAATGATGCCCGCCATGGAGACCGCATAGCCCGTCATCAATAAAAAGATATGCAGCGTACAGCGGTATGGATCCGTCAGCTCCAGAACCTTCACAAAGGAGGGAACTGCGATCTTTTCCCCGATGCCTGAATATCCTAAGATTGCCGCCGTGTCACTCCACAGGTTTGCCGGATATGCCCTTCCTGCCGACAAAAGCACCGTCGCCAGAAGGATAAAGACCATAAAACAAAAGGTTGCAGATATCAAGTATACGATCTGCCCCAGCATCCATACCCTTCGGTCCGTTCTTACCATTAAATAGGGCACCTCATTGGATAGATTGGGCATATCTGAAAAAAGAAGCAGCAGCAGGATCGAGATAGCAAGTACCGACTGGGCGTCCCCGAAAGTCCATATAAAAGCTTCCATCCCCTGCAGATACGTTCCATGTTCCTGTGCAAACTGCATCACCTTATCCGACAGCAGAAAGCAGAATATAAAGGCGAGGAGAAAACACATTATGATCTGGGGATTTCTGTGCCATTTCCTAAAATCCGAGCGGGCGATGTGCAGAATCTGTCTGACCTTATACATGTTTGATGCACCTCCCAAGAATTTCATAATAAAGAATGCCAATGAGCAGGATCATCCCTGCCAGCAGCAGCACAACCCCCGTATCCCCCCACACCCACGTATGTTCCGGGGCATACCATTCCACTGGATACAGGCAGTACAATGTCTTAAAATAGCGTTGGTACAATATGACCAGCATATAAAACAGTACAAATCCACCACCGTAGGCGACATACCTGCTGTTTGCAGCGGCGGCGAGAGCCGCTGCCACCACCGCCCACAGCATCCCGGAGAGGAAGATCAGAAGAAGCTTCCATTCCATATCCTCCCCGCCGGTCAGAAGGCGGAATAAACATGCCGCTGTCAGCAGACCACCCCCGCTTATGCCGCAGGCAAGAAATTTTCCTAATATATAGGATGTTCTCCCGCATCGGGGCAGGTATTCCTTGATGTAGCCGCTCTGGTAATCACTAAGCCATGCCGTGGAATAGGGCAGTGACGCCAGAACTGGCACACTGATCTGGAACAGTTCCGACTCAAATCCTGCGCGCCATAAAATGATACACTCGATCAGCAGCCCGGCGAGAAAATTTACGCTGCAGAATGCCCGTTTTATATCTGTTTCAAAACTATTCATAACCGCAATCCTTCCCTGGGCCAGCCCCTTGATATGTGTGTGCCGGCACACTAATATCCCAGTTCCTGGTTTATAACAGAACCGTCAATGGCATTTATGGAAAGGATGACACCTGTCTTTTCGCCCGCCTTTCCACCTCCGTATTCGTCCACCACTGTCCCCTCAAAATTCCAGACAGGAACTACCAGGCCTGTGTCAAAACTGTCCTTTTCGCTGATCCTGGTGTAGACAAGACTTACATCTGTTACTTTAACAGATACACTTCCCTCTGCCTCCTTATCCTGTGCTGCATTTTCTATGACAACCATTTTCTCAAAGGTCTCTTTGATCTCATCAAAGGACCTTATGCTGCTGTCTTTCACCACCGTTTCACTTATGGAAAGCGGAGAAAGATAATGGAAACCTACGATTCCACTGTCATTTACTGCGACTGCCACCGCTTCGCTTCCCCACATTTTTTTCACATAATCTTTGCCCTGCCAGCCATCCACCAGCTTGTAACCAGCTTGATTATTAACAAACACGTTATCCAGCTTTCTCAGGCACAAAAAACGATAAACATTCCTATATTTATCTGTCACGTCCCCATTCAGTAATAGCTGGGAATATACCCCCTGTTCATAACATTTGTAATCATCAAGCCCCAGCTGCCCAAGGAGAGTGTTTACCTTCTGTTCTGCCTCTTCCTGGGACAGGGTCAAGGGTTCATTGCTCACACAGGAAATGGATCCCCCTGGATCAACCATCGGAAATTCTGGTTCCTGGCCATCCTTTTTCGGTGTGATCATCTGAAGATCATTCTCCACAACGGCAGAACTGAGATTGTCACTATACCCATTTTTACTGCACTCGTACCGCAGACAGTTGCCATAATTTTCAGAATTCTGCACAAACAGCGTATGATAGTTTCCATCCTTTCCATCGCTCAATCCATAATACATCTCTCCGTCCCCATGCAGGTCATGCAGCCAGCTGTAAAATGTATCCTTGGGGTCACTGTCATACAGATCCTTTATGCTGAGAATTTTTTTCTCAGATGGATAATCGGTAAGCTTCACATTGTCCGGCGCTTCTTCATACTCCTGTTTCAGATCCGCTATGCTGCTTTCATACTCTTCTACCATAGCGGTATCTCCTGATTTTTTAGCATCATTTAATTCCTTTTTATAGTCTGTTATTTCTTTGGCGACATCAGATTTTGTCCGGGTCTTCGCTTTGCTGCCATCGTAATATGCCATCCCCGGCGTCAGCGTCTTTTGAACTCGCTCCAGAAAATCCTGCTCAATCTTTTGTGCCCGCACCCGGTATACCGAAAGCTTTTCTACCTCTGGCACCTCTACTTTTGCATCCACTTCCACAACAACCTTTAATTTATCATCCTCGATACGGGTCTTGTAGGTCTCATACTTTTTCACTTCTTCCTTGATCTGATCAAAAGTATTTGTATCATCTGTTTTTTGGGCCTCCTGCAGCATTTTATCCATATTCTTTTCTTTGACCACAGATTTCTCTGGATTGCTGGCACATCCAGCCAGCGTAAAAACCATCATTCCTGATAACATCAGTGCCATGCATTTTTTCTTCATGCCTGTTCCCCCTTGTCAAAACGATTTCACGGGCGGCGCCAAATTGTAATGCAGGCATTCCAGCTTGGCTTGTGCCTTCCGCATAAACTAACGTCCATGTTGAAATCATTCTAACATGGACGCATTCACCAAGTATTCATCGTTTTTTAAACAAATTGTAAAATCATCTGGGTTCCCTGTCCCATTTCACTCTCGATCCGGATGCGGCAATTGTGTCTTTTTAGTATCATCGCCGTGATGGCCAGTCCAAGTCCGGCACCGCCGCTTTTTCTGCTCCTTGACTTGTCGATCATGTAAAATGGTTCCAGGATCTTCTCCCTCTCCTCCTCTGGAATACCGGTGCCAAAATCCTGGACACAGATCGTATTTCCTGCTGCGGAAAGCAGGATCCGGTCTCCCCTCCGGCTCGCCTTTCTGGCGTTGTCGATCAGATTGATCAGCACCTCGGTAAACAGGTCGGCATCCACCAGAAAAACCTCACCCTTTTCCTGACATTCCAGACGGATACCATCCTGCGCCAGACTCTGGCCGCAGGCCTCTGCCGCTCTATGAAATAAAATGCCTGCCGTTATCTCTTCAAAATGAATGTTATCATTCTCCTCCAACAGCAGCAGGTCCATCATCTTTCGTGAGAGCCTTTCCAGCCGGCAGCTTTCTTCATATATATAAGAAAGCGCCTCTTCTTTGTCCTCCTCTGGAAGTTTTACTGTCAGGAGTGTCCTGGCATACCCGGAGATCGCCGTCATAGGCGTCTTAAGTTCATGAGTCAGATTTCCCATAAATAAGGTCCGCTTCCATTCTGCCTCCTTAAGTTTTTCGATACGGAACTGCACCGCCTCTGCCATCTGATTAAAGTTCCCGCTTAATTCTCCAATCTCATCCTTTCTCTCCACTTGAATCCTCTCATCGTACTGGCCCCTGGCGATCTGCTTTGCCCCGGTATTTAACTGCTGCAGGGGGAAAAGCACCTTATTTAACACGATAAAAAGCAGCAGGCAGACCGCCATGGTAATAATACAGGTGAGAACGATCAGCCCGAATCCCAACAGACTCATTCGCTCCCACACATAGGTGATATCCTCCAATTTATATATAGTACACTTGTCCCCTATTTGTGTGTTATAAACAAAAAAATGCTGATGTTCCCACTCCATCTGCGCCATCTTCAGATCAGTATCAGAAATATACCTATACTCTAAAGCATTCAGCTCCTTCTGTTCAAACACCGTTTCATTATAGATCTCTTCCCCATCCTTCTCCAGGGAAAAGCAGACTGTCAGATCATCGTTATGCTGTTTGAGAATGTATTGCAGCACCTCTGTATCCAGAGAAAATTCTATGTCATTGCTAATCTCATGGATACGGTCTTCCAATTGGGAGATCCCCTCCGTCACATTTTTAAAACTCTGTCCTTCCGCTGCCTCCAGAGAGATTCTTTTTACCAGGCCATAAACTGCCACACTGCAGAATGCACATGAGAGCAAAATACTGATACAGCATATGAGAATAATCTTTGTCTTTAATCTCATAATCTATTCCTCCAGCCTGTAACCCATCTTTGAAACAGTTTTTATATTGTCATTTAAGGAAAGTTTTTTTCGGAGCTGCCCGATATGCACATCCACCGTTCTCGTCTCGCCGAGGTAATCCACTCCCCACACCCGCCGCAGCAGCTCTTCCCTGGATATGGCGATATTTTTATTCCGCGCCAGCACACAGAGCAGGTCAAACTCCATGGGCTTCAATAATACCTCTTTGCCATTTTTTCTGACGGAATGTTCCAGAAAATTGATCTCCACATCCAGAATGCGGATAACATCTCCGAGTTTTTTCGTCCTCTCCAGTACTTTCTCCATCCGCACCATAAGCTCCAGCATATCAAAAGGCTTTACGATATAATCTTCCGCCCCACCCTGCAGCCCCTGTATCTTCGAGTTGATATCGTCTTTCGCCGTCAGAAATATGACTGGTATCTCATAGGTCCTGACAATCTCAAACAGATTAAATCCATCCATTCCGGGCAGCATGACATCCAGCAGGGCAATATCATAGGCGTGCTCTTCTTCTAATGCCTCCGCCGCCTCCCTGCCATCATGAAACATCTTCGTCTCATACCCCGCCACTTTAAGATTCATCGCTATCATCTTTGCAATGGAGATCTCATCCTCCACGATCAAAACTTTGTTCTGCTCCATTTTTGTATTCATGCTGCGAGCCTCCTTTGCGACTTTCAAAAATATTTAAGCTTTATTTATTATAGCAACTAACAAAAACAATATCAATTGAGTAAATGCGATATTTTCAAGTCTTGTAGAATTTTCCTTTATGATATATAATGATACTAGGGTCAAAGTACTTTAACTATTATGAGGTGAACAACATGAAAAACAAAACATCCCGCTTTCTTATTGGAAGTTTCATTCTGGTATTTATATTAAGTGCATTCATTTTTATTTTTCTTATGAACCGCATGGCAGATAAGAGCAGAGATACCTCTGCCAAGATCGGAAATTTTTATATGGAGAGAATGAGCTCTGAGATCACCAAACACTTTGAGACAACCATGGACATCAAGTTATCCCAGGTGGAGGGCATGATCAACGCAACGCCCCCTGGCGGAGACCTGAAAGGCAACAAATTAATAGAAGCTATGGCAGCTGGCGCCACTTCAAGAAATTTTAATTTTTTGGCACTTTATGCTGAGGACGGCAGTGTTGAACTGATCCTGGGCGATGACGTGACCATCGCCGACTCCGAACCATTTTTTGCTTCCTTAAAAAATGGGGATAAAAAAATAGCCATTGCAAGTACCCCTGACCCAGAATTAGAACTTGTACTGCTGGGTGTTCCCTGCGAGTATGAGATGAATGGCGGGAAAAAAAGTATCGCACTGGTAGGCGGCATCGATATCAAATTTATAAGTGACACACTTTCCCTTGATGATCAGAATACTGAGACATATTCACATATTATAAGAAGAAATGGTGATTTTGTCATAAAGAGTGGTTCCGCGGTATTGAATAACTATTATGAACGCCTGGGTAAAATGGTGCTGGATACGGATGAGCGGGGCACGGATTACTATGTAAAGAATTTTCAGAATGCCATAAATAACCGGGTTTTATACTCCGATATTATCTCCACCAATGAAGGAATAAAATGCGTCTACTGCACACCCCTTTCCTATTCAGAATGGTTTCTGGTAACTGCTATGTCCTACGACGCTCTGGATGATATTATACTTGACCTGGATAATCAAAGACTGATTTCCTTTTTGATGGCATTATCTCTCATGTACATTATATTTATGATAGTATTTACAGTATTTTATAAGCTGGCAAAAAAACAGCTTATAGCGGTGAAGCAGGCGCGAAATGAAGCCATCAAGGCTAACCAGGCAAAGAGCGAGTTCCTGTCAAATATGAGTCACGATATCCGTACCCCGATGAATGCCATTGTGGGAATGACCACAATAGCCACAGCGAATATTGATAACAAAAAGCAGCTGTTGAACTGTCTGAAAAAAATAACACTGTCCAGCCGGCATCTACTCGGTCTGATCAATGATATCCTCGATATGTCAAAAATTGAGAGTGGAAAAATGACACTAAACATAGAGCTGATCTCACTACGCGAAGCGATGGAGAGTATCGTAAGTGTGATACAGCCCCAGGTAAAAGCAAAGAATCAAAAATTTGACATATTTATCTCCAACATATTGTCTGAGAATGTATATTGTGACAGTGTCCGGCTGAATCAGGTGTTGATCAACTTCATGTCCAATGCTTTCAAGTTCACACCAGAGGGCGGGGAGATCCACATTTATGTAGATCAGGAAGAATCACCAAAAGGCGATAATTTTGTTCGTGTCAACTTCCGTATTAAAGATAGTGGTATCGGCATGACACCGGAATTCCAGGAAATAATGTTTGACGCCTTTGAACGGGAAGACAATCTGAGAGTACACAAAACAGAAGGAACCGGTCTTGGCATGGCAATCAACAAACACATCATTGATGCCATGGAGGGAACGATAGAAGTTCACAGTGAACTTCAAAAGGGAACCGAATTCCATGTCATCCTTGATCTGGAAAGGGCTACGGTCTCAGAGGCAGATATGATCCTTCCCCCCTGGAACATGCTTCTTGTGGATGACGATGAGCAGCTGTGCAAAGATACCGCAGCGAATCTAAAAGAAATGTCTGTTACATGTGACTGGACCCTTGATGGTGAGTCCGCCATCGAAATGGTAGAAGAACATTTAAGAAAACACAATGACTACCAGATCGTTCTGCTGGATTGGAAGATGCAGGGAATGAGCGGCATCGAAACGGCAAAGGAGCTGCGTAAGCGTTTTGGAAGCGACATTCCCATCCTTCTTATATCTGCTTACGACTGGAGCGATATTGAAGAGGACGCCAAAGATGCTGGCATCAGTGGATTCATTGGCAAACCATTATTTAAATCCACTCTTTACCACGGACTGATGCAGTTTATGGATCCGATCCAGGGCAAACAGCAGGAACAGACAAAAAAGAAAAGAGACTTTAACGATGTTAGAATATTACTGGCAGAGGACAATGACCTCAATTATGAAATCGCCAATGAACTTCTTACCAGCATAGGCATGGAAGTCGAGTGGGCACAGAATGGCCAGATCTGTGTAGAGATGTTCCAGAATTCTAAAGAAGGCTATTATGATGCGATACTTATGGATATCCGTATGCCGATCATGACAGGATATGAAGCAAGTGCAAAAATACGTACCCTGAACCGCTCCGATGCCGATCTGCCAATTGTTGCGATGACAGCGGATGCCTTTTCCGAAGACGTAAAAAAATGCCTGGACCACGGGATGAACGCCCATACTTCCAAGCCGATCGATATGGACGTCCTGACACGGGTACTGGCACGTTTCCTGCCAGAAAAAGAATAGAATATAACAAAAGCTGGAATATCCGTCAGGTTTCCAGCTTTTTTATATATTTTTCCTTGTGGCATAATTTCATAAATAATAATCATCCCTGCCAAACTCTATCGTAATTTTTGTAAATTTTCCTTCCTCCGACTCCAGCCAGATCCGGTGTCCCAGTTTCTCACACATCTTACGGCAAATATACAATCCCATACCAGTAGAGGCGGTCACCCTTCTTCCATTCTCTCCAGTAAATGATTTTTCAAAAACCCTCTGGATATCCCCGGCAGCGATGCCGATCCCATGATCCTCCACAGAAAGTCTTACAATACCAGAATCCTCCTTCACAGAAAAGCCAATATAAGGCTTCGATGGTTTTTGATATTTCACACTATTACTTATGATCTGACCCAGCATAAATTTGATCCACTTGGCATCGGATACGACGGTTACTTCCGTATTCACCTTGGCAATCTTAAAATGACCATGGATCAGCTCTTCTTTGTGTTCCAGAAGTACCTCATTAATCAGCTGGTCCAGTCGGCATTCCTTCATCAGGTAATCTTTCCGGGGCGCGTCCGCACGTACATAATACAGGATCTGCTCTACATATTGGGAGATCTTCGCAACCTGCAGGCGGTAACTTCCGATATCTATCTTTTCATTGTAGTTCATCAGAGACAGGGCGGAGATGGGAATCTTAATCTCATGGATCCACATCTCCACATAATCCTTAAACTCCCGTACCAGACGACCCATATCTCCCACCCGCTCATTCATGGATTTGTCGATATCATATAACGCATCATAAAAAAGCTGTCCCTCCAGAAACTCCGGTCTGCGTACCATCTCTGTGATCAAATACTTTTTATCCAGCTCTTCCAGGTTATGGAACAATTCCCCATAAAAGGCATTCTTCTTCTGGTATTCACATACCCACATCACTGTCAGGACCACTATTTCCAGGAATACAGTGCTCCCCCAGAAAAAGGCATGCACTCCCAGCGCTGCACCGATAAGTGCCATCAATAGCATCTGTATAAGCAAAATAATGATCCACCCCGCCTTTTCTTTTAAAAAATCTCTTCCTCTCATCCCATCACATACCCGATCCCTCTCTTGGTCCGGATCAGATCTTCCACACCATATTCCTTTAATTTCGTCCGGACACGGTTTACATTCACCGTCAGGGTATTATCATCCACAAATTCTTCCGTATCCCATAGATAACTGATCAGTTCATCTCTTGCCACGATCTTTCCCTGATGTTTCATCAGATATACGAGTATCTTCATCTCATTTTTCGTCAGATCCACCTCTTCCTCTCTGATATAAAGAATTCCTCTCTCCCTGTCCAGGCGCAGGCAGCCACAGGTAAGCACCGTCTGTTCGGAAGAGTGGGCAAGCCGCTTAAATACCGCCTCTATATGCAGTAAAAGAATCGCCGGATTGTAGGGTTTTGCGATAAAATCATCCGCTCCATAGCTCATGCAGATCACTTCGTCCATCTCCGTATTTTTACTTGTCACGATGATAACGGGAACCTCTGAATTCTGCCTGACTTTCTTTAGGACCGCCGTCCCGTCCGCCCCTGGCAGCGTCAGATCCAGAAGAACCATGTCAGCTTCCGCCGCAAGGATCTGCGCCGCACAATCCGTATAATCCGTCACAATGCTGCAGTCATATCCATTATTCATAAGAAAGTCAGCCAGCTGACTGCTGATCACCGGATCATCCTCAACGATCACTATCTTCTTCATGTCATCCCTCCGTCCTGAGCCAGGCGCTGCCAGGCCGCATTCTTTGCTGTTTTTATATTATTATACTTAAGTCCATTTTTCAACAAAAAATCACAATAATATGGTTGCTCTGCAAAGGATTCCTATGATACAATGTTCGTAATTATGATAATTTGGAGGAGAAAGCAAATGCAGAGCTACAGTGAAAAATTTCAAAAAGAAATTGTGAAGTATCTTAGAATCAGTATCATATCCATTCTAACACTGGCACTGGTCCTGGTGGTCTGGCTTGAAATCACTTCCTTTCAGGATAAGAATGCAATGCTGAAATCCCAGAGCCACCATAATGTAGAAAGCTGGTTTAATGAAAGAATCAGTATCCTGGATTCTTTCATGTCCTATATCAGCTATGACACAAACATCATGAATGATTATGACGCAACACAAAAATATTTGGAAACCGCCGCAAAGAAGTACAAAGATCTTCTGAGCGCATACATCGGAGCCCCTTCCTTTAAAACAAAAATGATCTGCAGCGACAACTGGATCCCGGAAGATGATTATGTGGTGGCAGAACGCGACTGGTATTCCGGCGCAACGAAAAATAATGGGCTTTTTGTATCCGAGCCCTATGTAGATGCTACCTACGGTGAACTTTGTATCACCATATCCAAACCAATCGCTGGTACTGATGCCGTCATCGCCATTGACATCACCCTGACTACCCTTCAGGAAGCTATAAACAGCTTCTGTACCGATCTTCAGATGGTCAGCCTGATCTCTTCTGAGGGCACAGTGGTCACATGCCCCATGGAAAAATACGCTATGACAGATAAAAATTCTGTAAAAGCAGCAGACACCCCCTTTGGTTCTGTCCGGGAAAATAAGAGTTCTCTGATCCGCACCTCAGGACTCCGTTATTATTTTACGACAGCTGTGCCTTTGGAAAATATTTCCTATCAACTCTATGTAAGCACTGGAACAAGAACCATCTTGATTCAATTTGCCCTGCTGATCTTTATCTATTTATTAATTCTGTTCCTTTACATCTTTGGTTTCAAAAAGCTGATCATCAAAGTAATAACAGACGGTTTTCAGCCCTTTGAACGGATTAAGGAAAAAATTCTGGCGCTTTCCGACTGCCAGCTGGATGTCCGTTTTACAGAGGATACAAACATCCAGGATATCAAGGAACTGCAGGATGCCCTGGACACCATGGCCTCAACCTTGCAAAGTTATATTCAGGATATATGCCAGATCCTGTCCCAGGTATCTAACAACGATCTCAGTGCTAAAAGTGAAATCACCTATCGGGGGGATTTTGTGGAGATTCAGTCTGCCATCAACCAGATCATTGAGAAATTTAGAAATATAATTGGAGACATCAATACCGTCTCCGCAGATCTGAATACTTCATCCGGACAAATCGCCGCGGTGGCAGAGGAAATTGCCAGTAACAGTTCAGAACAAACCCACTCCATGGGAGAACTCAGACAGGAGTTCGACCGATTCCGCCAGGACATGACCCAGATCCATGAACAGATAATTCATACCAATAAGGCAATTGCTGGCAACAGCGAAGCACTGAATGATATCGGAAGCAATGGAATGAAAAAACTAACGGAAAGCATAGGACAGATCCAGACAAGTTCCGAGTCAATCTCCGAATTTGTAAGTAAGATAGAAAGTATTTCTTCCCAGACCCAGATGCTGTCGCTGAATGCCTCCATTGAGGCAGCGCGGGCAGGCGAAGCCGGAAAAGGATTTGCCGTAGTCGCTGGTGAGATCAGCAAGCTCAGTGAAGATACCATGAGGGCAAACCTTGAGATCGCCCAGATCATCAACGATAACAATTCCTATGTCAGGGAGGGAATTGAGATTGCGGACTCCACAAGGGAAACCCTTCTTGCCTCTCTGAGTGATAACCGCAAAATGACAGAAGAGATGGAACAAATCACCAACATCCTCGATTCTCTGCTGGATCAAACCCAGGAGATTGAATCGGAACTTCTGGTCTCTGTAAGACTTGGCGAAGAAAATGTAACTATGACGAACACCTGCTGTTCCACTACAGAAGAGCTTCTTACCAGCTCAAATACGTTAAAGGGAAATGTAGAAAAATATATATTATAAAACATTTTGTCCCAGAACCTGCCCAGACCATCAGACTTCTTTTCTCATCTTGGAAGGAGAGACGCCGTAGGTTTTTTTAAAGAGTTTACTGAAATGATAGGCGTCTTCATAACCGACTCTTTCGGCGATCTCTCCTATAGACAGGGAAGCCCCTGATTCCAGGAGAGCCTTCGCCTTCTCCATTCTTACACGGATCAGATAATGGATGGGAGACTCTCCCATCTCTGATTTGAAGATCTTGGAGATATAAAAGGGGCTGAGATACATATTTTCAGCGATATGGTCCAGTGTGATCTTATCCGCATAATGCTCTTCAAGATAATCGGCAATCTTTTCTGCGGTATCTTTCTTTCCCGCATAGTCAAATTCCTTTCTCTCTGACAGTTCCACCTGTCCAGTCTCATAACTTCTCGGAATCTTCAGCCTTGATTTTATAAGGCTTTCAGACCCCTATCT
>CAJUFM010000041.1 GCA_910585745.1 uncultured Eubacterium sp. | reverse complement strand
GCTTATTCAAGTGCGCCAATTTATGGTTTTCCTCTACTTTCTTTCACACTATCCTCCATTTCTCATTTTTTCTGACGAACTGTACCACCTCGCCAGCTCCAGGTGGTTTATGTCCTGCTCCGGAAAATATGAACTTCCACCCTGCAATAAATTCCACCAGTCAAAGTGTTTTCCCACCAATGAAATACCATCTTCCAGAACTGCTTTCATCTGAATCAGACTCAATGTATTGCCTTCAATAGCAATAGAGTTATGATCATACTCAACTTCAAAATTTTTATCAAAACTTGCCAGTTCCTCTTTGGATAATTGTTTCCGAATCACATCCAGACCTTCTTTTTTCTGACTTAGTATATCATAGTCCACTCTGCTTCACCGCGATTCCTGATCTTAGTGTACCTCAGCTCTCATTCATAATGCCCATAGTTTAAGACATTGCAGCCCAGCTCCCCATCTTTTACAAAAAAACTCGCCCCTGCAACTTCTTTACCATCTTCCAATACATCCACCGGAACCAGCGTCGCCTCAAAAGACCGTTTATAAAATTTTTTTCCATATTTGATCGTGACCTTCGCCTGACGGGGTACCGAAAGAGCTTTACGGATTACTTTCTCTGTCAATATGGGAGAGTAATCGTTTTTCCCAATAACCGTAACCTTACATTTTACACATCTTTTTCCATAACTGGCTGTAACCACAGCCGTCCCCCTGGCAATCCCGGAAACAACACCATCTGCTGATACAGACGCCACTTTTTTATTTGAGGACTTCCAGAAAACTTTTTTCTTGATTCCTTTCATTTTTAAAACTTTTGTCTTACCTGCCTTTACAGTCAGCTTCGACTTATTCAATCCATTTGTTCCCACTTTAGCACAGGCTGTTGCATGGGAAAACAATAAAACTGCCATAAAGGATAATATGACAGGAATCCATGCATACTTCTTTTTCATAGTCTTTTACCTCCTCTAATAATCTTAAACCAACTCGATGTTGTCTTTCTTCTACAACTCTTTTGACATATACAATACCAGATCGTCGTCATTACAACAAGGCGCATACTGCTCGCAAACCTGACCACCATACCAGACACCGCTGCCGTCGGGAAGATATCCCCGCTTCACATACATTCTCTGGGCACTTCCATATCCACTATGTAAACCAGCTCCAAGACAGATCACCCGGGAATGTTCGGCAGCAATCTGCTCAGCGACATCCATCAGCTTACCGCCGATGTCATTCCTGTGGTATTTCTCTAAAACACCAAGATCAATAAGCTCTGCACATCCCTGGTGCGATTTCTTCTTCTGTTATGATCTGCGCATCTCCCTGCTGCATATTACGAGCCAATATCTTACCATCGTCATAATAAACCATTGCTTTTTTCTCCCTCCTCTGCGTCAGGTCTGAGTCCCCAGTACTTACTTCACTTTTACTTTGATTCTTTTTGCATATCCATTTCTGGCATAAACATATATACTGCAGGAACCTTTTCCTACTGCTTTAATTTTTCCTTTTTTGGACACCACAGCAATCCTATTATTGGTTGTTGCATAACGAAATTCCTTCGCATGTTCATCTGAAAGCTTCTTTTTGTTCCTGCTGACCATTACAGTCCCTGCCTTGATCGCTGCTGTCCCGCCTTTCTTTAGATTAAAAGAACTTTTCTTTACCTTAACCGCTTTCACATTTGTATACTTTGTGTTCTTACTGCCCACGACATGGGCGGTTATGGTTTTAGCAAGTGTTACGTTTTTTCCTTCTTCCTGTTTGAAAGCAAGCACATAAACTTTAAATACCTTTTTCAGATCCAGTTTTTTGCCATTGACCTTTGTTACCGTCAATTTTGTGGTCTTACCATTCTTTACGGATGTGATGGATTCTGCGCCAAAATCCTTGGAACAATACTGCACATAGACATCATATCCATCTGCACCGGGCACCTTTCCCCAGGAAATTTTGATTTTTTTGCCTCTCTGACTAACCTTCAGCTTGGCGTTTAGCGCCATCTCCCTTTTTTTCTGTTCCTTCTTTTCCTGCTCTGTCAGCCCCCTTGGCGGCGTTGGCTGTACCGATTGTATCTGATCCACAGGCGGTGTAGGCACAGCTGCCGGCGTTGGTTTTGCAGTGGGTGTCGGCGCTGGTTCTGATGTTGGCGTCGGACTTACAACAGGTGTCGGCATCGGTGTTGGTTCCACAGTGGGTGTCGGCGCTGGTTCTGATGTTGGCGTCGGACTAACAGCCGGTGTCGGTGCTGGTTCTGCGGTCGGTGTCGGAGTTTTGGTCGGCGCTGGCACTTCTGTAGGCAACGGTTCGGCGGTAGGTTCTGGCTCTGGAGATGGTGTTGGCTCTGTCGGTTCCGTTACATCCCCCTCAACGGTTACCAGGATATCAATATCCTCCACAACCACATACTTATCCGTGTCCTGTGGAGTGTAGACCGCCTTAAACGTATGGGGGCCTGCTGTCCCCACATCCAATGAAGGCTCCTCCCATGTAAACCCTTCCGGCAGTAGAACGTCAGCAAGGGTATTCCCTACAGCTGCTGTTAGATTTTGAGGAATGGTATAAGACGGGATCTTCTTCAACAAAAACCGGATTTTTGAATCTGCGAGCTTTCCACTCTGCACCGTTACATATGCCATTGTTACATCTGGCTGGATCAAAAGTTTTGTTCCGTCATCAGACAGACTACAGTTTTCATAACCCAATCCTCCCTTCAGTACATCGTTCTCATCCAGAACTCTTTTAACCAATTCCGGGAGTTCACTTTCCCGTCCCGCAGCAAAATTACCCGAAACAGAAATATCCTGCCGGTTTAAAATAAACTTTGTCTTCCCTTCAAGACCTGTAAAATCACAGATTTTATTCATAGTGAAATCAATACTGATGTCATCCCTTACATTGGCAAATTCCTGTAGGGAATTAATCCTAAGAGAGGATAGATCCAGGGAAGCCAGCATCGGAAAACGTTCCGGGATCAATGCCAGCTTTGCAGGGTCTGTAAAAATATTCCGGCTGTTTCGATTTAAAATGCCGATTCCATCAATATGATGAACCTTTATTCCAAGATTAAGGTTCTGCAGACCGGATAGATTCTCCTTCCCCATATCAAGCAATACCGCCAAAGATTCATCCGTTAGTTTGTTATCTCCCAATGACAGGTCACTCAGTTCCCCCACATTCTTTATAAAACCAGGATCTGATATGCCGCAGTCATCCATCCACAGGAGAGTCAGATTCGGCAGTTTATCTCTGGTAAGGTTATCACAGGCGCCCTCGGCAGACAGATCATTTTTCGAAAGATTCAAAGATTTTAAATTTTCCAATGTCAGATCGGGAATCTTGTCAAGGCTGTCCTTGACAAGATACAGGCCCGTCAGACTTTCTCTGTGATTAAGAATGGAAAGATCAACCCCGGTGAGATTACAGTCCTGCAGGCGTAGAGTTCCCAATTTCGTACAGCCACGGAGCAGCGTTTCAAGATGATCCCGGGAATCACTTTGTGTCATATCCACTCCCTTTAGATTGATCAATTTGATCTTCTCCGGCTTCAGCGTAATGGTCTGTTTTTCATCATCACTGTCGACCAATGCGCCCTGATTATTAAGTATGTTTGGTGCAAGGCAGTCTTTCAACTCATTATACATATCAGTACTGGCTATCGTTAAAGTCTGCTGAACACCCCCCTCCAGAGCATTTGACTGCCTCCAGGGCATCAGCGGATCAACAATGAGAGTCAGCAACAACACAATGGATAAAAGTTTTCTTTTTGTATTCATAATGTTTCTCCCTTTTAGTTTTAATAAATTTAGGATACCATATTTTTCTGGACATTTCCATATAAAATCCTGCCGGGAATACAAAAATCCCTTGAAAACACTTTATTTTACAGAATTTTCAAGGGATATACAGTGATCTGGACAATGCGAATCAGCACCGCTGAGCTAGCTCGACGGCACCATATCACTTACTATTGATATAGTTCATCAGCCCCTCGGCTTTGATGATCTTCTGCATAAACTCCGGAAATGCCTGACCCTGGTAGGTCTGGCCTTTCGTTTTGTTCACGATGACACCGCTGTCAAAGTCGATCTCTACCTCGTCGCCGGCCTCAATGTTCTCAGATGCCTCTTTGCACTCAATGATCGGCAGTCCGATATTGATGGCGTTGCGGTAAAAGATTCTGGCAAAGGTCTCTGCAATAACACAGCTCACCCCTGCTGCCTTGATCGAGATCGGTGCATGCTCCCTGGATGACCCGCAGCCGAAATTCTTCTCTGCCACGATGATATCACCCTTTTTTACCTTCTTTACAAAATCCTTATCAATATCTTCCATACAGTGGGTCGCAAGCTCCGCTGGGTCGGAAGAATTCAGATAACGTGCCGGAATGATCACATCCGTATCTACATTATCCCCATATTTAAATACGTTTCCTAATGCTTTCACAGGTACGTACCTCCATTCTATTCAATCATTCATTGTCAAGTTCAGATGGTTCCGAGATCTTTCCAGTCACAGCGCTAGCTGCTGCCACCGCTGGACTTGCAAGATACACCTCAGAATCCACATGTCCCATACGCCCCACAAAATTCCGGTTGGTGGTGGATACCGCACGCTCACCAGCTGCCAGTATTCCCATATGTCCGCCAAGACATGGTCCACAAGTCGGCGTACTGACTACTGCGCCAGCTTTGATAAAGGTCTGCACCAGCCCCTCCTCGATCGCCTGAAGGTAGATCGCCTGGGTGGCAGGGAAAATGATACAGCGGATGCCTTTTTTCACCTTTCTGCCCTCCAGCACTTTGGCGGCTGCACGGAGATCCCCAATGCGTCCGTTGGTACAGGAACCGATCACTACCTGGTCGATCTCTACCACTCCCGACTCTTTTACGGTCTTTGTATTCTCCGGCAGATGTGGAAATGCCACCGTAGGCTCCAGAGTATCCAGATCAATGAGGATCTCCTCGTCATATTCAGCGTCAGCGTCTGGCTCATAAATGGTATATGGCTTGGTGGAATGCTCTTTCATATACTCAATGGTCTTTTCATCCACTGGAAAAATACCATTTTTCGCTCCTGCCTCGATCGCCATATTGGCAATGGAAAAGCGGTCATCCATTGTAAGGCTCGCCACTCCCTCTCCGGCAAACTCCAGAGAACGGTACAAAGCGCCGTCTACACCAATCTTCCCGATGAGATGAAGGATAACATCCTTGCCACTCACCCAGTTTTGAAGTCTTCCCTTCAACACAACTTTAATGGCGGAAGGAACCTTAAACCATGCCTTACCGGTGATCATACCAGCTCCCATATCTGTGCTTCCTACTCCTGTGGAAAATGCACCCAGGGCGCCATAAGTACATGTATGTGAGTCGGCACCGATGCAGGTCTCACCAGCCACGATCAGTCCCTTTTCCGGGAGAAGGGCATGCTCGATCCCCATCTCTCCTACCTCAAAATAGTTTGTGATCCCCTGTGCCTTTGCATAATCTCTGACGCATTTGCAGTGCTCTGCGGACTTAATATCCTTATTTGGTGTAAAATGATCTGGTACAAGAGCGATCTTATCCTTGTCAAACACTGTCTTTTTATTCAGCTTCTCCACTTCGTGGATCGCCACTGGTCCGGTTATATCGTTTGCCAGAACCATATCCAGATCTGCCTCGATCAGCTGGCCCGCCTTTACGCTGTCTAAACCTGCGTGGGCGGCTAATATCTTCTGGGTCATTGTCATTCCCATGATCCTCTCTCCTTTCGTTTCTTTTAACATGCCCTCATTGTAGCAGATAAATGAGAAAAAGTAAAATACCCCTTTTGCATACAAAGCATAATTTATAGTTATATCTATTTACTCTTCCATTCTTTTATGATATATTAATTTTTATAAGGAGGACTTAAAAAATGGAAAAGCTATCCTATTATCACATCTTTCACACCGCCGCAAAGACCGGCAATATCTCCCGCGCTGCCGAAGAACTTTTTATGAGCCAGCCAGCAGTGAGCAAAGCCATTAAAAACCTGGAACAGCAGTTAAATACTACCCTGTTTTTCAGAAAATCCAGAGGGGTTTCGCTGACCAAAGAAGGAGAACTTCTATATCGGCATATCGCTTCGGCATTTTCTTCCATCGAAGAAGGCGAAATCCAGCTCAAACGAAATCAGGAACTGGAAGTAGGACACCTTCATATCGGTGTCAGCACCACTCTCTGCAAACACATCATGCTTCCTCTTCTGCAGCAATACATTCAGAAAAACCCCCATGTCGCCATTACCATCGACTGCATCTCATCGGCAGAAACTGCTTCCAGGCTCTTGGAAAACAAACTGGATCTTGGGCTTGTAGCAGAGACAAATACTGTAAGGCAGCTGACCTTTGCTCCCCTGTCCCATCTGTCTTACACCTTCGTGGCATCCCCATCTTATCTGGACAACCTCAAACTCCGGGAGAAAGTGGATCACACCAGACAAACCGATCTGTTTTTCAAAGCAGCCACCCTTATGCTCATGGACGAGGGAAATATCTCCAGACAGCATGTGGAAGATTATTTCCGGGATCATTCCATCGAGACCGGGCAAATTTTGGAGACAAGCAATATGGAACTCCTGGTAGAATTTTCCAAGATCGGACTGGGTGTCGCCTGCGTCATCCGGGATCTAGTTGAGACGGACATAAAAAACGGCACGCTGACCGAGATATCATTAGAACAAAATATCTCTCAGCGCACCGTTGGTTTCGCTTATTCACAGGAATCTTTCTTCAATCCCTCTGCGGAAAAATTCCGCCAGATGTTTCACGATATTACATCGTAACATCAAAAATTTCATACCAGGGAGTCTCTCCGGAAATCGTATTCCGGATCTTTTCCACCAGCTCATCGATAGAATCAGCCTTTACATAATTTGATTCCGTCTCCTGTTCCTTTTTGGCGGCCTCTTCTGCTTTGGCTTCTTTTCTCTCTGCTTCTTTTTTTGCCTCTGCTTTTTTCGCTTTGACCCGCTCTAACTGCTGGTTTCTGGACTCCGTGATCTTATCCAGCTCCGCAAAGTAGGACACCTTGCCTTCTCTGTCAATGGAGATTCCAAAACTCTTTACCTGATCCGCGTCCTTGCCCAGCTTTTCTTTCAGCTCTTCCAGGCGGTTCCCTGCCCCCGCAAGAATATCCTCATACTGCTTCCTTACATCTTCATCCGCAGCCATCGCCTCTAACGTCTCCGGATCGATCAGCACACTATATTCTTTGGTGCCCCGGCTCAGATATCTCTGGGCTTCTGCATCCGAAGAATAGGAGCCCACAAAAAAATCCATATTGGAATATTTCTCTTTCAGCAGTTTCAAAAGTTCCTGGGCTTTCTTGCTCAGCTTCGTCTGACCTGATGCCCCTGACTTAGCAGCCTCCGTTCTCTTCGTCTGGTACTGCTCTGCCTCACTGGAAGGCACATAACTTTCCTTGGAAAGATCCCATAGATTTTCCTGCTCTTTTTTTCTGTCTGCTACCGTTTTACTCCCTCCACGGGATGTACGCTCATTCTTTTTTGCTGAGTATTGATATGTTTTCCCAGCTGCTCCCTGATCTTGTACTGGCATCCATGCATTATAACTCATTCTGACATGACTCCTTTCATGTGTAATTTATACAATATATCTCGGCAGACAGGCAGAAAAAGTTAACCTCTGCATATTACTGGCAAAGTTTCTTTACAATGTCATTGATGACCTTCCCCTCTGCTTTGCCCTTTAAGTCACCCATAACAGCTTTCATGATCTGACCCATATTTTTTGTAGCTGCCACATCGGCAAATTTTTCCCTGATATAGTTCTCCACTTCCTCCCCGGACATCATCTGGGGAGCAAACTCGGCAATAATATCATATCTTGCCTGATACTCTGCCCGGAGCTCCGCTCGGTCATCAGGACAGGCGTCAATCTGCTCCTTCACCGTCTTCATCTCTTTCATCACCACTCTGGTGACGATATCCTCTGATATATCATCCCGGCATCCCTCGTCAATAGCGACCTTTTTTGCCGCGGATACCAGCGAAGATATAGCCTCCTTTCTCACCTTATCTTTTGCCTTCATGGCAGCGATCATTTCCTTCTGTAAATCTGCAAACTGCATTTTTGTCTCCTCCTTTTAACGAATTTTTCTCTCCCTCAGCGTCCGGCAGAATACCCGGTATGCCTTATCGTACAGAAACCATCCTGCCTGTCCCGTCAGCCACAGTACTGCCATGCCCTGGGGAGAACCACCGGAAATGCCTCCCGGCAGCGTTCCGGCAAATAACAGGTTCTGAAAAAACAGGACCAGAGGGATATATATTATATTAAACAAGATCCAGTTATAAATCAACTGAACCCTCATTTTTTTCTTTATGTCCTGGATCCGGTTTCCTTTACTGAAAATGAACTCGCTGAGAAAAATGTAAATCCCCAGACACCCATACAGGATCCAGTGAAATTTGTCCGGGTTCAGCATCACATCCAATAAAGTACATGCAGCCAGCTGCATTCCTCCGTAGCGCAGTCCGTACCGATGAATGGAAAAACCGATGAGATATGCTGCCAACGCCGTAAAAAAAAGTGTGTTGACAGATATAAAAGTACCTAGCATCTGTAAAAGAACACTGAACCCACAGAGCAGTGCCACTCCTGCCAATGCCTTCGTTTTGTTTACATACATGAGCAAAGGTCGCCTCCCATACACTCGCAGAGGGTGTCTGCACACCACAGATCACAGCATAAATTTCCAGTACCGCAGGAATTATAACTACCGCCTCCGTAGCTTCCGTAACCGCCATAACCGCCAAAGCCGCCCCCGTAGCCGCCTCCAAAGGGACTTCCGTAGCCGCCAAAAGAACTGAAGCCACCGCCATTCTGCAGTTGCTGGTAATACTGACGAAATTCCATGTTATCCGGTTCTAGTTCCACTGCCTTTTTGGCATAATCCTGGGCCACTACGTTATTGCCAAGCCCCATATTGGCCACCGAACTCAGATAATACCACCGTCCGCTGCGGTTGCCAATGCCATTCAGTACATTGATCGCCTCGTTATATCGTCTGGCACGGATATAATTGATCGCCGCCATCAGATGCTGATCCTCTTCGGAATAGGACTGACTGCCTCCATAGCCTCCATAAGCGCCTCCATAGCCCCCAGAAGATCTGCCGGATCTCTCATTGACAATCTGGTTGTAGGCCTCCTGTATCTGTTTAAATTTCTCCGCTGCTGCCTCCGCTTCTGCCGCGGAACTGCTGGCATAGGAATCTGGATGGTACTTCCGGCTCATATTCCGGTACGCCCGTTTGATCTCACGGTCGCTGGCATCCCGGCTGACCCCCAGTATACTATATGGATCGCTTATCATCATTTTCTCCTCTCATCAAAGGAAGTCTGACTCCCTCGTACAAAATATTTCTAAGGATCGGTAAATCCTGTTCCAGCGGAAGCTTTTCAAACTCAGCCACCGCCTGTCGTATTGTTCCCTCCAGCATTTGATGGACAGTCTCCTCAAAGTCTTTTCTGTCTGCCCTCTCCCGGAAGGGATTAAAATTTCCCTTTTTTAGATCCTTCTCCAGATCCATAAAGGCATCTAAAAGGTATATATATTTTCCCAGGTAAAATCCAAAACTACGCAATATATCCTGAAATGCATCCTCCCGGTATACAAACAGCTCTGCCATCAGTTCCCCGAAAGGACGGCTGATGTCATCGGGTTCTGTGGTGCCCTTTCGCTCCAGCTCCGCCAGTCTGCCCAGCTGTTCTCTGATCACCTTTGCCTGCCTCGGATACTGTTCTTCAATTTTTTTCGCCCGCCCCGCAAACACTTTCGCCCCACATAAACCAGCGATTCTTCTTTCATCCTCCCAGTCGTCCTGAAAATGATAACAGGACAAAAGTACATTCATATCCGATGCATAATCCGTAATGGGGTTATATATCATCCACTGCCTTTTCCCCGGATGGATCAGGCAGCGATGCTTTTCCTGCTGTTCCTCCGGCTCATACAGAGAAGATAGCAGCAGAATGAGAAAAGTCATGTCATAGCTCAGTGTCAGCCTGCTGACAGCGCCGTTATTCTTCCCCAGACACCTGCACAGGCCGCAGTAAAACGCTTTATACCGACCAAACTCCCTCATTTTCAGTTCCGGCTTATTCGCCGTAACATATCCAAACATTAGCTCAAGTCCTCCGGATAAATTCAAACCGACATTTTGGACAGGTGATGGCGATCTTTCCTCTTCCCTTGGGAACCCGGATGATCTGGTGGCATTTGGGGCACCGGAACAACTTTTTTACCCCGTCCCTCTCTGTAAATTTCATTTTCAGGTATTTGAAATAATTCTTAACCCGGTTAAAGATCTGTAAAAACTTCTGGTTTTCCCGCTGCCTCTTATAAATATTTCTCGAAAAGAACCGGAAAAAATAGGCGAGCACAAACAGATAGCTCACTGGTGTAAGCACCATCATGATCCTCGTTCCACGGAAACAAATAGACAGCACCCAGAGAAACAGATATGCCACAAAACAAAATACCCCCAACTGGTCGCTGCCGTACCTGCCGTACATCATCCTCTGTAATCTCTCCCTGAACCGCATGGCTCCATCTCCTTTATCAACTCTTTTGCCAGGCAGGACCATGATATGTCCTGTCTTGTTGTATTGACACTGTCGTGCCCTGTACTGGTTATTATCCTACACTACATATATGAACATTTCATGACTGGACTATTAATTTTCCTTATACGATGATGGTTGTTCCTCTGGAAAATGGTGAGGATTTACATGTACCATACAGTGTTTCACGTCAGGGAACTGGTTCTCTATGCAGTCATGGACATTCTCTGCGATTTCATGCGCCTCAAAGAGCGTTATACTGCCATCACACCCAATCTCTATATCCACATATACTTTGTTCCCAAACATCCGGGTTTTCATATCATCGATGGCATGAACCCCTTCCATAGCCATGATCGCCTCCCGCATCTGCCCGGTCAGCTGGGAATCACATGCCTCATCTGTCAGTTTTCCCACCGCATCCCGGAATATATCAAAGGCAGCCTTCAGAATAAAGGCGCAGATGACGATGCTGGCGATGGGATCAAGTACTGGAAAACCAAGCTTTGCCCCAAGGATACCGACAAAACTGCCGATGGATGACAGCGCATCCGACCGGTGATGCCATGCGTCTGCCTTCAGCGCACCGGACCGGATCTTTTTTGCTGCAAGAATCGTATACCAGTACATCGCCTCTTTTATAACGATAGAAAGGATGGCAGCAGCCAGAGGAAGCACTGTGGGTATGGCGATGTCAGATATATCGCCCCGCCATATCACCATAAACCCGCCATAACCGATGCCTATACCGGTTCCCGCGAGGATCACTGCCAGCAGGATCGCTGCCACGCATTCCAGCCGCTCATGCCCATAGGGATGATTCTCATCGGATTCCTTCCCCGATATCTTCACTCCGATGATGACAATGATCGTGCTGAACACATCAGAAGCAGAGTGTACGGCATCGGAGATCATGGCAGAAGAGTTTCCAAGGACACCCGCCAGCATTTTTCCCAGGGACAGAACCACATTTACCAGGATGCTGTTTTTGGAAACTCTCATAGCGATCTGCTCACTGGTACAGTTTTTAAATAGTCTTTCTTTCATTCCCGTTTCCCGTCTCTATTCTTTTCTTTGTTATATTTTACGGTTTCATATACCGATATGCCCACCCAGACCAAAATAAGGACAAGAAAAACCCAATCCACCATCCGGTTATTCATCCGCAGCATAAAGAGCCGCATAAGATTCGCTGCTACCAGCACCCCCGTACACACCCAGCAGGATATCACCCCGTTTTTTGGATCTTTGACCGCGCCTGTATTTGCCATATTCCCCACTTCCCTTCCTCTCTACTTGTTGATCTCCAGCCCCAGGTGTCCATAGGTCCGCTCAGTCACCACTCTGCCCCGCGGGGTCCTGGCGATAAATCCATTCTGGATCAGATAGGGTTCATAAACGTCTTCTATGGTTCCGCTGTCTTCTCCGATACTGGCAGCCAGTGTGTCCAGTCCCACTGGTCCGCCGGCAAATTTTTCGATCATGGTCATCAGGATCTCCCGGTCCGTATTATCCAGTCCGAACTTATCCACTTCCAGAAGATCCAGGGCAAAATTCGCTACCTCCAGCGTGATCCTGCCGTCGTATTTCACCTGGGCAAAATCCCTCACCCGCTTGAGAAGACGGTTGGCAAGCCGCGGCGTCCCCCGTGAACGCCTGGCGATCTCCAGCGCCCCTTTTTCATCGATCTCTACCTGAAATACTGAGGCAGAACGCCGGACGATGGTGGTCAGCTCCTCTACGCTGTAAAACTCCAGCTTATTCACCACACCAAAGCGGTCCCTCAGCGGCGCCGTGAGCATGCCTGCCCGCGTCGTCGCCCCCACCAGCGTAAATCTAGGCAGATCCAGCCGGATGCTTCGCGCCGACGCCCCTTTGCCGATAACGATATCGATCACATAATCTTCCATCGCCGGATAGAGCACTTCCTCTACCTGACGGTTCAGACGATGGATCTCATCCACAAATAAAAGATCCCCTTCCTGCAGATTATTCAGGATCGAGGCAATCTCTCCTGGCTTCTCGATAGCGGGACCAGAAGTAATCTTCAGGTTCACCCCCATCTCGTTGGCAATGATCCCGGCAAGGGTAGTTTTCCCCAGTCCCGGCGGACCATACAGAAGCACGTGGTCCAGTGCTTCCTCTCTCGCTTTCGCCGCCTCGATAAATATTTTCAGATTTTCCTTTGCCTTCGTCTGCCCGATATAATCACAGAGCAGTCTGGGGCGAAGGCTGTTTTCAATCTTATAATCCTCTTCCATCACATCGGTGGAAATAACACGCTTCTCCATATGTGCCTCCTACAGATTTTTCAAGCCGGCCTTTAATATGTCCTCCACCGTCATATCCGCCGTGATCTCTACCTTCTTCACCGCTCTGACCGCTTCTGTGCTGGTATATCCCAGCGCCACCAGCGCCTGGATAGCATCATTAGCAGCCATTCCGCCACCGGGAACTCCCCCTGCTTCCTCTGCCTGTCCCTGATCCAGCACATGGGTGACAGCTTCCTCAAAGTCCATCTTATCCTTTAGCTCCAATATAAGCTTACTGGCTGTCTTTGCCCCGATACCCGGCGCTTTGGAAATGCTTTTCGCATCATCGGCAAGAATAGCAAAACGCAGAGCGTCGGCATCCATCACAGAAAGAATACCGAGAGCGCCCTTGGGACCGATGCCGCTGACCGTAATAAGCAGCCTGAACATGGACAATTCATCTCTGGTAAGAAATCCATAGAGCTGCAGGGCATCCTCCCTTACATAAGTATAAGTATATATCTTTACTTCATTTCCTGTCTGGGGAAGACTGGAGACAACAGACAACGGCACCATGATCTCAAAACCGATGCCGCCATTTTCCACCACCACCATATTCTCGGACACGGTATCCAGTATCCCCTTTACAAAATGTATCATCCTCTCATCCTTTCCTCCATACCATCATACAATTGTAGAAAACACCTTCAGAAGATGCTGAACCATCTTTATCTTAAATGGCCGATTCATCCATTCCTCATAGGAAATCTCCCGGCTCACCCCAAAGGTGTGGATAAAGTCTTCCATAATCTTTTTCAGAAACTCCTCGTCGTATACCCACACACCATTTTCATAATGCAGATAGAAGCTGCGGTAATCCATGTTGATCGTTCCCACCACCGCACAATGCTCTGCCATCACTACCTTGGAGTGGATAAATCCCGGCAGATACTCATAAATCCGTATTCCATGTTTTAAGAGATCCCCGTAGTTATACTCCGTAAGCCACTTCACATGCTTTTTATCTGGTATGCTGGGGGTGATGATCCGCACATCCACTCCCCGGCTCTTTGCCTCGATCAGGCTTCGTATCATCGTTTCTTCCAGGATCAGATAGGGGGTCATAATATACATGATCTTGCCGGCGTAATTGATCATCTGTTTATACACGCTTCCCACAAAACTCTTTGTCCCCAGGGCCGGTCCGTCCCGAAGTACATGGCAGTACATATCCGAAGGAGGAAAAGCCTCAGTGGGGCGGTATTTTTCCACATCAATGGCAAGATCTGTCGTACAGACTGACCACATTTCCAGAAAAGTCACGGTCAGCCCCCATACAGCATCCCCCCGCACGCGGATCCCCGCATCCTTCCAGATCCCGAAACGCTCGATGAGATTGGCATACTAATCTGCCAGGTTAAATCCTCCGGTATACCCAATATTTCCGTCAATAACCACAATCTTCTGGTGATCTCTGAAATTCATATATAATTTACTGGCATATTTATGAATGGGGTTAAAGATTTCCACCTCAAAGCCCTCGTTACGGAGATCCGCCGCAAAGTTTTTCCCCGTGCGGAACAAGGCGCCAAAATCGTCATAGAGAAACTTTACCTCCACCCCTTCTTTGATCTTGCGCAGCAGAATCTCATGGATCTGGTCCCAGATCGCACCCTCTGCCACAATAAAAAATTCGATAAAAATAAATTTTTTCGCTTTTTCCAGATCCTCAAACAGATCTTCAAAGGCATCTTCACCAAAGGCATAATATTCTGCAGAATTGTTCTTAAACAGAGGCGCCCCCATGGCTGTCATATAACGGGACATCCGTGACGACACCGGGTGTCTGGAGGCAAATTCCTCCGAGATCCGCTCATCCTGTACCAGCTGGTCATCCGTTCTCTTCATCCGCTCAGCGATGGCGCGGTTTAATCTATTTTTCTTCCCCACCTTCCCCCAGAGGTTGAACATGATCAGTCCAGAAATGGGAAATAAAAGAATCACGCAGAGCCAGGAAAATTTATAGGAAATGTTGCGGCTGTCATTGGTCAGTGCAAGAATTCCGATCATCCCGGATATCTCCAGCAATATATAGAACTGTGTCGCATAATCACGGAACAAAAGCGGAATGATGATGATGATGGCAAACTGCAGCAAAACAAGAGAACCAACAATACATGCCCGGAAAAATCCACTCAGACTGCTCTGCATTCTCCCCTTTAATTTTTTCAATCTTCCCTTTTGTCTGTTTACCATTTGTTTTCTCCCCATTTCTTCCTGCCAGCCTGGCAGCGCAGAAGAAAATAGGGTCGAATCCGCGCCACCCGGCTGATTACACTTATCACATATCATAACACACTCGTATTTATTTTTCCACGTTATTTTGCTATTTTTCTAAAACTATGTAGTTTGACAGAGATTTTTGTCTATAGTACAATGGTATCATCCAGGTGAAATACATTTGTTCACAGCATCCTACATAATAAAAAGGAAACGGGCCTATGCAGATCATAGATAAAACACTACATTTACCACCAGAGCCTTTCCAGTCTCTGGCACTATATACCCAGCAGTCAGAAGAGCACTTCTGCGTTTTTGACATCGAAACCACTGGTCTGTCCCCGAAAGTCTCCTCCCTGTATCTTATCGGAGCGCTCTGGTACGACAGAGATCAGGGGCAGTTCTGCAGCCGCCAGTGGTTTGCCGATGACTACATCAGTGAAGCAGATATTTTGCAGGCATTTGGACAGTTTTTAAGTTCCTTTAGGCTTCTTGTACACTACAATGGTTCAGGATTCGATATTCCTTATATCGAAAAAAAATGTGGTGAACTGAATGTGGACTCGCCTTTTAAAAATATACTAAGCCTGGATATTTACCGGGAAATCCGTCGTTTTAAATCCCTTTTTTCCGCCCCGGACCTAAAACTTCCTACTGTAGAACGGCTGACAGGATTTATGCGCAAAGACCTCCTGTCGGGCAGCGACTGTATTGACATCTATTCCCAATTTATGCAGAAAAAATACTTTCGGGACGAGGGAATGGAATTGGAAAAACAAAAGCTCCTCCTCCACAATCTGGAAGATCTTATCGGCACACTGTATTCTGCCCTGCTTTTAAACTATAAAAGTGGCCAAAAGCTGTTACAAAGCGAAACAGAGATACAGGTGAAGGAACAGAATAACCATCTATACATATCCATTCCTTCCCCCTGTCACTTTCCTTTTCCTTTGGCCTGGGAACCAGATTCCTTTACTGTCCGCTGGAAGGGGCAGGAGATCTCCATCCAGATTCCTTTGTATCAGGGCGCTTTATGTCATTTTTTTAAGAATTATAAAGAATATTATTATCTCCCGGCAGAAGATACCGCCATCCACAAAAGTGTAGGAGCCTATGTGGAAAAAGAATTCCGCCAGCCGGCAAAGGCCTCCAACTGTTACACGAAAAAGGAGGGCACTTTCCTGCCTGTTCCTGCCGGTCTGGATCTGGAAGACAGCCAGCCGCTTTTATTCCGTGCTGGCTACCGGGAAAAGCAGAATTATGTGCTCTGGGATGACAAAACCAGACAAGATGAGGCACTATTGCGGAGTATTTTATGTGTGCTTCTGGAGAATCCGGGTTGAAAAAAGAGAGACCATGATCATCAACACACCTGCTGCCAGCAACCAGATCTTTGCCCTGAAATTACCCACAGTCATTGAGAAAAGATAAAAGTTTCCCAGTTTTAGTCCCATACCGATATTGAGTACATAATACAAAAATAGCGGCATATATCCAATCACCGTATTCCCCATCAGCGCGGAGATCAGCATTCCCATAGAACCTAAGAATATGGCATTTGCCACGGTGCCAAACACTAGTATTGTCGTCACATCACTGCCCTGAGTCTGCATATACAAAGCAATATTCCGGTATACCATCCACTATATGCACTGCGCCGATGTAAGCTATTTTAACAGCCATCAGCAAACACCTCCAAAATCTCCGATTTTTCCTAGCAGCTTCCCGATGCTGTGGTACATTCCCGAATAAACCACAGGGTCTATTTTTGTAAGGTCAACACCAAAAGTGTCTCTACAAATAAGCTGCTCGTCTATCTGAACATTTTTGATTTTACAAAAAAAAGTAGCAGAATCTCCTGTTTCAACAGTTTGCACCACTTCGCATTCATAAACCCATCTACTTGAATCAAGAACGGGAACATCCACGGCTTCCCCTCTGCTGACACTGTAATGAACTGCATCTTTAGGACCGTCTTCGGCGCGGTGCGTGCCAAAATAGTCCATAAGTCCAAGTATATCCGTGCTGACAAGGTTGGCGCTTAAAACACCTGTCCGAAGCACGTTCTTTTTCGTTCTTTTTGTACCGAACATACTAATGACCAGCAAATAATCATGATCCCTTTCGCATGTGACACTGACCCATGTGATCGGGGCAAAGTTATGCGTTCCGTCTTCATTGTTCGTGCCGATGATAAAAGCCGGCTGAACACACATCGAAAAATGTGGTCCCATTGATTTTCTTTTTACCGTTTCCATATGTTATGTTTTCCCTCCTTCAAACTTACCGAATCCCCTGTCACCATTTTAACAAGCTGCCATGCAATACTGCCCTCCCGAAGCAGTCCTGGGGCATCCTCAAACTTCACCCACTGTGCATCGTCCACTTCCCCCGACAGTGCAAAATCTTTCTTTTCCGCAACAGCCTTAAACCCAAGCATTAGCATTTCCTTTTTCTCATAGGGATAGCTTTTTACATACTCTACGGACTTCACATGCAGACCCAATTCTTCACCAATCTCGCGCACTACAGTCTCCTCGGCGGATTCTCCGGGTTTCATGATTCCGGCAACGCATACATATTTCGTTGTTGAGACATAATTCTGCCGCAGCAGAGCAATCTCACCACATTCATCCACAACCGCTGCGATAACACTGGTTGTAAACATATCCCAAAGTGGCATTTCACACTGTGCGCAATACGGTATGAGCCCCTCGTCGCCGATCTCTTTTAATTCCGCTTTCTTCCCACAATGGGGACAATACTGAAAACGCATAACCATACACCTCCGTTACTAAGCCGTTTTTCCCAAGTACACGCATGGAAGCTTCATTTTCAGCATATAATTCCATTCTCATCTTTCCTTCGTCTGAAGTATGGCAAACTCCTCATTGTCGTCCGTTTCCCACGTTTCGGGATTCAGCGGTGCATTTACGTTGTAAAGATAACCCGTCTCGCCGTAACGTCCCAATTTTTCAGAATTGTAATGAGCTTCGTCCATCCAGACATTTACGACTTTAACACAAAGCACGGCATGATAGCTTCCTCCAAAAAGCTCTTTTTCCCACACCGTTTCACATTCCAGATTCAGAAAGCATTCGTCAACCACGGGGGCATCCACCTTGCTTCCATCACAATAATGCAATCCTGACGCTGAAAGCTCGTCCGTTTCATACCTATTATTTTTCACCGTATCCATACACCTGTCAATACAGTCTTTATCAGGAAAGTTAATCACCATCTGCTTTCTTCTGGTTGCAATCTCATACATATGAGACCCTTTATTCACGCTTCCGAAAATACAATAAAATTCATTTTCACTGGAAAAGCAGAACCATGACTGCATTGTCGCATTTGCGGCACCGTTCTGCTTATATCCGGTTACAAGCACCAGAGGCGCAGGAATTGCCGTTACGTGTTCCAGCCAGTTAAATCCATACCATTCCCTTTCCTTCATTTCATCCGGAATACTAAAAAACTGTTTCTTGTTCATGATTATCCTCCATTTCTGCACTAAATCTTTTTTATTTTTCGCATCTACCATTTCAATGACTGGTACTCAATGGCACGCTCCCGCAATATAAGCTCCTCCAATGCCTCATCCGCCGATTTTCCTTCAAACAATACGGCGTTAATCTGCTCCACAATCGGCATGTTTACATGATGCTTGTTGGCCAGTGCCATCGCCGCCCTGGCACAGTTCACTCCCTCAATCTCCTGACGGATTTCCTTTTTTGCCTCTTCTAATGTCTTTCCCTTTCCAAGCAAATAGCCGCAGTTGTGATTCCGGCTGTGCGTGCTCGTACACGTCACAATGAGATCGCCGATTCCGGACAAACCGAAAAAGGATTCCATTTTCCCCCATCTCCATGCCGAGACGGCTTTTCTGCGATGCCTCTTGTCATAAGCGCCGCCTTTGTATTGTCCCCCAGCCCCATCCCTTCCAAAATGCCGGCAGCGAGCGCAATCACGTTTTTCAATGCCCCACCGATCTCAATGCCAATCCGGTCCGGGCTCACATATACTCGAAAAAAATTTGCCATAAACACATCCTGAATAAATACTGCTGTCTTTTCTGTCCTCCCGCCAACTACAACCGTAGTTGGCATGCCCTTGGAAATCTCCTCCGCATGGCTCGGTCCGGAAAGAATGGCAACATCCGCCTGAGGAAGCTCATCCTCCAATATCTCACACATTGTCATAAGCGTTTTATCTTCAATTCCCTTTGCAACATTGACGACAATCTGGCCATGCTTAACAAACGGTTTCATAAGCCGCGCAGTCGAGCGCATATAAGGAGACGCCACCGAAACGACAATAATATCCTTGTCTTTACATGCCTCTTTGACATCGTCTGCAATTTTTACTGAATCCGGAAGCCTCGTCCCCGGCAGGCAGTCCACATGCTCCCGCTTTTTCCGGAACTTGTTTGTTGCTGACCACAACACGACCCGGTGACCATTATTTGCACATAAAATGGCAAGCGCTGTTCCCCAGCTGCCTGCTCCCAAAAAAGATATCCGTTTCATTCTTCTTTATGTTTCCTTTCTCCAAATTTATTATAGGCGTCTAATCATCCCTCGCTCTTGTATCAGCCTGTCCTCTTCCTCTTTGTCATAAGGAATCTGGCGCTGAATCACTGCAATCTTTTTTTCGTCATACTCAATAACAGTGTAATTACTCAGACTGTCATTTTTCCGTTGACCTACGGATGCACAGTTTATCAGTAATTTACCGTTCATTGGTATTACGTGCGGTTCATGGAAATGTCCGTAGACAATGATGTTTTCCTCCAAACTTCCATATGTATTCTCCAAAACATCCAAATCTCTGTCGGACCCGCAAGTATAGGACTCCATATCATTTAAAGCTGCATGAAACCCTATCAATGTATACGCATTATTCAGTGTAATTCTAATTTCCGTTGGCAGGCTTGTTACAAGCTGGTAATATTCAAATTTCAAATTTTCTTTGAGCCAGTCATGAGTGAAATAAATTTCGGGATAATAATTTCCGTTATCTTCTCCACGGTCAATCAAATTAAGTATTTCTTCATGTCCGCCCCGTATGAGAACTACATCATTCTCAAGGCATAAATCTATTATATCATTGCAGCCGGCTCCCCATCCAAAATAGTCTCCTAAGCCAATAATATATTCCACGTTTTCCAGTTTTTTTACTTCTTTTATAACTTCTTTAAGCCCGGTTATATTACCGTGGACATCTGAAAAAATCACTATTCTTTTTGTATCCATCCTCTTTCTCCTGATTCAAATTCCTATTGTTTTTTACCTGACAGTTTTGCTGTAATCCTAAATAAAACAGTCCGGCATCTAACAAAATAGTTTCAAATATCCGTTCTCTGTTGTATGAAGTATCCAAATAAGGTAGTTCATATGTTCCGCAAAGTTGTTCCAGTCTTTTACTTACCATTACAATGTCTGCGCACTCCCTTCGGAGTTCTTCTGCAGATTTATAATAGGTATAATCCTTTGGCGTGTCGTACTTCTTCAAAATTCTGTACCGTTCCCCTGGTGTGACTTCTGATGTACCAAGATAATAAATATCACAGACAGAAGCGTCTATATATTGAACATAATGCTGTGGTAATAATTGAAAGATATCAATTACCATCCCATAATCACATTCATCATATTCGCCACTATCGATCATCGCCCTAATGAACAGTGCCATCTTAGAACTTATATACTGAATATTTTTCCAAAGATCAGCATTTGCTTCAGAATTGATGCCTATTTCCGGAAAGGTTTTTTCAATTCCTGCGATAACAGAGTCCATGCTGATATGTTGATATCCAAAATCTTTCGATATTCTCTGGGAAAGCGTACTTTTCCCTGACCGCGGTACGCCGGCGATTATCATATGCTTCTTCATGATTCCCTTCCTTTAGAATATCCTGACAATGTTTTCTGTCAGTCTTTCATATTTCTTCAAAACACCCGCATCATGGAACGGCAGCGGAATCCATCCCTTGTCATATGCCTTCTGGATAAACCTCTCATTTTTCTCTGCACAGACACGGATACCAATGGGAATATTTTGTTCCATATTTTTACATGAATAACATTCGTCCCCCGTAATGCAATAGGTAGCATTGCCCATTTGAAAATGGAGAACTGAAGAATCCGGCGTATGCCCTCCGATTACTTCAAAATGGAATCTGTCATAAAAACATTCTTTCTCCTCCACCAGCGAGATAAGTGCTTTCTTCTCCTGTAACCTGTCTCTCACAGCAGCGGTTCCCTCCGACACTGCCTGCTCATAAGTCAGTTTTGACATGATCAGCCGCGCATTGGGATACAGGTCAATGTTGTTGATATGATCCCAGTGGCTATGCGTCAAAAATATAGCGTCAATCTCAGGAAATAAACCGAAAACCTGCCTAATTTCCCCTTCTACTGAAAGCAAGGACACACCCATCTCCGCCGCCAGCCGCTCATCTCTAAACCCGGTGTCGATCAGTAAATGCTTTCCTTCGTCCTCCACCAGATAATAAAAGAAAGAGAAATCCGGTATTCGTTCATGATCTCCTTTCTGAGTGCAGAACACAGTCTCCATTGTTCCATATTGAAACCCTTTTGCAAAACGAATGCCATACAGTTTCATAGGTACTCCTTTCTCAAAATGCCCCCTGTGAATTTTCACGGACTATTTCATTAAACTGTACTGCCCAAAATGTTAAATCGCAGTCCAGACCATAAGCGTTCTTATAACTTTCTTCCAGTTTTGCATCTACATATGGCGTAGGATATTCTATCTTCATGGGTGAGTAATGCCTGTTGTGCGGCTTTGCAAGGTTCATTCTCAGAATTCCCTCTTCGTTTGTCGCCGCGGATATCGCTTCCAAAGATTCTCTTATAACGTCTACCTGATTTCCCACGCCCAGCATTGCTATTTCCGTCAAAACTCTTCTGTAATTGATCGTATGAATATAGTCCGGATCAAATGCCCTGATCGGCGTCACAAGCGCAAAGCAGGGCGCATAATATCTGCTTTTTATCTTTACATGCATCTGATTGTCCGGTTTCATAATCTTGTTTATATGGTTCAGCGCATCCGCAAGCCTCCGAACATTTTTTGCCGTTCTCCATGCCTTGGTATATGCCAGCGTCTCTAATGTATAGCCATTCGGGAAATATTCGTCCGACTCAAGATAAGGGAGTTTATATTTCTTCTCCATTCCCCTTCTCCTTTTCAGAATTTCATCCAAAGATGATATCTGTAAGATCCGCTCGAAACCTTTCAATGCAATCTGCTGGAATTCTATCAGATCATCAAAATCATCACCATACCCGAGCATCGCCTGCATCGTGTACAGTAATGCGCCGAGACAGTTGCCATTATGGATACCGATCCATCTGTTTTTGTATCGCTCAATTTCAGGCGGAATATAAGAAAACTCCTGCCTCATAGTTTTCTCATCTCGCATCGCTTTCACAAAATTTTCTACAATCGGATGTTCCTTCGGAATCGCATAATAGCAGAGCAGTCTGGCGGCCGTCTCCCCATCCTGCAAGGGCGTTTCATGGAGCACGGTGCCGCGCCAGTTATTCCAGCTATGCATGCCGCTTCCGATATAACCGTTTGGTTTCACATACTTCTGAATTAACTGCATGTGTGGAAGTCCATATATTTCATCCATGAACTGTTTCTCTTCCTGCGCAGAAATATTGCCTATAATTTCTTTTCTCAGTCGATACTGAATGACCGGTCCCGAATGATTTAACAAAAATTCAATTGATTTATTTTTCATGTCTTATTTTCCCCCTGACTTGTCCAGCCTTTTCACGACTGTAAACATCACGATTTCTCTATTAACGAAATCAACTTTCCGCCAGTGCATCAATCAATTTCCGGATACTATTTTCAAGAGTGCTTTCACCCCAGCCAAGATTCCATTCATCATTGGAACCACTGTCAGATACAACATAGATCGCTGTTGCCTTACGGGAACCAATCTTATTCCCACCGGCAAATCCTACATGAATCAGTTCTTTCACTCCTGCTGCATATAAATCTTCTGCCTGAGTTGCCAGTCCCAGTGAACACATCTAGCCCTTTGCAAAACCTAAATTGCCGTCATGATTCATTACATATATGCCTCCACCGACATCAAAGGTAAGCGTGGAGGCGTTCTTTGCAAGCATTGTATCAAACAGACTATCCGCCAACAAATAAACTTTTTTGGGAACCTTTGTCTGATATTCATCAAAATCAAGCCCCTGCAATTCAATCTCTTTTCGGACAAGAACAGATGGAGCATTATAGAAATCCAGGTCTATATCAAATTCTCTTTTTCGCATCACGGAATATGACAATAATTTCCCATTTGCAACGGAATTCTCCACCTGTCTTAATAACTCGTATCCTCGTTTGCGATAAAATTCAGCAGCTGGCAACGATGCATCTATATTTACATGCGAATAATCTTTTATTATTTCCTTTTCCAAATAATCCATAAGCTTGGTTCCAATTCCCTTATGTTGATTACCCAGAGTTACATATACCCTTGAAATAGCGTTTTGCTTGATTGTGCCTGTTCCGAGAATGGCGTCTCCATAACCAATCACGTAGGTATTACCATCCAAAATGTCATTGTGGATATTATCGCGATTATGTAATTCCAAAAAGAAATCCACCACTTCATCCGAATAGTATTTTGAATATATTTCTTTTATCGTTTCACTTACGATTTCATTTATCTCGTCAGTCTGATTTAACCAGGCTTTTTTGATTGCTAATTGTTCCACTGTTCTTTTACCCTCCATAAATCCGAATTTTACAATGCTTTAGTAAAACAAATAATCCTATTTGCTTCTGTAAAATTCATGGCTTTATGGAAGTGAAAGCTATCTATATTATCTATTTCACAATCACTGGCAAACTCTTGACAACCATTATATTTTGCCCATGCTTCACACTCCGATAAAAGTTCTTTCGCATACCCTTTATTTCGGTAGCCGTCTTTTATAAAAATTCCCTCTAAGTAACCAACAGGAGTTGTTTCTGTTCCCTCTACATAGTCATATCGTAACGAGCATTGTGCAAAACCAATAGGAATATCATTTTTATATTTCAAAAAGAATTGAGATTTTCCTTTAGAAATGATTTCTGAAAAATCAGCAATCAACTCTCTGACAGAATGGCTATCCCACATTAGTATTGCTAAATTTGCCAGTATTTCTAAATCTTGTTTTCCTGCTTTTCGTACCATATCCAATCCTCCAAATTTTGATTTTTTATTTCAGGTAGCATATACAGTAAACCACGCCATTCAATATAATTTAACTTTACTACACTCCTTGTATCATATTATTCTGAGTGATGTCTAACCCATTCTTTCGTATTTCATCCAATTGACCAGCACTTAACGTCCCTGCCCGATAAAGCAATAGGTACTCATTTTCAATCGAACTGTCAAATATCAGCAGGTCATCGGTGTTGATTGTAACCTTAACTCCATTCTCATACAGTATCTTAATAGGGTGGTCTCTATATTCGGCTGCATATCCAAGCATTACGTTACTGCTCGGGCAGACATTCAGCTGTATCCGATTATCTGCGAGAAATCGCATGACCTTCTCCGAGGCGGCCGCGTTTATCCCATGGTGAACTTCACTAAGCCCTAACACTTCAACTGCCCGCATTACATTCTCTGCCGGTCCGTTTTCACCTACATGCATTTTCTTGGTCAGATGATATTGTTCCGCTTTTCTATACAATGGCAAAAAAGCCTCAAATGGCTGCACATTCTCGCCACCGCATACATCAATCGACTTGAAAAAACCGGTGGAAATATAACGATCGATTTTTTCAGCTTCCTGTTCGACATTGCAAGCTGAAATATATGTAATCTCAGGTTCAAATACTGTATTGGGACAATATTTCAAATGAAAACCTCCGATAATGGATTTGAACGCATCCATCCCACCAATCAGATCAATCTCCGAAGCCCCAAAATTCATCGAAAGCCTCTTGATATTATTCCTCCTTGCTTCTGCAAAAGCCCCTTCCCATCTTATGAGCATCCCTCCAATATCTTTGCAGTATGGCTTGATAGTAACTGTAAACCATTCCTGCATTCCTCTAAGTCCGTCAAATCTGTCGGGCGGTTTTGGAAAACTGCGTTTCAAGTGTTCTTCCAACCAGGCTCTCCTGCATCCTTTGGTAGAATGATTGTGGATATCACTCTTTGGAACTTCCAGCAATTTGACTATATCATTCTCTAACAGACCCTCACAAAACAGGTTTTGCATATCATTGCTCCTTTCATATCTATCCTTACAAATTTAAATTGCCTTACTTAACCTCCAATTCTATCGCATTCAAACACACTAACAACTCCCGATTTGTTCATTTAATTATATCACTTCCGTTCCTCATTTACCACAAAAATATA
>CAJUFM010000040.1 GCA_910585745.1 uncultured Eubacterium sp. | reverse complement strand
CCTTCCCGTCCTTGTTTATTTCTCCCCCGTAGCCGTTCAGCCAGCTGCGCATCGTACAGGTCTCCCAGGTGACACCTGTAGATGTATTATTATACATCTGGCAGTCCAGGTTTTTATCCGCCAGCAGAAATACATCGTCGCCCTCCACCGACAGCACCCGCCACTTGATCGGCTGCTTCGCATCGTTTTTATCGGCCTTACCATCCCCGTTGGTGTCCTCCTGCCAGTAGTTCCCGAACCAGATACAGTCCCATGTGGTGACGCCATTGGCATCAGTTGTGGGGTTGTTCAGACCATAGCCCGCCGCCTGAACCGGAGCTGATCCGGACAGGGGCAGAATTCCTGCCAGCAGGGCGCTGATGAGAAGCAGCGCCAGTGATCGTTTACTCTTTTTCTTCATGTTCATAGTCCTCCTCTGGATGTTTTCTTCTGAGTATGAAATGTTTCCATATATTTTTCTGCAGCCGGTATGTGTGGGCATGTTTTAAGTGTCCCTTATAGCTCGCCACACTCTGGCTGATGGCTTCCAGTTCGATCTTTCCCTCCCCATAGGCATGGCGGTAGTTCCTAAGCCTGCGCTTCAGGCGTTTCTTAGCTGACTGCCGCAAGGTGCGGATCACTTTTCCCGTCTCCGTCAGATAAAAATGAAATCCGAGAAAGTCCACTCCCTGCCGGATGGCGTGGATCTGCGTCTTCTCATTGAATTCCAGCTTTAGTTCTTTTGTCAGATAAGTTTTCATCTCATGCAGGCACTCTTTCAGATAATCTTTGTCCGGGTGGATCAGGATCATATCATCCATATACCTCGTGTAATATTTTATCCGCATTTTCTCTTTGATCAGACGGTCCAGCCCGTCCAGATAGTACAGGGCAAACCACTGGCTGGTCTGATTGCCCATGGGCAGACCCCTCCCCGGTTCGCACTCATAACTGTCCACAATCGTCTCCAGCAGCCATTTCACGTCTTCTGACAAAGCCATTCTGCTTATCCCTTCTTTTAAGATAATATGGTCGATGGAGGCAAAGTACTTTTTTACATCGCATTTGAGTATATAACCCTTTTCTCCATATTTTCTATTATATTCTCTCAGAAAACCTGTCAGTCTGTCAAGGGCAAAATGCGTTCCCTTTCCCTTTCGGCATGCACTGTTGTCATAGATCAGATGCTTTTCCAGGTATGGTCCCAGAACATTGTCACATAAACTGTGCTGGACAATCCGGTCCCCATAACAAAGTGCCTGGATCTCTCTTTCTTTGGGATCATAGATGCGGAATTTGCGGTACCCCTGGATACGGTATGTATGTCCTTTTATATGATAGCTCAGGCGTTCGATATGCTCCGACAGCCTCATTTCATATAGAATCACTTCTCTGGTGTCCTGTTTTCCTCTTCTCGCCAGTTTATGTGCCTGGTACAGGCTTTCATAACAATAGACCCGTTCATATTCTTCCATCGGATATCCCCCTTATCATACAGGCTGCCGGGAGAAATCCAATAAATAAATTTCCCAAAATTCAGAAAAGAAGGTTCCGTCCTGTCTTCCGGCAGCATATGTTTTCCCTTACGGGATGGAATCCGGTTCCTTTGCATGAGTGCACGGATTATTTCCCCCCCGGAAATAATTTCAGGCAATGTTGTACACGCAAATCCGGCCGGGCGGCATTATTATTGTTGTTGACATTGTTGCCATTCGTATTGACATTTCCATTGTTATTCACGTTGGAAGCGTTATTACTATTGTTGCCCGGGGACCGGAGCCACCAATCATCTTCAACCGGATCCCAGTGTTACTTTCTGGTTTCATCACTCTTCATCCAGGCATACAATAGCCGCTGGGTTTCCATAACCTTTGAGGATATCTGCGCCTGCTGTCTTGGAAGAATGCACTGGCATTCTCTCGCCACCATGGAAAGATATGACAGAAGACGGAGCTGTGTCATCGCCTCGTGCTGTAGTGTAAGTCTCTTTTCAAACTGAAGGTCTCTCTGCGATGAACTGCCTAAAAATACATGATTGGCTTTGTACAGAGATTCGATCACAGACAGAGAATAATTCTGCAGTCTGCTGGTCAGTGTAAAACGAAACTTTTTCGGAGATTTATCCGTAACCGTTAATATGTACTGAGCTAATTCCTTTGCCCTTGTAATTACAGTGAGTTCACTCTCCGTCCCTCTTCTCATGCCAGCCTCCTTGAAACCATTTTCACTCTCATGATAGTACAAGGAGATTCTACTGTCAAATAATGCAAACATTTTGAGACGATCTAATATCTTTCACCCGGCATATACTTAGGCTTTACTTATAATTCAATCCGGTCATAATACTCATACAGCTTCTGCACCCCATTTTCCAAAATATAATAATGCCGTATGTAGGGAATCAAAAGCACAAAAAACATCAGGCACAGAAGAAATACTGCCGGCTCCTGTATGATCAGGCTTGCCAGGATCGTAATGACCGCCAGCAGCGCAAAAAGCACCGTCACGATCAGATGAATAAGTCTCTCATGCTGGAAAAACTGTATCTGAACCAGCATCTCCCGGCGAAAGGACTCTCTTTCCCCGATTTCCTTCTCTCCCGCTGCCACACTCCGGTAAAATTCTAAATACTGTTTCAACCGTTTCTCCATGCTGTTCCCTCCTCAGTATAATAATGGTGTAATTTAAACTCTGTTTTATTTTGTGCTAGCTTGACGGCGCAAATTTGAACCCTGCCTCCGCCTGTGATTTTCTAATTTACTGCGTCAACGTCAATCAACGTACCTCCAGTACGTTTCATTCCGTTTTCTTGTAAATTGGAAAATCACAAACGGAGGTCGAAGATTTCGGATTGTGATAGCGCAGGACGAAACAGGGTTCAAACTCGCGCCGTCAAGCTAGTCCAGCGTCACACTGTCCTGTAGTGTCACCTGTCAATGTGATAATCCGCTAATCCACAAGGATCACCTGCCGGCGAAATTCTTCCGGCAGCCTCCGTCCACTTACTGCCATCGCCACAGTGCGGTACAGGTCCGCCGCCTTGATGTCCTGTTTCAGCTTCTCCCTCCCTCTGTCATCCAGCTCCTCCATATCTCTGGCAAGCCTGCCCAGCACTTTCGTTTTCTTTACATATTTAAGATTTTCTGCTGCTCTACGTCTCATTCCCAGCAGGCGCATATAGGGAAAGCTGTCCTCCCCGCCGGATTCCTTTTCTATACCAAGAAGTATCTGGAACACGCACCGTTTTACTCTCGCCATCGTCATATTTTTCGTCTTGCAGCGGTTTGCAAAATCATCTAGCGATACCGCCTCGTACCAGTTTTTCCGCATGGAATTCGCCAACTCTTCAGACAGATCCTTTATCTCTTCCAGCCCGTCCCAGCTGTCCCGGATGGCAAAAGAGCACATCTGCCAGAAATCCTCAGAGCGGATATAACAGGGCGCTTTTTTTAACAGCTCCACTGCTCCTTCTGACAGCCCAGTAAAGTTTCCCTTCCATATCTGGCTGCGCACTGCTGTCGCTGACAAAAAGCCCTGCTCCTCCTGCTGCCCGGTCAGTTCTTCGTGATATCCCATCCCCTGTCTTCTTATGACCACAGGCTTCATGGAAGATCCCAGCCGACGGGCTGCCTTGATGTATTCAATGCCCAGCGTATTATTGGGCATAAACAGCTGCTCTCTTTCCTCCGCAGTCAACTTCACACAATCAGTGTATGCCCGTTCCCTCGCCGCTGGAAAAGAAAATCCCTCACGGAGATAGCACCCAAGCTGTTTTTTATAATGTTCCGGTTCTTCCGCCAGATAGTGCCCAGCCTGTTCCAGCTGTTCCTGAATAGCTCCTTCGCTGCCAAAACAGTAAAAATCTATAAAGGACAGGGAATCCAGTGCCAGTATTCCTCCCCTGGCAAAATCCTCTGCACTGGACAGACCATAGCGCACCGGAAGTTCAAACACCATATCTGCTCCCCCTTCCAGTGCCATCCGGGTGCGGATGTATTTGTCCACAATGGCCGGCTCCCCCCGCTGGACAAAGTCACCGTTCATTATCACCACCACCGTATCCGCCCCGGTTTTTTCACGGACTTGCCCGATATGAAACTGATGCCCCTGATGAAAGGGATTGTACTCACATATAATTCCGGCGGCTGACATAATACACCAATCCTTTCCCATTATTTACATTCTACTGACTTTATGATATCATTACTATAAAAAATACGCAACACCTGGAGATTCACATGAAACAAAAGAAATACATACTTTCAAGAATATTTGCAGGGCTGATCACAGGGATCTTTGCCGGGCTTACCATCTGCCTGTTCCGTTTATTCATGAATTTCTGTGATAATGCCCTTAATCATAAGATCATTCCTGCTCTCCACAGCGGCAGTCTTCTCTATTCCGCCGCCTGGGGAGCAGGGTTATTACTCCTGTCCCGTTTTGTTTATTGGAGCATCTGTCTGGAACCAAAGGCAGAAGGGGGCGGGGTTTCCCATTTTCTGGAAGAAGCCAGGGGCGTTACCGATGCCAGATGGTGGTCTGTTCTTCTAGTAAAACTGACCTCTGCTCCCCTGTGTATTCTGGCGGGCTTTTCCCTGGGAAAAACCGGGTCTGCCGTAGAGATCGGAACTATGTCCGGAAAAGGGGTCTGCCGTTTTCTGCAATCTTCCCGCCGCCGGCATCCGTCGCACCTTAAACCTGCTGAATACTATTGCACCGGCGCCGGAGCGGGGCTGTCTGCACTATTTTGCGCCCCGGTGTCCGGTCTTGCCTTCACCCTTGAAAAATTTCCAGGATGCAGAACCTTATCTGCACTGACCATCGCTGTCGGCTCTCTATCTGCATTCCTGGTCAGCCATCTGGTCTACGGAACCACTCCCATTCTGGAAATCATCATTCCTCTGGAGCAATATTGCTATTACCCCGCATTAGCCCTGCTGGGTGTCCTTTTGGGTATTACCGGGACATATTATGCATTTTCCCTGAAACGATATGCAAAACTGCTCTCAAAGTATAATAAGCGAATCCATGGATTGTTATGGAGTGTCCTCTTTCTATTAGCCGGTGTCGTGTGCTATTTTTTTCCCACCATCATAGGATCAGGAAATAATATGCTGGCTGTTCTCAAAACACCAGCTGCCTATACCACCCTTGTGCTGCTTCTCTTTGGAAAATATCTCTTTTCCATGATCTCCTCTGGCTCTGGTCTGCCCGGCGGAACCATATTTCCCCTGCTGACAGTCGGAGCCTGCATCGGCCAGCTCTATGGTCTCGCTCTGTGCTCACTCTTTCCCGGAACGGGATTTTCTCCCCTCTGCTTTCTTCTGGCCGGTATGGCAGGTTTTTTTGCTTCTGCTATCAGCGCCCCTCTCACCGGCGCATTTCTCCTGTGCGAGTTTACCTGCTGTTACGCAAATCTGCTGCCCCTTTGTATCGTCTGTCTTTTTTCCCACCTCACAGCACAGCTCATAAATCACAAAACTCTGGCATAAGATATCCTATGATATTAACACTGCCAAGGGGCTGTGTTAGGAAAGGCAGCCGGAGTTTCTCGCTATTCCCGGCAGATATCCCATGAAAAAAAATTCTCTCTATACTTACACCACAATGGAAAAACGTATCCGGGAGCTGGAAAAACAGTATCCTCCGGAATATTTCCGGGTAAACTCACTGGGTACCACCCATGGCAAACGCCAGCTTTATGCCTGCAGCCTGGGGTCCTCTAAAGCCCCGGGCCAATTTGTCATAACCGCCTCGATCCACGGCAGGGAGTACATCAATACCACCCTTCTCCTGCGGATCATGGAATATTACCTGGAACATTACGAAGGCTGCTACCGGGAACTCTGGAAGGAGATCTGCGTGATCTTTCTGCCGATGACAAATCCGGACGGCGTTTGTATCTCTATGTCTACGGAGGCAAAAACCTGGAAAGAAAATGGGCGGGGCGTGGACCTGAACCGAAATTTCCCCTGCGGCTTCGGCAAATCTCCCGACCGGGCAAAAAGAAACCCCGGTGTAAGCGCCGGTGACCAGCAGGAGACCCGGTGTCTCATGGAATTCGTAAATGGGCTCACAAACCCATTAGGGATCATACACTATCACTCCCGTGGCAATCTCATCTACTATGACTATGATGTTCATGGCTCCCTGAAAAGCCAGATTACTTCGATGGCTGCAGTTACTCACCGGGTAACCGGATACCGCCTCGTGGAAAACACCAAAGACACCCGTCCCGCCGGTGGGTTTGGCGACTGGTGCGTCTATGAAAAAAAAATACCCTCTATCACCATTGAAACCGGTTTTCTGAAAACACCAGTTCCCCGATGGCAGCTAAAGGGTATTATTGCCAAAAATCTATTTTTGCTTCGTGAGCTTTTTACCTGTATTCTGTAATTCACCGTGGAGCAGAATATATAATTCATACTGATCCAGGGGCAGCTGGTCCAGCCACATGGCGATGCGGTAATCCGCATCCTCAAAGGTCTTCATGGTCTGCCAGGTATCCGAAAAATCCACCTTCCAGACCCCTTCAGTCCCCCGGAGATAAACCGCTCCAATAGCATGATCCATTTCATGGATATACAGAAGGTCTTCCTGCATCCGGTAAAATACGGAAGAATCCTTTACACCTGGAGCTTCCTGAAAGTCCAGGCCTTCTATTTCGTCCTCTGTCATCTGCTGGGGACGTTTCAGGTCTCCGCCCAGGTAATCCGTATTTTTCACCAGTGTCTTTGACAGGGACACCATATCCGGCAAAAATTCATGGGCCCGGAAAAAGCCTGGCTTTACATAATACTCACTGAGCACTTCCATGGAATCAAAATCATATTCCCGGATCAAACCCAGGTTTTCCTCGATCTCAGGCACCAGAGATCCTGCCATGGCATAGAGATGTCTGGTGTCTTTATCAAAAACAGCGTTCGAGCGGATCTTGGACTTGGGACAGGGAAAACGCTTATACAATTTCACCGTCTTTTCTTTTTCGTTGATCTCATAAAAGCTGATATAACTTAATTTATCTTTATCAAAAAATTTCACTTTCCGGCGTTTGTGCCAGTGGTTGTCAAAGACCATGATATGCTTGATATCCGGCCTCTTTTCCTCCAGCTCCACCTCAAAAACGGCATGCTGCTGGTAGAACCATGGCACCTCGCCTACTGGTTTTAACAGCTTATCTGCCATTTCTGTCCCCTCCCAGAACCGGGGATCGGCTAAAATCCACCGGATCTCATCAAGGCCCCAGTCAAAGGATGCCACAGAATGAATATTTCTCATGGATACCAGCATGGAATCCTCCTCTTCATCATAGGAGGCTGAATTAATGTGCGCCCAGTCCATCATATCCTGATATGTTTCATCAAACAGATCACCCAGTTTGATCTGATGCACAATCTCTCCATTTTCCCGGTTCAGTTCCAGGATCAGATCCTCGGAATGCTCTTCCAGGCTGTTTCCCGCTGTCAGAATATTGCCTCCGGGTGTCTTTTCCTCCACGGTGTGATGGGCTCCGTTCTTTACGAGATATGTTCTTCCCACCCGCCCGAGATAGTCCATATCATACATCTGGACAGAATGGGGATTGGTAAAAGATGGGGCTGAAATCTCCCGTTCCATAAACAGAAAACGCCCCTTTGACAGTGGAAATATACCGTAGCCTTTGGGCTTTCTCCGCAGATAATAACGGATCTTCCCTTCTTTGTCAAACACGCAGGGTTTGATGTCAATGCCGCCGGCGATCAAAATATTTTTAAATGCTGCCTGGTCATTTTTCTTTTTTACTGTTATGATATCCTTTAAGTCTTCTGGAAGAGGCTCCGTAATGAGTGGAAATCTTCGGCAGTCACACACCTGGCCGTTTTCATCCAGAAGTTCAATGACAACCTCTGTGCTCCGTCCCGGATACAGTCCCAGGATGGGAATGCGGTGACGCTTGGCAGGGGGATATTCCGATATAAAGCTGGTGTCCTCTGTGTCTCCCTCCACGGTAACACGTATGCTGTAATCCATAAGTGTTGTAAACAACACAAGAGCTGTCAATGGCGCCTCCCCGAAAGGATTTACCACTGCCAGCATATTGTTAAAGGTATATTTTTCACTTCGTAGCTGCAACTCCAAAAACCAGTCTTTCGCCTGAGAAACAAGAGAATACATTTTCTTCGTCCTGATATTGGTCTTAAAGGAATCTGCCTGTTCCCGCCGGAAAACCTCTTCGTAGGCTTCTGATCCCCGTATCACCCATGCCTCCGGCCGGACTGTGATCGTGCCGCCATTGCTGTGATAGGTTTTTTTCACCCTGGCGTCCCTGGCAGTTTCAAATTCTCGTTTCCTGCGCTTTATCTCCCGTTTGAGCTTTTTGACTAAACTACCCATGCCTCTCTCCCCATATTCTCTCATAAATCTGCATTGCACATTCATGAGGAGTATGATCTACTGTATCCAATATGATCTCCGGATCCAGCGGCTCCTCATAGACAGAGTCCTTCCCGGTAAACTGCTGGATCTTCTTTTTGTACAATCCCTTCGGATCCCGCTGCCTGCAGGTTTCAAAATCCGTATTCACGTAGACTTCTATAAAATTTCCCTCACCAGCTCTCTCTCTGGCGAACTGACGCATTGCCCTGAAAGGAGAGATAAAAGACACCAGTGTGATCACCCCTGCATCCTGAAACAGTGCTGCGATCTCACTGATACGGCGGATATTTTCGTTGCGATCCTCATCACTAAAGCCAAGATCTGAGTTGATACCACAGCGGATATTGTCCCCGTCCAGACGGTATACCGCCTTTCCGGCTTCGTTTAGCATGTGCTCCAGCTCCACTGCCACCGTAGACTTGCCTGATCCTGAGAGCCCGGTAAACCATACTACAATCCCTTTCTGGTTCAGAACCCGGCACCGGTCTTCATAGGATACTTTTCCATCATGCCAGATAATATTTTCGTTTTTATTGTCTGAAGCCATCCTTTTCTCCATCTCCCGATCCATCAACGGAACAGGATTCCTTTATCTTTAAGAAGCGTCCGGATCTTTCTGATATTTTTTTCATAATCATATTCGCTGTCCTTCAGCTTCATATCCATTTTAATATCTGTACTTACCTCATCACCGATCCAGAAAATATCCATTTCTTTCTGAATCACTGCCTTCATGATCTTGCGGTCACTCTCTGTCAGTCTGGTCGCTGTAATGATCAGGATCATTCCTGCATCCAGCATGAGATTTGCCACTTCTGCAAAACGCCGTATCTGCTCCTTGTGGTCCTCTTCTCCACCTGATTTGGTATCCGCACCTACACCATAAAGATAGGAAACGATGCCCATGTAGTACACATATCTGCCACTATCCAGAAGACTTTTTTCCAATGCCTTTGCCAGATCTTTCTTACCGGTATTCTTTTCCCCGGTCAGCACGATAAGCTCTGGTCTCTGGGCATAATGTTCAATTCTGGACTCCAGGCTGATCTCACCGGTCTCCCATTTATAATTGCGGAGCATGGCACTGCTTCTGATTTCGCTTTCTTCATCTTCCAGCGCTTCGGTTATGATTCCGCCTCCGGCGATCTCATAATTGTCCACGATGACAAACCGGCTCGTGCCTGCGCTCTCCCTTACTGTATCAAAGGCAATGGGCTTATCCGTCTTCAAGATAACCTCTGCCACCTCATGTTTCTCCACCGCCTGCTTCGTGTCGGTGGAAGAAAGATTGGAAGAATCAATGACTCCCTTGACCTCTTCCACCTCTACCTTGACTTTTTCGCCGCCAATCTTCAGATAGTATAATCTTCCCGGAACAAAATCCTTCTTTCCAAGCCAGAAAATGTTAGCTGAGATCCGCGATGCCGTCTTGGGCTGTGGTTCTCCGGCGATGGCCATCATTTCCCCACGGGTTATATAAATCTGCTCTTTCATGGTAAACCCGATGGCCATGCCCGGCTTGCCCTCTTGGATGGGATCGGTATTAAATGACTCTATTTTATTGATGTGGCTCTTTTTGCCGGAAGGATAGAAAATAACCTCTTGTCCGGCGCGGATCCTGCCGGTCTCGATGGTACCCGCTACGATTCTCCGGTCATCTCCGTTTCTAGTAAATTTGTATACATCCTGTACTGGCATACGGAACGGCTGCTTGTCGTGCTCTTCCTCACATTCAAAGGCATCCAGCACCTCCAGAATACACATCCCGTCGTACCATGGCATTTTATCGCTCTGCTTTACGATATTGTCTCCCTGGAAGGAACTAACGGGAAGAACAAACTTCGGAGTAATATTAATCTGTTTTAAAAATTCAAGATACTCTTTTTTTACCTTTTCATATACTTCCTGGCTATAATCCACCAGATCCATCTTATTGATGACTACGGCAATCTGTTGGATCCCCAGCATAGAAAGCATATAGGCGTGCCGCCTGGAGTTTTCCTGAACACCTTCTTTGGCATCGATCATAAGCAGTGCCGCCTGGGCGCGGGAAGCTCCAGTGATCATATTTTTCAGAAATTCAATATGCCCCGGCGCATCTAATATGATGTAGTCTCTCTTTTCCGTCTTAAAAAAACATCTTGCCGTGTCTATCGTGATGCCCTGGGACTGCTCATCCTTCAGGGCATCCAGCAAAAATGCATACTCAAAGGGCTTTGAGTTCCGGCGGCAGGTCTCTTTTACCTGCTCTAACTTTCCTTCGGGAAGGGAACCGGTATCTGCCAGCAGGCGTCCCATAAGGGTGCTCTTACCGTGATCCACATGACCGACAATGACTATATTCATGTCTTCCTTTTTATTCATATCGCAATTGCTCCAATCCTTTTCTTGACAATCTTACCCATACATGTGACCTGTGCTGCGCACAGCACATTCGCTCCGGGCTTCGCCCTTCGCTCATGATGTGCGTCTGTCATATGTCCGGGCGCAAATAAATTTGCTCCGGCCGCATGACAGACTTTGTCACATGTATCCTTCTTTGCGCAGTTCTTCCAGACCGCCGCCGCCCTCTTTATCCTGGGCGCGCCCGGATCTCTCAGCGATATTGGCAAATTTTCCGGTTTTTAATTCTTCTATGATCTCTCTTACATTTTTTGCTGTGGAATCTACCGTACCAGTGCAGGGTGCACACCCCAGCGAGCGGTAACGCTTTCCATTTCCTTGGTCAAAATACAATGGGACAACAGGAATATTTTCTCTCTCGATATACTCCCAGATATCCAGCTCCGTCCAGTCCAGCAAAGGATGCACGCGCACATGGGTGCCCGGTGCAAAATCGGTCTTGTACTGATTCCAGAATTCCGGCGGCTGGTCTCCCACATCCCAGTCATTATTTTTATCTCTTGGCGAGAAATACCGTTCTTTGGATCTGCTTCCTTCCTCGTCTGCCCTGACGCCGACGATCACACCGGTGTAGGGCTCGATGTTGACATCCTTTTCATAAACTCCCTTCCCGTGATTAAAGCGGTAACGGGGCCAGCTGGCATTGAGAGTATTGGTCAAAGCTTCTGTCTTCAGCGATTTGCAGCACTCCAGATGGGTTGCATTTCCATCCGGGAAAGTAGCCTTTTTCTCCAACGCCTCAGTGTTCTCTCCGTAAATCATATCCAGATTCCACTCTGCCGCCAGACGGTCTCTGTATTCAATCATCTCTTTGATCTTAAAATGGGTGTCCACATGTACGAGGGGAATCGGAACATGTCCAAAAAAAGCCTTTCTGGCAAGCCAGAGAAGAACTGTACTATCCTTTCCGATCGACCAGAGCATACACAGGTTTCCCAGCTCACTGTATGCCTCCCGCAAAATATGAACGCTCTTATACTCCAACATATCCAAATGGTCCACGGTGTTTCCTCCAAATTTTTTATTTTATATTGCAAAGTCAAAAAAGTCTGACCTGTTGTTATACTAATGTTATATTTTACAAAAATGTTACAATTATGTCAATTTGCAACTATTTTCCTTTTTTTACAGTTTTTTTAAAAAAGGTGCGGCTGAGAAACGCGCACCTCCAAAGAATGCTAATGTAAAATCATTCCTTCATGTTGCTTTCTGTCACTTCGCCAGAATCACGGTCATGATATAATGCATAAACGATACCATCACTCATCACCACACGTCCCTGATACTGCAGATCCTCTAAACTGTAGTATACAGAAACTTCACTGATCTTATAACTGGAACTTTCAAATTTTTTCGCGTAATGATCAACAGATGCCTTTGCCATAAATGGATACAGAGGATTTCCGAACATCACCACACTTCCTCCAAAAGTAATGAGCACTCCCAGCAGACAGCATACAATCCCCACTGCCAGCGGCCTCTTTCCCTGGATCAGCACCCGTACCAGAAAACCACCAGCAATGCCAAGAACCATAAGGATTATTACCACAGGTAAAATCGACAAAATCACTTTTATTTTGGATGTTTCCACGATGCCTACCGAACTGGATTTTTTTTCCACCAGCTGATAAGCAATACAGATCAGCATGCTGGCACCTGGCACCAGCCACCCCAGTTTTTTCAGTAAAATAGCAGAAAGTGCCCCGGCGGCAGGCAGAACTACTACTGCCTGAGGGATGTCAAAATACAGATACAGCTGCATGTACTCCCACAATCCCACCAAAGAGAGCAGGGTAATAAAAAGCCCTGTTAAAATCTTTTTTAATCGTTCTTTCAATTTCTTTTCCTCCATCTCTATCCTTCTATGATTTTACCTGAAGTAAAACAGGTATCATAAAGACAACGGCAACAAGAATGATATTCATGACTGCTGCTACAAATCCCATGACTATCCGTTTCAGAATGTCCTCGCACTGCAGGAGTATAGCATTGATCACCCACTCCACGATCCCACAGATTCCCCATATACTGTAAAGCACTATCCCAGTAAATCCCCCGGAGCCGGTCAGCACAACACCCGCGATCAGAACCACCATATTGAAAATAACATAGGGGATAAAATGATTGCCAGCGGCGCAGAGCTTTGCCAGGATCACGCTGGCAAGGGAAAGCATTGCCGCCGACATAATATAAAAGGCGTACATGTCAAGGATCTTTCCCGAGGCAGTCTGCCAAATAAAGCCTGCCACAAACAAAACCAGGGCTGTCAGCAGCCGAAATCCTGTTGTCATCATTTTTTCAATCTTCTCGTACATATTTCTTCTCCCTTCACTTCGTTTCGTGTCCTCACGGTATATTCACGCTGATCTGATCCACTAATTCCCGTATATTTCGGATTCCCACCAGGCGGATGCCGGACAGATCCAGCCCCCCGCTCTTTTCGATCATTTTTTTATTTGCCTCTGGCAGAATGCAGGTCTGATAACCGGTTTTTAATGCCTCTGCCACTCGTTTTTCCGCCTGGGGAACCGCTCTTACTTCTCCCACCAGACCGACCTCGCCAAAGATTACGGTTCGGTCATCCATGGCTTTTCCGCTGTGGCTGGACATGATGGCGGTAATAATGGCAAGATCCAGCGCCGGCTCTGTAATCCTCATGCCGCCTGCCACATTCACGTAGGCATCACTGTCTGAGAGGCGGATTCCGAGACGCTTCTCCAGCACTGCGATCAAAAGGTTGATGCGGTTGTAATCCGTCCCTGCCGCCGTTCTACGGGGCATATTAAAATAGGTGTGGCATACCAGCGCCTGCACCTCGATCATAAAGGATCTCGTTCCCTCCACCGCACATGCCACCACAGAGCCAGACTCACCCACCGGTTTTCCCTGCATCATATATTCAGATGGGTTCGGCACCTCCACCAGTCCCTTTCCCTTCATCTCAAAAACACCGATTTCATTAGTGGATCCAAAACGGTTTTTTACCCCCCGCAGGATACGGTAAGCCGCCGCTGAATCCCCTTCAAAATAAAGTACCGTGTCCACCATATGTTCCAACATGCGGGGACCTGCCACATTACCTTCCTTTGTCACATGTCCCACGATAAATATGCTGATCCCTCTGCTCTTGGCAATGCGCAGAAGGATGGATGTGATCTCCCGCACCTGGCTGATGCTGCCGGGTGCCGCATCGATGCGTTCATCGTACATCGTCTGGATAGAATCCACAATGACCACCGCCGGCTGGAGTTTTCCGATGGCATGATCGATGGCGGAGATGTTTGTCTCCGACAACAGATAAATGGAGCCAGAGAACTCCCCGATCCGGTCTCCTCTCAACTTGATCTGCTTAAGTGATTCCTCCCCCGATACATAAAGAACCTTCTCTCCCTGGTCAGAGAGCATTTTACACATCTGCAGCAAAAGAGTTGATTTCCCAATGCCCGGATCTCCCCCCACCAATACCAGCGAGCCAGCCACGATGCCACCGCCCAGCACCCGGTCCAGCTCCCCGATGCCGGTCATCATCCGGTGCTCGTTTTCAATGGTAATATCTTTTAATCTCGCAGGCTCCGCCTGTCTTACCCTGGCAGGAACCGCCCCGGTCTTTCTCCCCGGGGCAGCGGTATCCGGTGCCTCAACCAATGTGTTCCATTCTCCACAGCCAGGGCACTGCCCCTGCCATTTTCCGGTCTCCGTACCGCATTCTTTGCAGTAAAATATGTTCTTTGCCTTTGCCATAATTTCCTTTCTTTATCGGGCATAGTTCAATAGCGCATTGAGTAACAATGGCGCCAATCTGAATAACCAGATTGACGCCCTTCCCAGTTCTTGGTAACTATCATTGTTTTAGTACTAACATTTACTTACCTTGATATCTGCCTGTTTCCCTTCATCAAGTTCAATGCTTACATTGAGCTTTCCGCCTAGATTTGTCTTCATCGTCCCCAGTTCATTTCCGTCAAGCATTACTTTGTACTCCTGTGATGGCTCAAGTTCCAGGGTAAAACTGATGTCCTCCGCTGCTTCCACCACAAAAGATACATCGTTTCCATCATCCACATAATTTGTCACGGCGCTTCCGGGTACCGACTCATACACAAACAGACCATTTTTCTCCAGCTTTGTAATCTCCCGAAAGGTCTTTACCTTGTACATATCCCCCTGATATTCAAAGTCTGATTTCTTTGTCTTTGAATCCAGAAGATAGTTTCCAAAACTGAGAGAACCATCGTCCTCCTTGCGGATCATTTCCTCAACTACACCCATACCAGTATCCTCCTTAGTTTCTTGCTGATAATATCCTCCTGTCTCTTTTACAGGCAGTTGATCTTTATTCAATTATACCAAAAAACACATATCAATGCCATCATTTTTTTATGAAGTTTTGAACATAAATTTTCCCTGATTTTACGGCGATCTTTACGGTATCTCCAATCTTAACAGCCCCATTGACCAACTCCTGTGCCAGAGCATCTTCAATCTGATTCTGGATGGCGCGTCGCAGAGGCCTCGCCCCATAATCTTTATCAAATCCCTTCTCAGCTACAAATTCTACAACAGACTTGCTATAACGGACCGTGAGATCCATCTGCTCTTTTGCCCGTAGCCGAAAACTCTCCAGCATATGGGAAGCAATATCGGATATATTTTCCCTGGTAAGGGCATGAAATACGATAATTTCATCAATACGATTGATAAATTCAGGTTTGAAGAGGTGTTTCACCTCTTCCATAACTCCCTCTTTCATCCGCTTGTGATCCTGCTCTGCGTCTTCACTGGAGAGAAAACCAAGGGTTTTCGGGGAAATGATCCGGTTCGCCCCGGCATTGGAGGTCATGATAATGATCGTATTCTTAAAATCCACCCGGCGTCCCTGGGAATCCGTGAGATGACCGTCTTCTAAGATCTGCAGCAGCATATTGAACACATCCGGGTGGGCCTTCTCGATCTCATCAAACAATAGAACAGAATAAGGTTTCTGGCGCACCTTTTCACTGAGCTGCCCTCCCTCTTCATAGCCCACATATCCCGGAGGGGAACCTACCATTTTGGAGACGCTCTGTTTTTCCATATATTCCGACATGTCGATGCGTATCATATCTTTTTCTGAGCCAAATACCGCCTCCGCCAGCGCCTTGGAAAGTTCTGTTTTTCCCACTCCCGTAGGTCCAAGAAACAAAAAGCTGCCGATAGGCCGTTTTGGATCTTTCAGACCAACCCGTCCCCGGCGCACAGCACGGGAAACGGCCTCTACCGCCTCATTTTGCCCTACCACCCGCTCATGCAGAATGGTCTCCATCTTTTGAAGACGTTTTGTCTCATCCTTTGCCAGACGGCTCACCGGGATCTTCGTCCATGCCGACACAACTCCGGCAATGTGCTGTGCCGAAAGTACCTGTTCTTTCTTCTGCTTTTTCTGCCATTTTTTTAATTCCTTATCCAGAGCTTCCCTGGCGTCCTGCTCTTCGGCATGGATCTGCAGTACCAGATCCATATCTCCCTTGATCAGAGCCTTTTCCTTGGACTGCTCCAATTCCCGGATCTTATCCTCCAGCTCTGCCGAAACCTGCCCTTTTTTCACCGCCTGGGCCAGCCGGAGTTTCGCCGCCGCCTCATCCATCAGATCGATGGCCTTATCCGGCAGATAGCGGTCGTTAATGTAGCGGTCGGATAATTTCGCCGCCGCTTCCAGTGCCTCATCGCTGATCTTGATCCTGTGAAAGCTCTCATACCGCCCTCTGAGCCCCCGAAGCATACCTATCGTCTGTACCACCGTCGGTTCTTCGATGACCACTGGCTGGAACCGGCGCTCCAGCGCCGCGTCTTTTTCAATCCTTTTGCGGTATTCCTCTCTTGTTGTGGCACCAATGACCTGGATCTCCCCCCTGGAAAGAGCAGGTTTCAAAATATTGGAGGCATCGATCGCCCCCTCTGCTCCCCCCGCCCCGATCACGGTGTGAAGCTCATCGATAAATAATATAATATTTCCTGCGGAAACAGCTTCCTTTACTGCACGCTTGATCCTGTCCTCAAATTCACCCCGGTATTTGGATCCCGCCACCATGCCCGACAGATCCAGGGAAAAAATGCGTTTTCCCGCCATGGTCTCTGGTACAGAATTCTCGGCGATGCGGATCGCCAGCCCCTCGGCGATGGCAGTCTTACCCACTCCCGGCTCTCCCACCATACAGGGATTGTTCTTTGTCCGCCGGCTCAGGATCTCGATCACAGAGGCGATTTCCTCCTCCCGGTTAAACACAGGATCCAGATGCCCCTCCCTGGCATATTCCACCAGATCCCTGGCATACTGATCCAGCATCGGCGTCTCTGACTTTCCCTTTTTTCCACTATTCCGGTTTCCCGAGAGCTCAGCTTTGGCCGCATTCAGATCCGCCCCCATAGTCAGGACCACATCCACAAACATTTTCTGGAGATTTGCTTCCAGAGCCCTTAATACCATGAGACCGCCGGTATCCCTGGTCTTTAAGATTGCCAGAAAAATGTGTTCCGTTCCGATGCTGGAATCCTCATTTCTCTCCGCGATCTGCTCAGCGGACAGAATGATCTCATCAAACCGGGGCGTGACATCGCAGTCCTTGCGCTTTACTTTTTCCGGCGCAGCGCCGCCGGTCATGTCCTCCAGGATCATCTCAATATCCTGCCGGATCACCCCATTTTCCTTTAATATCCTGGATGCCGTACCGCTCACCGCGCTCAGACCATAGAGAAGATGTTCTGTTCCAATGGCGGTAGTCCCCAGTTTTGCCGCAATCTCCCCTGCTTTCGTCAGAGCTCTTTCTGCACTTGCTGTAAAATCTCTCTTCACTGTCTCTACTCTCCATTTCTTTTATCAGAAATCCATATCATCCAATTCCCTTTTTCCCCTGCCGAGCTTTCTTCTCAAAACCATATTCAGGATCACGATCAGCAATATCAGTATGACCACCGCCATACTGACCAGCACCACATAAAGCCAGGCTCCTGTCTTCGGCATGAATTCTTTTTCCTGGGCAACGTTTCCGCCCTTATTGACCTTCTGTGTCATCGTCCCAGTATAACGCTGGACCGTCCGCTCCATCCGGTCATACTGATAAAGCACTGGTTCCGTGTCCGTCCCCTTTAGATACATTAAAAGATAGTTATTATCCAGGTCATTTTCCATCGTATAAGCGGTGACACTCTTCCCCTCCAGATCCACAGAGGTTTTTACATAACCAGAGGGAAGAATAGAATCATCCTTCACATCTACCACCTGAAATTGATACTGGTTCTGGATAAAGATCGATCCCTCTTTTTCATACACGGAAAAAGTGATATCGGATTTCCCTTTTTCCTGCTGCTCCCGAACCCTGGTCTCTGACTCGCTCTCCTTGATCACTTTGAGCTTGTACACCCGCTTATCCCCGGATTCTGCCGTCACAACGATCCTTACATCATTCTCACCCAGCAGCAGTTCTTCATTATTTTTAATTCTGACAGCGGCTTTGTTATGGGCCGCAACATAATTAAAATACAATAAATTCGTGTCACAGTCAACCTTTACCGTGTATTCCAGCACGTTCGTATCAAATTTTGGCGTCATGGAAAGACAATCAAAACGCAGAGACTTTAATTTATTGTTTGTACTCAGAGAGGGTGTTCCGGTAGAAGCCGGTGCTGGCGTCGCTGCTGCCGGGTCTGTCGTCCCTTCGCTGCTCTCAGGATCAGACACCGTTAGGGTAACACGGTTTGCCGAAACAGAAAAAGAATCACCTTCCAGATTTTTCACGGTCACTCTCTTTCCCATCTCAATAGCTCCCACTCCCGCCTTTAACGCCTTAAACCGCAGGGAATAAGTACGCTTTTTCACCTCATCTTCGTTTCCCGTGGAGGAAATCTGAAGGATTCCATCATCTCCACTCACCTTATTGCCGCCGCTGACAAATTCCATGATGGAGGCATCGTAAAGCACCTTCATCTCCACATCACTGAAAACTTCAGAGGAAGTCACACGACATACCACAGTAAATTCATTTCCTGTTGAAACTTCGGGAGTACCTATAGTAAACTCTACTGTGGCACTCGCCGCCTGCGCCTTACCGGGCATCAGCAGAAACCCCATAAGTGCCACAAGCAGCATAGCACCAAATACAAATTTTCTTCTCATAAATTACCTCATATTTTTTATTGCGGTACTGGACAGTTCGCCGCCGGCATATTTTCATATACAGGGATTGAAAATACCAGTGGTACCGAATCCAGCATGCCATTATAGGCATTTTTCGTCTTTAACGCCTCAGAATTCGCCGCCTCCACATTTGTCATATACTGATGGTTGTAGGTATTGTTTGGCGTCACATTAAATTTTTGTAAATACCCGGTATTCTGTCCCCGGTTGATATAATTGCTGCCAATGTACATAGCCCCTCCCACGATGGAACGGTAACGATTGTTCCATGGACGGAGAAATGTAGTTCCGGAGCTCGCCCATTTCAGACCGTTTAACACCGGAGCCGCCCCGCTGTAGGCACCAATATTGTAAAAGTTAAAGATCCCCGGATAGCTCTCGGTGGTTCCCGTCACCGCTGTGCTGGTAGAGGATGGTCCTGTCACCACTTCCTGCTTGCTGCGGGAGGCAAGATGATAAGGACTCACACCGGACTCTTTTGCCGCCTGCAGAAAAGCATCCGTATAGCTGATCTGCTTTTCTGTCCCGGTGACGTCATCCACATAACTAAAGGAGGCATTAGAAAATGGTGTATTCGCAAAAATCTGGCTGATCCCCTCCCGGGTCTGATACTGGGATTGATATTCCAGCTGTTCAAACTGGAAGATTCCCTGGATCGTCAGGAAATTACGGGGATCCATATAGTAGCTGACCGCCTCTTTGGATGCCGCCACCCACGTACTTCCGTCAAATACTGTCCATTTTCCCGTAGCTGGGTCATAAGCTCCTTCTTCCATGGATTTCCATGCCTCAGACTTGGAATTGGAGATCAGGCTTACCCCAAGTTTCGATTCTGCCGCCACAGCCGCATTCCAGTCAAGCCCGGTCTTATATGCCGTGAACTGCCAGTAGGGATAGGCCGCATGAAGCTTGCGCAGGGAATCCTTGTAAGAATCCGGAAATCCCTGTCTGGTCATCTCTTCCTCGAACTGTTTCTCACTCAGTACGGTGACTGCAACTTTTTTCTGCACCCTTGTTCTTGCCAGCTTGATATATTTCGCCTGCACATATCCGTAATAGGTCTTTCCATAATAGTCAAAAGAGATACGGTACCACAGTTTTTTCTTTACAGTTCTTACTTTGAGGATCTGGATATACTGTTTTTTAGCCAGTACCATGATCCGGCCGTTTACTTTGTAATAAGGATTGGCATTCCCCGGCTTTTTTCTCACACGAAGCGCCGTCTTCACTCCGGTGACGACACCTCCTGCGGCTTTTTTCAAAACCGGTTTCAGGTCTGTGCTTTTTATGTATCCCTTTCTCGTTTTTTTGTTGTACTTAAAACTGATCTTGAACCACTTTGTGTTTCCTTTGGTTTTCTCTGCTATTATTTTTACACTTTTATTCTTTTTTAAAACAACATTTTTCTTATTTACTTTCATCGGTTTTCCCGATGTACTCTTGGAGATCGTCCGGGTTTTCTTCATCTTTGCCGGTACATTGATCTTCTTATATGTGGTCTGCGTCCGGTAAACTGTTATTTTTTCCGCCTGTGGTGCTGGTGCCGCTGTAGGCACAGGTGTCGGCGCTGGTGTTGGTACTGTGGTCGCAGCAGACGGGGATGTGGATGGTGCTGGCGTCGCCGTAAAGGAAATGTACTTTGCTGCCACATAGCCCTCCTGCCCGTTGTAACTGATCTTATACCAAGCCCCGTTCCCATCGGAGCCGGCAGCCGTATCCAGAATCGTAATCTGGCTGCCATTGGGGATCACCGCCAAAACCGCTGTGCTGGTTCCCACCCCTGCCCGCATATTCAGCGGATCTCCTTTATCTGTCGCTACCACTGCCGTCTGGTCTGCATATGCCTGACCGCCTGCCTGCCAGAACATAACACCGCAGAACAGCATACAGATCATCATTCCTACTATCCATTTACCCTTCATATTTATCGCATTCCTTTCTCTCTTAAAATACAACTTAATATCCGTTGCAGGGTTGTACTGTAAAATAAATCCTCTCATCTTTGGCGCCCGGCGGTGCCTCCATATCCTCTCTAAAACAATCCCATAGTTCAAAGCCTGCCTCCCTGAGCAGCTCCTTGATCTTTTCCGGAGAATATGCCCTCTGCCGGTGGCACTCATCCCACCGTTCATACTGTCCGCTTCCGGGCCCTCTCATAAACATCGTCAGCATGTATTCATTGATCTTCGTCTCAGGATCGTATTCATTGTCCCAGATCACCGTGTAGTCTTCCTCGTCTTCCATCCGTATCTCGTTTCCGAGAATTTCCTGAAAACAGTATTCCGTCTTCATATCAAATAAAAACAGACCATCCTCTGACAGAACCTCCCTGACGCAGCCAAAAAGTCCCCGGAGATCGTCTTCCTCCAGAAGATAATTGATGGAGTCACATATACATAGTACCACATCTGCGGGCTTATGCAACGAAAAATCTGTCATATCCTGATTTAAATATAAAATATCCTGCCCGTCCTTTTTCTTTTCTGCCGCCAGTGCCAGCATATCCGGGGACAGATCAATGCCCGTGACCTCGTATCCCGCTTCGGCAAAACGCCCCGTCATCTCACCGGTACCGCAGCCCAGTTCACACAGATGTCCACCAGTCTTCCCCTGGCGTTCCAGATAGGCAGTCAGTCTTTCAAACCATATGTCATAGGGCATCTCCGACATCATGCGGTCATAAATATCAGCAAATCTATCATACATCTCTATCTCTCCTTTTAGCTCACCTCAATCTCTTTGTCCAGCGAAAAAGAATACAGCACCTTTCTCACCACCTGCTTTCCCATAATTCCCTCCAGGGCCCGTGCGTAAAGCTCCATCTGCTTCTCATAGCGCTCCACAAGAATACTTTCCTGACCCGGCTCCAGATGGTCTGTTTTGTAGTCCATCAATACGATGCCTTCTTCTGTCTCATAGAATCCGTCTATGATCCCCTGCACCAGAACCTTCTCCCTGTCCGCCGCCTCAGGCACGATCTCTGCCGCCGGGATCATCGTCACAAAAGGCTGCTCCCTGTAAAGCCTTCCCTCCGACTGCGCCTCCCGCATCTGGCTGCCAAGGGAGGAATCCAGAAATTTCATAAGCTTATAATTCCGGATATATTTCAGATCCTCCGCCCTCACTCTTCCCGATTCTGCCAGATCCTCCAGTGCTCCTTCCAGATCCTGTTCTGTCCGGACAGCAGAAAAGCAAAGCCCTGCCATCACCTGATGCCACACCGTACCGTAACCTGCCCCTGCCAGTGCCTGATCTTCTTCGGTATCTTCCCTGGCAAATGATGGCACCGGAGACTGGTTCTCCAGAGCATCCCCAGCAAGAACGGTAAATCCCTCTTCTGTGCTTTCTTCCATAGAACGTTTTTTAAGCTCCGAGACAGAAAGTTTCGTCGGAATCTCCAATTCTTCTTGTGCCTGATGTTCATCCATAAAAGAAAGCATTTCATGTATTGTCTTATCATAGGTGATATTTGTGTCAAAATTATTCAGCATCACCTCATCCACCATTACATCCGCCTGGCGCTGAATCTCCGCCCTCTCCAGCTCCTCCGGCTCCAGCCATCTCACCTGGAACCAGTCATTCCCCTGTGCCGCTGGCAGCACCCAGTCAAAATAACTTTTGGCGCGGATCAGCTGAAAATATCCGGTTCCCGCTGGACACTTTTCCCGGCGGGTGCACCCGGTCAGCACAAGCTTTTCTTTGGCGCGGGTCATCGCCACATAGAGCACCCGCAGCTCCTCTCCCAGATCTTCCAGCAGATTCATCCTGGCCAGGGAGCGGGTAAAGGTGTGGTTGACAGAAACCCCCAGGTCATTGTCCACCACCGGCGCTGCAATCCCTGCTTCCGGGTGCACCACCAGAAAGGAGCGGGAGCGGGCTCCGGTGATGCTTCTTCCCATCCCCGCCAGAATACACACTGGAAACTCCAGTCCCTTGCTTTTGTGGATCGTCATGATCCGCACCACGTCCTCCCTGTCCCCGGAAAGATTTGCTTCTCCTAGATCTTCCTCCCGCTTTTTGATGCCGCTGATATATCTGACAAACTGGTGCAGTCCCTTATAGGAAGTGCTGTCAAACTCCCTTGCCACCTCCGTCAGAAGTTCCAGATTTGCCTTGCGCTGAAGCCCGTTGCTCATGGCAGACATCATATAATCCAGTTTTGTGCAGTTGTATATATCCTGGATCATATCTGATACTGTAGCATAGGTCATTTTCTCCCGGAAACGCTCCAGCAGTTCCAGAAACTGTCTTGTTTTCTTCTGAAGTTCTCCCTCTTCCTCCTGGCTGTTCACATAATGTAGAAGGGAATCATAAAAATCTATCTTCTTGTTTTTTCCCCGCAGCTGCGCCAGATCATCGTCGCTAAACCCAAACACCGGACTCCGGAGCACTGCCGCCAGGGGGATATCCTGTCTCGGATTGTCAATGATCTGAAACAGACTCACCATCAAGGAGATCTCTCTGGTCTCGAAAAATCCACTGGTATTTTCCATGTGCACTGGGATCCCCTCTGCCGCCAGTGCATCGTAGATCTGCTGGCCAATGGCTTTGGTACTTCTCGCCAGGATTACGATATCTCCGTAACCACAGGGGCGGTACCCATCCCTCCCCTGTATATATAACGGATTCTCCTCTCCGGTATATTCGCGGATCAGCTCCGCGATCATCTTCCCCTCATAACTTCCATCATCTTTTCCGTCGATAGCAAGTATATCCACACTCTCTGCCAGACGCTCTCCGCTCTCCGGGTAGTCTGCCCCCAGTCTCAGTCTGGCGTCTTCGTCGTACTCCACCCCTCCCAGCTTCGGCTGCATGATCTGTTCAAATATGCCATTGGTCCCCTGGAGAACCACATCCCGGCTTCGGAAATTCCGGCTCAGACAAACGAGACGGTCCCTCTCCCCTTCTTCTGTGGAGTACCGGTGGAGCTTCTCCAGAAACAACTCCGGGCACGCCATGCGGAACCGGTAGATGCTCTGCTTGATATCTCCCACCATAAAGAGATTATCCCCGGAGACCACACTTCCCAGAAGCATATCCTGAACCCGGTTGCTGTCCTGGTACTCATCGATCATGATTTCCACAAACTGCCCGGACAATTCTTCTGCGGCCACTGTGGGGTGCACAGTTCCGTCCTCCTTCTCCTCCAGAAGGATCTCCATGGCCATCTGCTCCAGGTCATTAAAGTCCGCCAGAGATTTTTCTGCCTTTTTCGCCCGGTACCGGTCCATAAATTCTCCTGTGAGATGCAAAAAAGCACAGACCGTCCCCCGGATCTGGCGCAGCTGCTCCAGCTGTTCTTCCAAAGTGGTATCAAAAATCTCTGTTTTCAGTGACTTTACCACATCTTTCACGGCATTTCGGAGCCCTTTTACCGCCTCTTTTAATCCTTCTTCACATTCCGGCTGTCTCTTCCCCGGCAGTCTTCCAAAAGTGATCCCCTCCACCCATCTGCCCAGCTGCTCTATCTCTGCCCCCTCCGGCAGCCCCTCAAATTGTCCAGCTTCCTGTAGCAGAAAATCACGGTATGCCGCTGGTCCCCGCGGTGCATCACACAGCGACAGCATGGTATCGTATTCTTCCCGGATCCCCTCCAGTACATTTTTTACATATTCTGTGTTTCTTCGGACGAACTCTGACGCTTTCAGATCTTCCACCGTATCCATCCCCACAAAATCTTCCATCCGCCGCAGGAATCTGCGGGGAAATGGCTCGCTCACCGCCTTCTGATACAGATACAGGATCAGTTCCTCGATCTCTTTATCGCTCTTCACAAAACGGCTCATCCCCGCCACCTCCAGAAACTCTTCCGTAGGCGACTCATATTTCTCTTCCAGCATCTCTTCTAGCACGTCATTTCGGAGCATTCCCAGCTCACTTTCTGTTCCCACCCGGTAAGCGGGATCCACGCCAGTGCGGTGAAAATAATTCTGTATCACATAGCCGCAGAAACTATGTATTGTAGAAATCTGAGCCATAGGCACCAGCATGACCTGGCGCTGCAGATGTTCATTGTCCGGGTCCTCCGCCAACGCCTGCTCCAGCGCCCGGGTCAGCCGCTCTTTCATCTGTGCCGCCGCCGCCTTGGTAAAGGTCACGATCAAAAACTCATCCACGTCCACCGGCTCTCTGGCGTCCATGATCCGCGACAGGATACGCTGGATCAGCACTGCAGTCTTTCCAGACCCCGCCGCCGCCGACACTAAAATATTGCAATTTCTCAGGTCAATGACCTGTCTCTGTTCCCTCGTCCAGTTCATCCCAGATCTCCTCTTCCTTCTTTTCTTCCATCTGATGGCAGCACTGGACAAATTCTGCCCGCTCCATGCCGCAGATACTCCTCAGGCCACAATAGTCACAGCCTGTCTCCCCTCCCAGATGATAGGGATGGACACGGATCACTCCGTCCATGATCTGGCTTCCAAAATCCGCTGCCAGCTTTAGAGTATGGGACATAAGCGTCTGCCACTTTTCATCACTCAGCACCTTGGCGTAACTGCCAAAATCCCCCTTGGCTGTAATATTTACCGGGATACAGGAAGATCTCGCCCCGCTTTCTAACTCCCCCCGGGTACCAAAGACCGAATCCAGCTTCTGGAGCACCCTGGGATTCTGACTGGCATAACCGCCACACTTATACTCCGCCAGCATCTGTTCCTCCAGATCAGGAGCTGCGCTGCTCTCCAGCTTGAGAACCGGATCCTTCACATAATAATAAAACATCCCCGCAGGAACTACATTTTTTTTCCCGCCTTTCTGCCTCTCCATATCAAGAGCTGCCGCCATATACAGCACCAGCTGCAGCTGCAGCCCGTAAAACATGGAATTTAGGGAAAGCTTAATGCCTCCGGTCTTATAATCCACCACTTTTACATAGATATTTTCCTCGTCTTCATAGGTATCGATCCGGTCAATGATACCGGAAAAGACCAGTCTTTTTTCCCCCTCCAGGGATATTTTCATACTGGGAAGATTATCGTGATAGGAAAATCCTGCCTCGCAGTATTCCTGTTCAAAGGCTCCCCGGCGCATCTGCTCCGAAACTGCCCAGATCGTCCGGTTCATCATCTTCTTGATCCGGTTGATCATAAAAGCGATGCGCTTTGACTGTCCAAAGAGCACATCCCGGTAGCCTCCCACGGTCCGGTCCACACACTCCGACACCATCGGCCCGATGGTCTCCGCATCCAGATCCCGCCATGTTCGCCTCAACAGTTAATACAGGAGATCGAAG
>CAJUFM010000039.1 GCA_910585745.1 uncultured Eubacterium sp. | reverse complement strand
AGGGAGCTTCATTCGATCATATCCAACGGATTTGCCGTGATGTACATCATCGCCCAGAAACTGGTGTGGAAATCCAATGAGGACGGTTATCTGGTAGGCTCCCGTGGCTCCGTGGGATCTTCTTTTGTGGCGACGATGTCCGGTATCACGGAGGTAAATCCTTTGCCAGCACATTATTACTGTGCCCACTGCCACTATGTAGATTTTGATTCGGAGGAGGTAAAGAAATATGCGGGGAGCTCCGGCTGCGACATGCCGCCGAAGACCTGTCCGGAATGCGGGGAGCCTCTGGTGCAGGACGGACATGACATCCCTTTTGAGACCTTCCTGGGGTTTTATGGGGACAAGGAGCCGGATATCGACCTAAACTTTTCTGGAGAATACCAGAGTAAGGCCCATGCCTACACTGAGGTGATCTTTGGGGACGGACAGACCTTCCGCGCCGGCACCATCGCCGGTCTGGCGGAGAAGACGGCATTTGGATATGTGAAAAACTACTTTGAAGAGAGAGGCGAGCACAAGAGAGTGGAGGAGATCGAGCGGCTGATGGAGGGCTGCGTGGGCATCCGTCGCTCCACCGGGCAGCATCCCGGCGGTATCATCGTGCTTCCTATTGGATGGGAGATCTATACCTTTACGCCGGTGCAGCACCCGGCAAACGATCAGGAGACCACCATTGTCACCACCCATTTTGACTACCATTCCATCGACCACAACCTGCTGAAACTGGATATACTGGGACACGACGATCCCACGATGATACGTATGCTGGAGGATCTGACGGGACTGGATGCGAAAACCATTTCCCTGGATAACCAGGAAGTATTGTCGTTGTTTGCAGATACTTCGGCGCTGAAGGTGACGCCGGAAGAACTGATGGGATGTGACCTGGGGAGTCTTGGCATCCCAGAGTTTGGGACGGAATTTGTCATGCAGATGCTGCGGGATACGAAGCCGAAGAATTTTTCCGATCTGGTGCGGATCTCCGGGTTGTCCCACGGGACGGACGTGTGGCTGAACAACGCCCAGTATTTTATAAAGGAAGGTAACTGTACCCTGTCCACAGCGATTTGTACCCGTGACGATATCATGACCTATCTGATCCATACCGGGGTGGAGAACGGTCTTGCCTTTAAGATCATGGAGAGCGTCCGCAAGGGAAAGGGCTTGACGCCAGACATGGAACAGGCCATGAAGGAAGCCGGGGTGGAGGACTGGTACATCGAGTCCTGTAAGCGCATCAAGTACATGTTCCCGAAAGCCCATGCGGTGGCATATGTCATGATGGCATTCCGAATCGCGTATTTTAAGGTGTTCTATCCCCTCGCTTATTACGCGGCATTTTTCAGCATCCGTGCCAAAGCCTTTGATTATGAGCTGATGTGCCAGGGGAAGGAGAAGCTGGAGGCGGCGATCCGGGACTATAAACGCCGCTCTAATGAGTTATCCAAGAAGGAGCAGGACAGCCTGGGGGATATGAAGATCGTGCAGGAAATGTACGCCAGAGGATTTTCCTTTATGCCCATCGATGTCTTCCGCGCCAAGGCGACGCATTTTCAGATCATTGACGGCCAGCTGATGCCTTCCCTGGATTCCATCGACGGTATGGGAGGCAAGGCGGCGGAAGGAATCGTGGAAGCCGTGAAGGACGGGCCATTTTCCTCCCGTGAGAATTTCAAGGAGCGCTGCAAGGTGTCAGGAACCGTGGTGGAAAAGATGGCGGAACTGGGGATCCTGGGAGATCTGCCGGAGACGGATCAGATGTCGATACTGGACTTTTTTCAGTGAGAGGGTTGAGGAGTGATTGAAGAAAGCGAGGATTGTATATGAATCTTGAGGATACTATAAAGCAGGATATTATCCGGCTGGCGAGAGGGTGCGGAGTGAACAAAGTGATCTTATTTGGTTCCAGAGCCAGAGGGGACTATAAATCCCGCAGTGATATCGATTTGGCGGTCAGCGGGGGTGACATCGCCCGTTTTCGCACGGAGATCGATGAGGCGGTTCGCACGCTGTTGATGTTTGATGTGGTGAATCTGGACGAGCCTGTGCAAAAACGGTTGTTGGAGTCTATTGAAAAGGAGGGAATTCTTCTATATGAAAAAATAAGTTCTGACGAACTTATAGCAAGTTGCTTGCACAACTTGGTATGTGCAGAAAGCGCACACAGAAAATATGAAAAATATGATAATTTTCTGGCTGCATTAGAAAATCTTAAAAAGATCCGTGATTATGCTCCGCCTTATGATATAGTGACAGAGACCGGGCTGGTTCATTTATTTTCTATTTGTTTTGAGCAGGCGTGGAAAGCGATGAAAGAGATCCTGGAGGAGCATGGTTATGCTGACGGCAGAACCGGTTCTCCCAGAATGATCATAAAGCTGGCATATCAGGCAGGGATGATTGCCAGTGAAGAGGGGTGGCTGGAACTTCTTGACCACCGGAACGCGGTGGCGCATTCCTATAATGAGGAAGTGGCGCTGACGATTATCGGGAAAACCAGAGAATGTTACTTGGAACTGTTCCTCCAGCTGGCAGAAGAGATAGAGGGGCGCTGGCTGGGTGAGGGATGTTAGCATATGTCAAAGAAGCTGTTGTAATTTTACAGTAGATATATAGGAGGACTACGAACATGAAGAAAAAGAGTAAAAGAACATTGGCGCTGCTTCTCATCAGCGCTCTGCTGGCAGGGATTCTGCCCCTGTCCGGATCCGCCCAGGTTCAGGCCGCGGACGACCATGGTCTGAATAACCCTTCTGTGACCAGGGATGGCGTTATCACCTGGGACTGTATCTGGTTCGGGAACTACTGGCAGGAGGACACTAACGGGGACGGCAAAGCCGATAAAAACGATGGAAAACAGCCGATCAAGTGGCGGGTGCTTTCTGTGGAGGGTGATGATGCGTTTCTGCTGGCAGATAAAAACCTGGACTGCCAGAAGTATAATGAGACAGAAACAAGTGTCACCTGGGAGACCAGCAGGATACGCAGCTGGCTGAATGGCTACGGGGCACTTCAAAACTCGCAAAGCGTGTTTCCCATTGTTTTTAGTTCCAAACAAAACAGACATACATTATATTGAAAACAGCTTTGTTTCGTGGTAGACTTACATATATAAAAAATAAAAAGATAGCAGGTGAAGACATGAATATTGAAAAGCAGATCATCGATCAAAGGATAAATAAGATAATACAGGACAATGCAAATCTTTTTACAGAAGAAGATCTGGAAAAAAAACGTTCCAAGGCCTTTTTGCTACTGGGCGTGGCTGCTTATCTGGATATAGATATAGAAGAAGCGGAGCAGATGGTTACGGATGGAGGAAATGACGGGGGATTTGATGCTGCTTACATTGTTGAAAATCAGGACTCGCAGTTAAATGTTGTTCTCTTTCAGTCAAAATATGTCCGGGCGTTGGATAAGGACAGTAACTTTCCGGCAAATGCAGTTGAAAAGGCAGTAAATACAGTCAAATGTGTATTTGATCCCGCTGCGCAGATAGAATTGAATCCTAAAAGCGAAGAAAAGGTAAATGAAATCCGTTCTTTTATTCTGGATGGGCAGATTCCATATGTTACATTTGTGATGTTGAATAATGGGCTGTCCTGGAATCGTGATGGGGAAAATCATATTCAAAATACTTTTGGAGGACAGAAGCAGGTGCAGTTTGTCCATTTTTGTCATTCTGATATTTTACGTTATATAAATAGGACAGAATCCATTGATGCTCAAATAGCGTTATCTGGAAAAGCCGTACAGGAAGACTTTAATTATAAAAGAGTTATTCTTGGGCGTATTTCGGTAAAAGAAATTTCTGACTTGATGGACAAGTTTGGTGACAGTCTTTTAGAAAAAAATATACGACGATACTTGGGGAGAAATACTGTAAATGAGGGTATTATTCAGACATTGCTGGATGACGAAAAACGTTTTAATTTCTTTTTCTTTAATAATGGTGTTACAATGATCTGCGAGAAGTTTAGTTACAATGCTTTGCAGGAGCATAATTGGATTGTTAAGATTAAAAAGCTTCAGATCATCAACGGAGGACAGACCTGTAAAACAATCTGGCAGACTTTAAAAGAACATCCGGAGATTGATTTTTCTCAAGTATATCTTTTAGTTCGTCTTTACGAAGTAAGCGATGACGAAGGAATTATTCATGATATTACGTATGCTACAAATAGTCAGAATCCTGTAGATTTCAGGGATCTAAAATCCAATGATGATATCCAGATTCTACTGGAAAAAAGCGCAGAGGGGCTGGACTATATTTATAAAAGAAAGCGTGATGGTTCAACCAACACAAATGCAATTCCTTCTACGGTTGCGGCAGAGGCAGTGCTGGCTGTATGGCGAGAACGTCCACACCTGGCAAAATATAAGCGCAATGAGTTTTTTGATAAGTATTATTCAGATATCTTCGAAGACTTAAATGCTGCACAAATGATAATTGCAGTTCTGATATTCCGTTATTGTGACAGCAGGCGAAAGCACCAGTGTTTGAACAAAGACATACAGGCTTCGCGTCCTTTCAGCCAGCATTTTCTCGCTTATATGATTGGAAAACAACTGTTACAGGAGCATAGTATAGAATTAAATTCTTTGACACATACAAATTTTTATAAGGTGAAAGAAGATTTCGAAAGGAATAAGGAGGATCTTTATATCAAAGCAGAAAATGTGTTAACAGAATTGTTAAAAGGATATTTTAATACAGAACATCTGGATTCGATTGATGGGCGTACAATGGCAGCGGCATTTCGTCGCTTTGACATCGTAGAGAATTATTTTAAAGTTTCTTCCTGGTGGGATGAACACATGAAATGATATCTATCATTGGAGTTCAATGGTCGGCGATATGAATTTTATTTCTACTTCAAATAAAAAATTTTGAAAAAACTGTTGACAACAGTTGAATTTTATAGTATTATATCAACTGTTGACACGGTCCGTTGGTCAAGCGGCTAAGACGCTGCCCTCTCACGGCAGAAACAGGGGTTCGATTCCCCTACGGACTATTTCAATCCATTAAAACCGGCAGATGTCGGTTTTTTTGTTTGCGCGAAAGGCACAAGCAAATTGAAATGCTTACATTCCAATTTAGCACCGCCCGCGAACGTGGCCCCCCTTCCTTAATGAGGCTAAAATTTGCCAATCATTGGGATATATGTTAATATATTGATATTACATACCAGAGAGGACGGATTCGATGGACAAAGAGATAAATGAGATTTCTCCCAAAGCTTTTATTCATATGTTTGGAGAGGCTCAGAAATACAATCGGCGTTTTTGCTTTATTTTGGGTTCCGGTGCATCCTGCGAGGGTGGGATTCCTACCGGGGTGGAGATGGCAAAGATCTGGGCGGATGAGTTGAAAAGCAAATACGAAGAAACAGAACGGAAGGATCTGATGAAGAAGCTGGACATTAAAAGCATAAGTCCTACCAGTGAGAATTACTTCGGGATTTATGATCTCCGTTTTTATCCTGATTATCAAGAGGGCTATGCCTATTTTGAGAGAGAGCTGGAAAAGGGAGTGCCCAGCCTCGGCCACCATGCCCTGGCGAAAATTCTTGCGGGGAAAACACATAATCTGGCGATCACCACGAATTTTGACAGTCTGATCGAAGATGCCCTGTTTATCTATGCAAATGAACACCCCTTGCTGGTGGGGCATGAATCCCTGGCAGGTTTTATCAATCTGAACGTTGACCGCCCCATCGTGGCAAAGATTCACAGAAGCCTTTATTTTCATCCCTATAACCGCCAGAAGGAGACTCATGGGCTGGACCAGGAGTGGCAGGAGACATTAAAGAAATCCTTTATGGTATATACACCGGTGGTGATCGGATATGCCGGTGGCGATCAGAGCCTGATGGAGTTTCTCAAGGATGAAAATGTCAAGATGAATGGTCTGTACTGGTGCTATTGGAAGAAAGAGAAACCGTCCCAGGAGATCGTCGATCTGGTAAAAAGTAAAAACGGGTGTCTGATCCCCATCGAGGGCTTTGACTATTTTATGTATATGCTTTCCCGGAAAATGGGATTTGAAAACCCGGATAAAGAGATGAGGAAGGTGACGGAAGACAGAATAGAACGCTATAATACACAGTACGATAAGTTTGAAAAGATGATCCGTACCGAGGCAGAGCAAAGTTCGGGTTCCAATGAGACATTGAATGAAATAGTGAATGAAATGGATACTTATAATGATGAACAGATCAAGGAGGCAAAGAAGGAGAGGACTGCACGTAATTTTGCGATGATGGGACGCATATATGAAAGAGAAGGAAAATATGACAAAGCTATCAAAGCGTATACCGCTGCCATTGATCTAAGTCCAGAAGATTCTAGTAATTATTATAATAGGGGAGATGTTTATTTTGATCTGAAAGAGTATGATAAGGCGGTTGAAGATTACTCCAAAGTTATTGAACTTGATCCAAAATGTGATGACGCATATAATAGTCGTGGGTATTGCTATCATGAATTAGGGAATCATGCAAAGGCAATAAAAGATTACACAAAAGCTATTGAATTGAATCCGGAGTATGAAACAGCGTACTATAATCGTGGAGATATATATGATAATATGGGAGAATTTCAAAAGGCGATTAATGATTATACAAAAGCTATTGGTATTGATCCAGAGTTTGAAGCAGCATACAATAATCGTGGACTTATATATGAAAATATAGGAGAATACCAAAAGGCGATTAGTGATTATACAAAAGCTATTGATATTGATCCAGAGTTTTATACAGCATACAATAATCGTGGTTATACTTATCTTAATATGATAGAATATCAAAAAGCATTATATGATTTGACAAAAGCTATTGATATTAATCCGCAATATCCCAACCCCTACAAACACATGGGGACACTCAAATATAAATGTGAAGAGTATGAAGAGGCATTGTATTATTTGAACAAAGCCATCGACCTCCGCGAATCTTATAAAGACGCCTATGAAACTAGGGCAAAAGTGTACCATGCCCTCGGCGAACATGAGAAGGCAAAAAAAGATGAAGAGCGGGCAGAAGCTCTTTCTGATACAGAAAATTGACCAGGAGACAAGTGTGAATGAAACTACGGATTCGTAAAAACCTCATCACGTAGTTTCTCGCAAGGCGCCACTTGCGGCACCTTGCTCTATTCACACTGGTAGAATCCGTAAAGCGGATTCTACTCCACTGATTTAAGTATTGTTTGTGCCGCCTGCGACGGCAATAAGGCAAAGGTGAACTGCGTTCACCTTGTGAATGGAGACAAAAATGGAGACAGAAAAGAAATATTTTAAATGGAATGAATTTTTAAGTTATTATAAGCCCTTCCGGGGGATTTTTGCGGCGGACATGTTCTTTGCCTTTCTGGGGGCGGCCACCACGCTGGTGATCCCGCTGATCGTGCGCTATATTACCGGAACGGTGATCTACATGCCGAAAGAACAGATCTGGCATACCATCCTTATGCTGGGGATTCTGATGACCGTGCTGGTGGGAATACAATGTTTCAGCAATTATTTCATTGGTAATTACGGTCATGTAATGGGGGCGAAGATCGAGTTTAATATGAGAAAGGAGATCTTTGAGCACTATCAGAAGTTATCCTTTTCTTTTTACGACAACCAGAAGGTGGGGCAGCTCATGTCCCGGATCACCAATGACCTGTTTGACATCACCGAGCTTCTGCATCATGGGCCGGAGGATGTGGTGATCTCCTTTATTAAGTTTATCGGGACGCTTGCCATACTGATCTGGGTGAATCCGAAACTTGCGGTGGCGGCATTTGTCCTGATCCCGGTGATGTTTGTCTACGCTTACATTTTGAATAAGAAAATGAAACGCGCCTTTAAGCGGAACCGGGAAAAAGTGGCGGATATCAACGCCCGCATCGAAGACAACCTCTCTGGTATCCGGGTGGTCAAGTCCTTTGCCAATGAGGATGTGGAGCAGGAAAAATTTATGGAAGGAAACCAGGGGTTTCTGGACAGCAAAAAAAACAGCTATTTTTATATGGGGCAGTACCATGCCGGGCTGACGGCATTTATCACGATGATCACGGTGCTGGTCATCGTTGTAGGGGCATTTTTCCTGACCAATGGATCGCTGAATGCGCCGGATCTTATCACATTTCTGCTCTATATCAATAATTTCACTGAGCCGGTTCAGAAGCTCATTAATTTTACAGAGCAGTTCCAGAACGGGATTTCCGGTTATGAGCGGTTCAGGGAGATCCTTGCCATCGCTCCAGAGATCCAGGAGGCAGAACACCCGGTGGAGGCGGAGAGCCTGCGGGGGAAGGTGGAGTTTGATGATGTGGGCTTCCGGTATGAGGGGGATCAGGAAAAGGTACTCAGCCATGTGAGCTTGAAAGTAGAGGAGGGAGAGTATGTGGCGCTGGTGGGATCTTCGGGCGCTGGGAAGACGACGCTGTGCAGCCTGATCCCGAGATTTTACGAGGTGACTTTTGGCTGTGTGCGGATTGACGGAAGGGACATCCGGGAGTATTCCTTGAAAAGCCTGCGCCGGAACATCGGTGTCGTTCAGCAGGATGTATATCTCTTTGCTGGGACAGTGATCGACAATATACGTTATGGAAGGCCGGATGCCAGCAGGGATGAAATCATAGAGGCGGCGAAAAATGCCAACGCCCATGAGTTTATCATGAACCTGCCGGAAGGGTATGAGACCAATATCGGACAGCGGGGGGTGAAGCTGTCCGGCGGGCAGAAGCAGCGGCTTTCCATCGCCCGGGTATTTTTGAAAAATCCTCCTATCCTTATATTTGACGAGGCAACCTCGGCGCTGGATAACGAGAGTGAGAAGGTGGTGCAGGAGTCGCTGGAGAAGCTGGCGAAAAACCGTACGACCTTTGTGATCGCCCACCGGCTTTCTACCATCCGCAATGCCCAGAGGATCCTTGTGCTGACTGAAGAAGGCATCGCAGAGGAAGGGACACATTCCCAGCTGATGGAACAGCAGGGTGTCTACTATAATATGTATACATTGGCAGGAAATTAGCAAAAGTACAAAAAAATCCCAAAAACCCTTGCTTTTTAGGAAAACCTGTGATATACTGAAAATGTTGTTGATGGAAAATGAGTGGACGAAAGTCCACTCATTGTTTTTGTCGTTTTGATTTGAATAAAAGGAAAGAGGGTTATCTTTGAGCAAACATCAGAATTATGAGCAGCGTACGGAACAGCTGATCACTCCAATTTTGGAGGAAAATCATTTTGAACTCGTTGATGTGGAATTTGTAAAAGAGGCAGGAAACTGGCATCTGAGGGCTTATATTGACAAGGAAGGCGGTATCACCATTGATGATCTGACCCTTGTAAACCATGCACTCAGTGACTTGATGGACAGAGAGGATTTTATCGAAGAATCTTATATCCTTGAAGTGAGTTCCCCTGGCCTGCTTAGACCGTTTAAGAAACCGAAGGACTACATAAGAAACCTGGGACAGGATGTAGAGGTCAAGTTGTTTGCTCCGGTGACTTTTGAACAGGATGGAAAAAAATATACCGATAAGGAATTTGTCGGTATCCTGAAAAAATATAACGCACCATCAGAGGACACCACTGCCGGGGGAAAGATCCTCCTGGCATTTGAGGGTGATGATCAATTAGAGATAGAGATTAAAGATATTGCATTGATCCGAAAAGCGATTGATTTTTAGTATTCAGAATTGGAGGAAAAAGGAAAAATGAAAGCGAAAAATAACAAAGTATCAAATGGGAATCCCGAATTGATCGAGGCATTGGAGGCGATTGAAAAGGAAAAAGATATCAGCAAAGAAATTTTGATCGACGCTATCCAGAATTCTCTTCTGGCAGCGTGTAAGGACCAGTTTGGAAAATCCGATAATATCCGTGTGACATTGGATGATACCACAGGAGAATTTCATGTTTACCAGGATAAAGAGGTAGTGGAAGAGGTAGAGGACGAGACCCTTCAGATGTCCTTGACAGAGGCAGAGGCGAAACACAATGTGACAGAACCCGGTGCCATCGTAAGCATTGAGGTGACGCCGAAGAATTTCGGCAGGATCTCCGCCCAGAAGGCGAAACAGGTTGTGGTGCAGAAGATCCGTGAGGAAGAACGAAAAGTTCTCTATGATCAGTACTATACAAAAGAAAGGGATATTATCACTGGTACAGTCCAGCGTTATTCCAATGGAAATTATACCGTGAATCTCGGTAAGGTGGATACGGTTCTCACTGAGGCAGAGCAGGTAAAGACTGAGAGATTTCGTTCCCATGAAAAGATCAAAGTGTATGTGACTGAGGTAAGGGATACCACAAGAGGACCAAGGATCACAGTCAGCCGTACCCATCCAGAACTTGTGAAGAGACTGTTTGAATCTGAGGTGGCTGAGATCCAGAGTGGTGTTGTAGAGATCAAAAACGTGTCAAGAGAGGCGGGATCACGTTCCAAGATCGCGGTGTACAGTTCCAATCCGGATGTGGATCCGGTGGGCGCCTGCGTCGGCGTCAATGGTATCCGTGTAAATACTGTTGTAGAGGAACTTCGCGGTGAAAAGATTGACATTGTGGAATGGGACGAAAATCCGGCGATCTTTATCGAGCATGCACTGAGCCCTTCCAGAGTATTATCCGTTACGGTGGATCCGGAAGAAAAGACGGCATTAGTGATCGTACCGGATTACCAGCTTTCCCTTGCCATCGGCAAAGAGGGTCAGAATGCGCGGCTTGCGGCAAAGCTGACCGGATATAAGATCGATATCAAGAGCGAGACACAGAGCCTTGAAGGGTAAGGAGTTGATCGTTTGAAAGGTAAAAAGATTCCCATGAGACAGTGTATCGGCTGTCGGGAAAGCAAAGAAAAAAAGCAGCTCATCCGGGTGGTAAAGGTGTCAGGAACAGAGGAGGATCCCAGCGGGGAACCAAAGATCTGTATTGACCGCACAGGAAAAATGAATGGAAGAGGAGCTTATCTGTGTGATGATCCAGAGTGCTTGAAAAAGGCGCGTAAAACCAACGGACTGAGCCGGGCGTTTAGAATAAATGTTTCAGAGGAAGTTTATGAAGATTTAGAAAGGCAGTTGAGTGAATGATTCAGCAGAATAAGGTACTGGGAACTCTCGGATTGGCGATGCGGGCCGGCAGCATTGCCTGTGGAGAATTTCTTACAGAAGAAGCGATCCGTTCCGGTAAGGCAAAACTGGTGATCGTTGCAGAGGATGCTTCTGATAATACGAAGAAAAAATTCAGAAATTCCTGCCGGTATTACCGGGTTCCCTTTGCCTTGTTTGGCAGCAAGGAAACATTGGGGAAAGCGGTAGGAAAAGAGTTCCGCGCTTCGATGGCAGTTCTGAATCCGGGATTTGCAGCATCAATTGGTAAGAATTTAGATTTGGAGGAAAAAGTGAATGGCGAAAATGAAAATATATGAAATTGCAAGAAGTTTGCAGTCGAAAAATAAAGAGATCAAAAGTGGAGATCTGGTGAAGCTTTTGAATGACAACGGTTTTGAAGTAAAAGGTGCCAATAGTAATATTGAAGATGATGCGATCGCCTTCTTGCTAAAGACCTTCAGTAATACCAATAAACCGACGGTTCCGGCGAAGAAAAAAGAAACGGAGAGCAAAGCGGCAGAACCGTCGGCTCCGAAAAAGGAAATGCCGGAGAAGAAGGCAGAACAGCCGGAAGAAGTAAAGAAAGAAAAGAAAGAGACTTCTGAAAAGGCAGATCCAGCTGTTACAGGTCAGGCTCCTGAACGGAAAGAGACGGGTCGCAAAGAACCCCGGAACAAAGAGGTCCAGAACAAGGAATCCAAGAACGGGGAGCAGAAAAATCAGGGAAACCGCGGCCAGAACAACAATGGAGACCGCAGGAACCAGGGCCAGGGGAACCGGAACCAGAACGGAGGCCAGGGGAATGGGAATTCTGGCAGTGGCAGTTATGGTAATGGAGACCGCCGTAATCAGAACAACAGTGGAGACCGCCGTGGACAGAACAACAATGGAGACCGCAGAAACCAGGGCCAGGGGAACCGGAACCAGAACGGAGGCCAGGGTGCCGGCGGAAATGACCGGAGAGGTCAAGGCAATAGAGGCCAGGGAAATGGAAACTTTGGCGGAGGAGACCGCCGCGGCCAGAGCAATACTGGAGACCGCAGAAATGCTGGCAACCGGGGCGGCGAGCGCGTATTTGAGCGTTTTGAAAAGTCTCAGAGCGGTTTTGATGGCATCAAACAGGAGCAGAAAAACTCCCGCAAGAGAAATAATAAGAAAGTAACAGAAAAGGGGACCTATAAAAAGTCCAGTAAAGAAGAGATGAGCAAGATCCGCAGCAAGAAGGATCCGAACAGAAAAGGTGCTTTCATCAAGCCGGAGCCGGCGGCAAAAGAGCCGGAAGAGACCATTAAGCAGATTACGATACCGGAGAGTCTGACGATCCGTGAGCTGGCAGATAAGATGAAGATGCCGGCAGCTGCGCTGGTGAAAAAACTGTTTATGCAGGGGCAGGTCGTTTCGCTGAACCAGGATATTACCTTTGAAGAGGCAGAGGAGATTGCTCTGGAGTTTGATATCATCGCTGAGATGGAAGAAAAGATCGACATGGTAGCGGAGCTTCTGAAAGAGGATGAGGAACCGGAAGATTCCATGAAGAAACGTCCGCCGGTAGTCTGTGTTATGGGGCATGTCGACCACGGTAAAACCTCCCTTCTGGATGCCATCCGGGAAGAAAATGTTACCTCTCATGAGGCAGGTGGCATCACCCAGCACATCGGAGCCTATGTGGTAGAGATCAACGGGGAAAAAATCACCTTCCTGGATACTCCGGGACACGAGGCATTTACCTCCATGCGTATGCGTGGTGCCCAGTCTACGGATATCGCTATTCTGGTAGTGGCAGCCGACGATGGTGTTATGCCTCAGACGGTAGAAGCCATCAACCATGCCAAGGCAGCCGGTGTGGAGATCATTGTGGCAGTCAATAAGATCGATAAAGCTGGCGCCAATATCGAACGGGTGAAGCAGGAGCTGGCAGAGTACGAGCTGATTCCAGAAGACTGGGGCGGAAGCACTATATTTGTTCCGGTATCTGCCCATACAAAAGAAGGAATCGAGCAGCTTCTTGAAATGATCGTACTTACGGCAGAGGTTCTGGAACTCAAAGCAAATCCAGACCGTAAGGCGCGTGGTATCGTGATCGAGGCGCGTTTGGATAAGGGACGCGGTCCAGTGGCGACAGTACTTGTTCAGAAAGGTATGCTGCACATCAGTGATCATGTGGCAGTGGGATCTGCCCATGGTAAAGTGCGTGCCATGATCGACCACAACGGAGAGAGAGTGAAGGTGGCAGGACCATCTACACCTGTAGAAATACTTGGCCTGAACGGGGCACCGGATGCGGGAGAGATCTTTGTATCCACGGAGAGCGACAAAGAGGCAAAACAGATTTCACAGGCATATATTGACCAGAGTAAGGATAAACTGTTGGAAGAGACAAAAGCGAAGAAACTTTCTCTGGATGGACTGTTCAATCAGATCCAGGCGGGAAATGTAAAGGACCTGAACCTGATCATCAAGGCGGATGTACAGGGATCTGTAGAGGCGGTAAAACAAAGCCTTCTCAAGCTTGGCAACGAAGAAGTGGCAGTACGGGTGATCCACGGCGGAGTGGGAGCTATCAACGAATCCGACGTATCTCTTGCCAGCGCTTCCAATGCCATTATCATCGGATTCAATATCCGGCCGGATAATACAGCGAAAGAGATCGCAGATAGAGAAAATGTAGACGTCCGTCTGTACCGCGTCATCTACGATGCCATTGAGGACATTGAAAATGCTCTTAAGGGTATGCTGGAACCGATTTATGAGGAAAAGGTCATCGGTCATGTGGAGATCCGCCAGACATTTAAGGCTTCTGGTGTGGGAACCATTGCCGGCTCTTATGTTCTTGACGGAAAGGTTGAGAGAGGCTGCAAGTGCCGCATCAGCCGCGAGGGCGAGCAGATCTTTGAGGGTGAGCTGGCTTCTCTGAAACGTTTCAAAGATGATGTAAAAGAAGTAGCGGCCGGTTATGAATGTGGTCTTGTCTTTAATGGTTTCAATGATATCCAGGAAGAGGATCAGGTGGAATGTTATATCATGGTGGAGGTTCCGCGCTAATAAAAGGGCGGGGCTCCATCCTTAGAATGGAGAGACTATGAAAAAAAACAGTGTAAAAAATATCCGTATCAACAGTGAGGTTCAGAGGGAGATGAGCCAGATCATACGGGAGGAGATAAAGGATCCAAGAGTGCATCCCATGACTTCGGTGATGGCGGTGGAGGTGACTCCGGATCTGAAATTTGCCAAGATTTTTGTCAGTGTACTGGGCAGTGAGGAAGAGAAGGAAAAGACGATGGAAGGTCTGAAAAAAAGTGCATCTTTTGCCAGAGGACAGCTTGCCAGAAGAATGAATCTGCGAAATACACCAGAGCTGACATTTATTCTGGATAATTCTATCGAGTATGGTGTGACAATGTCAAAGCGGATTGATGAGGTCAATCACAGGGAATAGAAGGGGTGGAAGAGGATGAGTGTCTTATTGGAGGAGATTCAGAAAGCAGGGACTGTTGCCATAGGTGGACATATTCGTCCTGATGGAGACTGCATCGGTTCCTGTATGGGGTTATATTCTTATATCATAGAAAATTTCCCGGACAAAAGGGTACGGGTGTTCTTAGAAGAGATTCCGGAGGCATTTGAATATCTTAACCGGGAAGAGGCGCTGGCAGGCGATGATGAGAAGTTTGATCTCTTTGTTTCGCTGGATTGTGGCTCGCCGGATCGTCTGGGAGATGCGGAACCGGTATTTTATGCAGCAGTGCGAAAGGTCAATATCGACCATCACATCAGCAATACAAATTTTGCAGAGGTAAACCATGTGGAGGCAGAGGCCAGTTCCACCTGCGAAGTACTCTGCAGTCTTTTGGATGTGGAAAAGATTGATTATTTTGGGGCGCAGGCATTTTATACTGGAATCATTCATGACACTGGAGTGTTTAAACATTCCAACACGGGTCTGTCCACGATGGAGATGGCGGGAAGACTGATGCAGAAGGGAATCCCTTTTGGAAAGATCATTGATGAAAGCTTTTATATGAAGACGTACCGTCAGCTTCAGATCATGGGCCGCTGTCTGCTGGAAAGTGTCCGGATGATGAACGGAAAAGTTATTTTTTCTATTGTGTCCCGCCGGGTTATGGAGTTTTATGATGCAAAGCCTTCGGATCTGGATGGTGTGATCGATGAGCTGCGAACCACCCAGGGAGTCGAGGTGGCAATTCTTCTGACGGAAAAAGATACCATGGAATATAAGGTGAGTATGCGTTCCAATGACTTTGTGGATGTGAGCAGGATCGCTTGTTTTTTTGGTGGCGGCGGGCATATTCGTGCAGCAGGATGCAGCATTAAGGGGTCTGCTTTTGATGTGATCAACAATATTACGGAACATATTGAGAAGCAGTTAAAAGATCAAAAGTAAAGGAGCGGATGGACACATCCCAGGAAAGAACGATGGATGGAATACTCAACGTATATAAGGAGAAAGGGTTTACTTCCCACGATGTGGTAGCGAAGCTTAGGGGGATTTTTCATCAGAAAAAGATTGGGCATACCGGCACACTGGATCCGGATGCCGTGGGGGTGCTTCCCGTCTGTCTCGGCAGGGCTACCAAAGTAAGCGGGTTGCTGACGGATAAATCCAAGACCTATGAGGCGGTTGTCCGCCTGGGAGTTGTGACAGATACCCAGGACATGACAGGAACCATTCAGGAGAAACACCCGGTGTCTGTGAGCCTGGATGAGGTCTGCCAGGCGGCCCAGGCATTTACCGGTGAGATCTGGCAGATCCCGCCGATGTATTCTGCTGTGAAGGTAAACGGCAGGCGGCTGCACGAGCTGGCAAGACAGGGCATCGAGGTGGAACGCCAGGCACGAAGGGTCACCATATATTCTTGTGAGGTGACGGATTATACGCCGGAGACGATGGAATTTTCCATGAGAGTACACTGTTCCAAAGGAACTTATATCCGTACACTGTGTCATGATATGGGGCAGAAACTAGGATGCGGGGCAGCTATGGCTTCTCTTGTGCGCACTTCGGTAGCGCCTTTTTTTCTGGAGAAGGCTCATACCCTCGCTGAGATCGAGGACATTTATAAAGATGGGAAAATAGAGGAAATTTTGTACCCGGTAGACCATGTATTTAAAAAGTATCCGGCAGTTATCGTTGAGGAAAAGGGACTCCGGTTCCTAAAGAATGGAAACGATGTGGCTAGGGAGTTCTGCCAGTGCGGGGAAGATCTAACAGAAGGAGCACTGGTACGGATGTATGACGAGACGCAGCGTTTTTATGCTATTTACAAATACAGGGATTCTCAGCATGTTTTTGGGATCCATAAGATGTTTTTTAATGAGGGGTCTGCCATATATACAGATAGAAAGGCAAGAGACAGAGATGAAGATTCTGGAACACGGACCATATAAACTAAATAATACAGCAGTTTGCATTGGCAAATTTGACGGTCTGCACAGCGGACACCGGATGCTGCTGGACTCAATCCGTGAATTTACGGATCTTACGAAGGTTCTTTTTACCTTTCACTTTTTGGATTCCAAACATATTTATAATTCAGAGGAAAAACGTTATCTCGCGGAGAAGCTTGGTATCGAGGTGTACATCGACTGTCCTTTTGATGAGGAATTGTCACATATGAACCCCCAGTTTTTTTTGGAGGACATTCTGATCCGCCAGTGTGGGGCGAAGTTGATCTCCGTGGGAGAAGATTTTCGGTTCGGATATGAACGTCAGGGAGATGTGTCTTTTTTACAGAAATATAGTTCTGTTTATGGATATAAGTTAAAGGTCTTTCCAAAAAAGAAGATGTTCGGTGAGCCAGTCAGCAGCACGAGAATCCGTGAGGAGCTGGAAAAGGGCAGCATTGAGATGGTCAATCAGCTGCTGGGACATCCCTATTTTATATATGGAGAAGTATGCCGGGGCAATCAGATTGGAAGGACGATCCAGATGCCCACGGTGAACCAGCTGCCGGAGCAGGAAAAACTTCTACCTCCCTATGGCGTCTATGCATCCCGGATACACACGCAGTACGGTGAATATATAGGAGTTACCAATGTAGGTGTCAAGCCCACCATACCCGGAAAAAACCAGGCAGGTGCAGAGACCTATATCATGGACTTTGACAGGGAGATCTATGGGGAGAAGATCTGCGTGGAGCTGTTTGCATTTTTGCGGGGAGAACGAAAGTTTTCCGGGCTGGATACGTTAAAAGTACAGTTGGAGGAGGATAAGAAAAATGCTTACCTTTTCTTTAAACAATAAATCTGATGAGCCGATGTATCATCAGATTTATTCTTATGTAAAAGAAGAAATCCTGTCGGGAAGACTTTCCTGTGGGGAAAAACTGCCTTCTGCCAGGGAGCTGGCAGGCTATCTTTCGGTCAGCAGAAATCCGGTGGATACCGCCTATGAACAGCTGGTAGCAGAGGGATATGTCTATTCCCTGCCTAAACGGGGATATTTTGTGAACCAGATTACCCATACCCAGCAGATCCATCCGGCAGAACACAGGGAAGAGGAAGATGAAAAAGGGCAGGAGAACTACCGGTATGACTTTGATCCTGATGCAGTAGATGTGGAAGGTTTTCCCTATTCCGTCTGGCAGTCCATTGGAAGGAAGGCATTAAAGGACCACAGTCTTTTTCAGGCAGGAGATTACCGGGGAGACCAGGAACTGCGGCGGGCGGTGGCAGATTATCTCCACGGTTCGAGAGGAGTATTGTGCCAAGCTGCCAATGTAGTTATAGGCGCAGGGATTGGATACCTTCTCCAGCTCCTATCAGTATTGTTCAGAAATGAAAAAAAAATTGCCTTTGAGGAGCCAGGCTATGTAAGGGCAAAAAAGATCCTGGCATCCCATGGCTTCGAGGTCTGTCATATTGATGTGGAAGGCGATGGGATTGGCATCGGGGGGCTGGAAGTTTCCGGAGCCCGGCTCTGTTACGTGACACCCTCACACCAGTTTCCACTGGGAACGGTTATGTCCATCGCCAGAAGACAGCAGCTTCTTCTGTGGGCAAAGGAAGAAGAGGAGAGATATATCATCGAAGACGACCACGACAGCGAATACCGCTATAAGGGGAGACCAATCCCGGCGCTGCAAAGCATTGATACCGGAGGGAACGTCATTTATATCGGCACCTTCTCCAAAGCCATCGCACCGGCGCTCCGGATGGGATATATGGTACTGCCGGACCGGCTTATGAAACGGTTTCAGGAGTGCTGCGGGGATTATAACTGTCCAGTATCCCGTCTGGATCAGGCGATGATGGCAGAGTTTATTCATGGAGGATATTTTGAAAAACATCTGAACCGGATGCGCAAACGGTATAAGGAAAAACACGATACGGTGCTGGGGGCTTTCCGCAGTTACCAGGACCGCATTGAGGTGACGGGAGATTATGCCGGGCTCTATGTGATTGCCCGGAGCCTACGGCACCGGGCTGAGGAAGAGCTGATGCAGGCTGCTCAGAAGCAGGGTATCCGTCTGCGTCCCCTGTCTTTCTACTATAAAGAGCTGCCAGAAGACTACATGCCTTCCTTTCTGATCGGTTTTGCCGGACAGACGAAGGAGAAATTGAAAGAGGGGCTTCACATCCTGTGTGAAAAGGTTTTTTAACAGCTGTCCTAGTTAAATGTAAAATGTATGTAAAATCAAGTAAATCCTTTGTAAAATATATTGGCATAATGAAGAATGTTCTTGTATAATGTAAAGAAATAGTTTAAAGTATAAATTGTGGCCATACAAGAGATGGAGTGAAATAAATTACGGGAGAAAAGAGGAGTAATCATGGAATTAGCATTACAGATCATGGCAGGAGTGGGCTTGTTTTTATATGGTATGCAGCTTATGAGCGATGGTCTTCAAAAGGTAGCTGGACAGAAAATGCGTACGATCCTGGAGCGGCTTACGACAAATCCGTTTATGGGACTTATACTGGGAATCGTATTTACGGGAATTATCCAGTCCTCCAATGCCACAACGGTACTGGTAGTGAGTTTTGTAAACAGCAGTCTGATGACGCTGGCCCAGTCAGTGGGAGTGATCATGGGAGCCAATATTGGAACGACAGTGACAGGACAGCTGGTGTCCTTTAAACTGGATGCGATTGCTCCGTTTTTTATCATCGTCGGGGTGGTTATGGTCATGTTTATTAAGAAACCGATGGTGAAGAGAGTGGGAGAGGTGCTGCTGGGATTTGGTGTGCTGTTCTTTGGAATGACCACCTTGTCTGCTTCTGTGGATCAGCTCAATCAGGTGGAGGCGGTGAAAAATCTTTTTGGCAGTCTTCGGAATCCATTTCTTGCGGTTCTGATCGGTTTCGTGGCGACTTCTGTACTTCAGAGTGCTTCGGCATCGGTGGGTATCCTTATTGTGCTGGCGTCCACCGGTTTGATGGATCTGAATATATGTTATTATGTGATCATGGGATGTAATATCGGGGCATGTGGTTCTGCAGTGCTGGCCAGCCTGAGCGGGACAAAGAATGCCAAACGTGCTGCTATGATCCATGTTTCTTTTAATATCATTGGTCTGGTTATCGTGATGACTCTTCTGGGAATATGGGGGGACGGTATTATGGGCGCCATTCATGGACTAACAGCGGGTACAGCGGATGCGGCGATCCGTGCCGGAAGGGATGTGGCAAACATCAATACCATCATAAAGATCTTCCAGGTGATCGTACTGTTTCCCTTCAGCAAGTTTCTGGTGCGTCTTACATATCTTCTTATTCCTGGTGAGGATGAAGAGGTTCATGGAATGGAACTTAAGTTTATTGGAAAACATGCCATCTTTAACCAGACCACAGCGATCCCACAGGCAGTCAGCGAACTGGACCGAATGGCAAACATGGCGATCAACAACCTCAGACGGGCGATGGAGTGCCTGCTGAATAAAAAAGAAAAAGATTTAGATGAAGTGTATGAAAAAGAAGAAGTGATCGACTATCTGAATACAGAGATCACCAACTATCTCGTCAAAGTAAACCAGCTCTCCCTGCCGATCCAGGACCGCAAACAGCTGGGTGCCATGTTCCATGTGGTAAATGATATCGAGCGTATCGGTGACCACGCTGAAAATATTGCAGACTATGCAAAGACGGCTCTGTCTGCGGATCTGAAATTCAGTAAAAAGGCGCAAAATGAACTGAGGGAAATGTTTGAAAAAGTGTTACAGCTTTTGCAGTATTCGGTTCAGATGTTTGCCTCCGGGGACGATACCCACATCAATGATATCTTGCAAATTGAGAAGGAAATTGATAAAATGGAAAAGAAGTTACAGAAAAAACATGTCAACCGGCTGGCGAACAATAAGTGTGAGCCCCATGCGGCCATGATCTTCTCCGATCTGATCAGCAATCTGGAGAGGGTGGCAGACCATGGCACCAACATCGCCTTTGCAGAACAGGATGAGGAAGAATTATAGTCTGTTCCGGCAATGTCTGGCGGGAACCCTGCCGGAACGGTAATGACAGAGTAAGGCGGGATTTCTTGTATGGTAGAGTTATTGATCACAGCAGCGGTTCTTATCTTTCTTCTGCTGGTTTATGGTTATCTCTCCAACGGCATGCTTGCCGTGGAACACTATCCCCTTTCCGTATGGGGGGATGGGGAACCAATAAAAGTAGTGATGCTGGCAGATCTTCACGGCAGCTTTTTTGGACCAGACAACAGGCGGCTGATCCAGAGGATTCAGAGAGAAGCTCCTGACATCATCTGTATGGCGGGAGATATGACGGTTAAAAATGGCAAGGGGACGGACTCTTGCCTTGCTTTGTGCAAAGAACTTCTGGAGATATGTCCGGTGTTTTATGCCCCTGGCAATCATGAGATCCAGATGGCATGCTATGAACAGTTTATTGAAGAACTAAAAAAAGCAGGGGTGGTCTGGCTGGACAATGCCCATCATGATCTGGTGATCCGCAGCAGGCGGCTTCGTGTCTATGGATTGAATCTGGAAGAAGAGCTTTATCACAAATTCTGGCGTAAGACAGAGTTTGACAGTGGCAGGATGGAACAGTATCTTGGGCATGCCGGAAAGGAGTGTTTCAACCTTCTTCTGGCGCACAACCCGGAATATTTTAAGGAATACCAGGAGTGGGGGGCAGATCTGGTGCTGTCGGGCCATGTGCATGGAGGCATTGCAAGGCTGCCACTGTTTGGCGGGGTGATCGCTCCGTCACTGCAGCTGTTTCCTGCCTATGATGCGGGGCTGTTTCAGAGGGAAAAGAGCTGGATGGTACTTACCAGGGGACTGGGAACCCATCATATCCGTCTGCGTTTTTTTAACACACCGGAGATTTCTGTTATAAATCTTTCTTGATTGAAGCGGATAAATATAATATAATGGTAAAATGATGCCAGGATCAGAGGTCATAAATGTCAGCTCAGAGTATTGGGCATCGCCAGAAAAAACGGGAAAGGACGTGTAGAAATTGGGAATACCTGTGAAACTTGAGGTTTTTGAGGGACCTCTCGATCTTCTTCTTCATCTGATCGAGAAAAACAAAGTAGATATCTACGATATTCCTATCGTCCTTATCACAGAGCAGTATCTGGATTATGTCCGCCAGATGGATACGAAAGATATGGATGTCATGAGTGAGTTCCTTGTGATGGCAGCCACCCTTGTACGCATCAAATCTAAGATGCTTCTTCCACCGGAGGAAGAAGAGGAAGAGGAGTACGAGGATCCCCGTCAGGAACTGGTGGAGCGGATCCTGGAATATAAAATGTACAAATACGCATCCTTTGAATTGAAAGACCGCCAGTTAGATGCCGGGCGAATGATCTTTAAAGAACCCTCGATCCCGGAGGAGATCCGGGACTTCAAGGAGGAGGTGCCTATCGAGGAGCTGCTGAGTGATGTGACACTGGCAAAACTGCAGGGCATCTTTAACTCTGTGATGAAAAAACAGGTGGACAAGATCGATCCCATCCGAAGCAAATTTGGAGAGATTGAGAAAGAGGAGATCAGTCTGGAGGACCACATCGTTTTTCTGGAAGACTACGCCAGACAGAATGGGACTTTTAGCTTCCGCAAGATCCTGGAAAATGGCAGGGGAAAAACTTATGTGATCGTGACATTTTTGGGGATTCTGGAGATGATGAAGATGGGAAAGCTTTCCATTGTCCAGGAAAAGATATTTGATGATATTCTGATTACATATAATTCGACGGAGAAAGAGAGGACACAGGCTTGAATATAAAAGAATTAGAAGCGGTCATAGAGGCGATTTTATTTACGATGGGAGAGGCCGTTGAGGTGGAGCGGATCGCCGCCGCCGTAGAGCACGATGAGGATACGGTCCGAAGATTGATCCGCAATATGATGACCCGCTATGAGGAATCAGACCGGGGGATCCGTATCATTGAACTGGATGGTTCATTTCAGCTCTGTACCAAACCGGAGATGTATGAATATCTGATCAAGGTGGCCCATGTACCCAAAAAACATGTGCTCACGGATGTGATGCTGGAGACCCTTTCGATCATTGCCTATAAGCAGCCCATCACAAGGCTGGAGATCGAGAAGATCCGGGGAGTAAAATGTGACCATGCCGTTAATAAGCTGATCGAATACAATCTGATCTGTGAAGCGGGCAGGCTGGATGCGCCAGGACGGCCCATTCTTTTCGCCACGACGGAAGAGTTTCTGAGGTATTTTGGCATCGAATCCCTGGAAGAGCTGCCGATCCTGAATCAGGAGACCATAGATAACTTTAAAGAAGAAGCGGAGAGGGAAGTGATGCGGGAGCTGCAGGAAACCGAGGCGGAATAAAGAGGCTTGTTATTTGTCTTAAAATATGAAATTGAATAAAAAATACCCGGTACAGACCCTGCTCTGAGCAGTTAGATAGGTCTGTACCGGGTATTTTTAATGAAAGATTATTTATAATCCACCAGATCTACATAAAATTTTCTATAATCAGTACGTTTTTCCCGGGTAGCTGCGATGGCGGTCCTGGGATGCTGGTTCAGCTGTCCCGTGAGAAGATAGGGTATGTCGTAGCCCCAGATCACGCCCTGTTCTTTCAGAGGCAGGATCTCCTTCTCCAGAATATCCAGGATAGGAAGAATATTATACTTTGGATTCTTCAAAAATCCCAGAAGGATCTCGCTGGCACAGTTTCCGGCGCCGCGTCCCATGCCGCTGACGGTCACGTCCAGATAGCTGACGCCGCGGGACAGTGCTTCAATGGTATTTGCAAAAGCGAGCTGCTGATTGTTGTGGGCATGAATCCCTACATATTTATTATATTTCTCTGCAAAGGCAAGGTATTTGTCCGCCAGTTTTCTCATCTGCTCCGGATAGATGGCGCCATAGCTGTCGACGATATAGATTCCGTCTACGCTGCTGTGACCGATCAGTTCCAGCGCCTCGTCGATATCGGTATCGTTGTCGTTGGAGATCGCCATAATATTGATGGTGGTCTCATATCCTTTTTCGTGACAGTACTCTACCATTTCGATAGCAGCGGGGATGGTGTTGATGTATGTAGCCACGCGCACCAGATCGATCACGCTGTCGTTCCGGTCGATGATGTCCCGTTTAAAATCTGTACGCCCTACATCTGCCATCACAGCGATCTTCATATCCGAATCGTTGTCTCCCACGATCCGGCGGATATCGCTTTCATCACAGAATTTCCATGGCCCAAAATCAGCTTTTGGGAAAATATCACTGGATGCTTTATAACCAAATTCCATATAATCCACACCGGCTTTGATATTAGCCTTATACAGGTTTTTTACAAACTCGTCGGTGAAACGAAAATCATTAACCAGTCCGCCGTCGCGGATCGTTGCATCTACCACCCGTACATCCGGACGGTAGGAAAGTATTGTTCCTTTTGTCTCCATGTTAAAACCTCCTTCGTTAGGATTCTATTGTAACAGAAAAAACTTCTTATGAAAAGGAAAAAGTTTGTATAATTAAAAAAAGTATGCTATAATGAGGAACGAATCTGGGGTTTCCAGGAGAAACCCTCTACATAAAAATGACTGCATCATTGGAGCAGTACAAACGGAGGTAAGAAGACAATGGACTACAAGAAAGCTGGAGTTGACATTGAAGCGGGCTATAAGGCGGTTTCATTGATGAAGGAACACATCGCATCCACTATGAGACCGGAAGTGCTCACAGATATCGGAGGGTTTTCCGGTGCATTTTCCATGAAAAAGTTTGTGGGAATGGAAGAGCCGACCCTGGTGTCCGGTACAGATGGTGTCGGAACAAAGCTTAAGATCGCGTTTTTGCTGGACAAGCATAATACCATCGGCATCGACTGTGTGGCAATGTGTGTAAACGATATCGCATGTGCCGGCGGCGAGCCTTTGTTTTTCCTGGATTATGTTGCCTGTGGGAAAAACGAACCGGAAAAGATAGCGAAGATCGTCAGTGGTGTGGCAGAGGGCTGCCGTCAGTCCGGTGCGGCGCTGATCGGCGGAGAGACCGCGGAGATGCCAGGTTTTTATCCGGTGGACGAATATGATCTTGCTGGTTTTTCTGTAGGAATTGTGGATAAAAAAGATATGATCACAGGAAAGGAGCTGGTTCCAGGAGATGTGCTGGTGGGAATGGCTTCTTCAGGAATCCACAGCAATGGTTATTCTCTGGTCCGCCAGGTGTTCAGCATGAATACTGAGGCACTGAACAGAACTTACGAAAGTTTATCTGGAACGCTGGGAGAAACTCTTCTTACCCCGACGAAGATATATGTAAAGGCTCTGAGAGCCATTAAGGATGCCGGCGTGAAGATCAAGGCATGCAGCCACATCACCGGCGGTGGATTTTATGAAAATATCCCACGAATGCTTAAAGACGATACCCATGCAGTGATCGAAAAAGGAAGTTTTGTGATCCCTCCGATCTTTGGCATGCTGGCCAAGGATGGGAATGTGTCAGAAGAGGCGATGTACAATACGTATAATATGGGTGTCGGCATGGTGACTGCTGTGGATAAGGCAGATGTGGACGAGACGGTGGCAGCCATCCGCAGCGCTGGTGAGCTTCCTTATGTGTTAGGTGAGATCGTTGGTGGGGAAAAAGGCATCACCATCAAATAAGTAAGCCAAACTGCCAATTATTTAATATTCGTTGTATTTGTGCAGCGGTTTGGAAAGGATGAAGGATAGATGACGAAGACAGCAGTACTCGTCTCTGGCGGCGGAACCAATCTGCAGGCGATCCTGGATTGTCACAGGGAAGGAAAGATCACCAATGCGGAAATCAGTCTGGTGATCAGCAACAAACCAGGGGCTTATGCATTGGAGCGTGCAGCCAGTCACGGTGTCCGGAGTAAAGTGATCTCACCAAAAGAATATTCTACAAGAGAAGAATACGGAGAGGCGATGATCCGGTGCCTGGAGGAAGAGAAGATTGACTTAGTTGTCCTGGCGGGATTTCTTGTGATTCTGCCCGAAAACTTTGTAACGCATTTTGAGGGAAAAATGATCAATATCCACCCTTCCCTGATCCCTTCCCACTGCGGACCGGGTTATTATGGGTTAAAAGTACATGAAAGCGTCCTGGCAAGGGGCAATAAGGTAACGGGAGCCACAGTTCATTTTGTCAATGAGATCCCGGACGGTGGTCCTATTATCAGCCAGAAGGCGGTGGAGGTCAGGGATGATGACACTCCGGAAATACTGCAGAAACGGGTGATGGAGCAGGCGGAATGGAATATCCTTCCCCAGGCCATTGACGATATCGCCAACGGACGGATCAGGATTGTGGATGGAATCGTGAAATATCATAATTAATTTAAATATGGAGGAAAAGCTGATGAAAGTACTCATTGTAGGTAGCGGCGGACGTGAACATGCCATTGCAGCCAGTGTGGCAAAGAGCAGCCAGGTGGATAAGATCTACTGTGCACCGGGCAATGCAGGAATCGCCGGAGTGGCGGAGTGTGTAGATATCCAGGCCATGGAATTTGAACGTCTGGCGGATTTTGCCCAGGAAAATGAGATAGGTCTGACGATCATCGGGATGGATGATCCGCTGGTGGGCGGTATTGTGGATGTCTTTGAAGAGCGCGGGCTCAGGGTGTTCGGACCGCGCAAAAATGCGGCGATCATCGAGGGCAGCAAGGCATTTTCCAAAGATCTTATGAAGAAATATGGGATCCCTACAGCAGCCTACGAAAATTTTGACACCCCGGAGGTGGCACTTGCTTATCTGGAGACTGCCAAAATGCCCATCGTGCTCAAGGCGGACGGGCTTGCTCTTGGAAAGGGCGTGCTGATCTGCAATACGCTGGAGGAGGCAAAGGAAGGCGTTAAGACGCTGATGCTGGACAAGCAGTTTGGTGACGCCGGAAACCGGATTGTGATCGAGGAATTCATAACAGGGCCAGAAGTATCGGTTCTCTGCTATTGTGACGGAACCCACATCAAACCGATGACCAGTGCCCAGGACCACAAGAGGGCAAAGGACAATGACGAAGGTCTGAATACCGGAGGCATGGGAACCTTTTCCCCGACACCATTTTACGACGAAGAAATCCAAAAATTCTGTGAGGAAAAGGTGTTCCAGCCCACGATGGATGCCATGAAGGCAGAGGGAAGAGATTTTGTGGGAATCCTGTTTGTGGGACTTATGCTCACGTCAGATGGGCCGAAGGTACTGGAATACAATGCCCGGTTTGGCGATCCCGAGGCACAGGTGGTACTGCCCCGGATGAAAAATGACATCGTGGATGTGATGAATGCCTGCATCGACGGAAAACTGGAAGAGATCGATCTTCAATTTGAGGACAATGCGGCAGTGTGTGTCGTTCTGGCTTCCGACGGGTATCCGGAGCATTATGAAAAAGGAAAAGTGATCACAGGCTTTGAGAAC
>CAJUFM010000038.1:25165-27248 GCA_910585745.1 uncultured Eubacterium sp. | reverse complement strand
ATTATCTGAAAAAGGGAAAATGGTGGAAGAAGGGGCATTTTGATAGCATGTTTAAGAATGCTAAAATGTATCAGGAGGGAAAGAAAGCGCTGAAAGACCAGAGTGTCAATGATTTTTTGTTTGTAAGGTTTAGGAAATCTATGAAGTGCAAAGGTTTTTGGTCACAAGCAAAAAGTAAAAAGGAACGAAAACAACGTGCCGCCTTTGTGTATGGTATGGCGCTTCACACGCTGTCGGATGAATTCGCCCACAGTGCCTATGGCAGGATCAGACCCAGGAAGGGAACGGAAAAGACGGAAGAAGATTTCCTGAAATGGGGGCGCATCACTCACCAGAAGAGCGAGGGGAAACATACAGAATATGGGAAAGGCAAGGTGCGTGGCAGAGCGGACGATCCGGAGATCGTTGACCTGCGGTATAAATCTGCCCAGAGCGTCTGCAATCAGGTGTTAAACAAAATCGGTATGAAGAAAAAGAAGCCAAAGTTAAAATCCTACAAGGGGAGCATTGATGAGTTTCGCGCCTGCAGAGTGAAAAGTTTTTCTTCCAAATTGGACGAGTATCTGTATAACGGATACGGGCTCCGCAATCTGTCAGGGTATCTCGGCATGCATACCGTTAAATCCAACAGCGGTGAAGTATTAGCTAAGGCAGGCCAGGCGGATGTGGGAAAAATATTTGACCGGACCTGGAATTATGAGTTTGTATGGGTGAATGTCTTTGACGAGCACGCTAAAATAGAAGTTTTCGATGCAGAAGGAAGAAGAGGCAGAGTGGTGGAGAAGGGAAAAAAGAAAGGATTTTTTGCATGGATCGGCGGGAATTATAGGATTCAGGTATCTGGAATGGATGCGCTCACAGGGGAGCGGTATGTGGTCACCAAACAATATGCCAGTAACCGTACAGCCCAGGAGATCCTGGGAGAAAAAGCGATGGAAGAGGCCAGGGACAGAAAAAGTGCGACAAATAGAAATCCAGTTCGGCTTATGTGTTCTGTCCGCCGGATCGAGATCGGGAAAGAAAAGGTATCGAGATCTGTATTAAGAGGCCGGGTAAATCAGACGGATACAGGAGACCAGCCAGCTCTGTCCGGTGCGGAGATTCAGCTGACCAATTATAACACCGGTTTCGTGTATCCGTGCACTTCTGACCAGAGCGGCATGTATGAGATCGCGGGTCTCTCTCCCGGCATGTATAATATGTCCATCAGGAAGCCGGGGTATATCGATCTGGAAGTGAAGGTTACGGTCACCAGCAGCGATCCGGTTGTATACAATCCGGTGCTCACTCCGATCTCAGATGCTTATGACGGGAAAGGCGGAGCCAGGGGGACCATCGTGGATGCCAAGACAGCGGAAGCTGTATCTGATATTACACTTCTGTTCCGCCGCGGCGTAGGGGTTACCAGCGGCGACGTGGTACTGACGGTCCATTCAGATGAAAGCGGACGCTACGAGGCGGCGGATCTGCCAGCGGGATATTATACAGTCCAGATCGTGGATCGGCGCCAGGGAGAGATAAAATATACCGACAGCACTATGCTTGTGAAGATCATAGGCGGCAGCATCATAGAGAACCAGAACGGGGTGGTCAGCGGCGACCTGGATTCCCGGCAGCTGCGGATCGTGCTGACCTGGGGAGAGACTCCCCGCGACCTGGATTCCCATCTGGTGGGCACCACGGCGGACGGCCGGAAGGCGCATATGTATTATGGGCAGAAGGTAGTCTATAATTCAGAGGGAAGGGTAGAATTCCAGCTGGATGTGGATGATACTACCAGCTATGGCCCGGAAACTACCACCATTTATCACCCAGAATCAGAAGATTACGAGTTTTATGTACACAATTATTCCCATGGAAGCCTGAAGCAGTTAAGGAACTCCGGAGCGACAGTCCAGGTGTACAGGGGGAATTCTGCTCTTCCGTGGAAAACCTATTATGTACCCCAGCAGGATGGATATTACTGGAACGTTTTCTGCTATAACGCGCAGACCGGGGAGATCATCCCTCACAATTATAATTCTGTGGACTGTGAATCCTATTAGACAGGGGAGGGAGAGATATTATGAGATCCAAAAACAGA
>CAJUFM010000038.1:0-25065 GCA_910585745.1 uncultured Eubacterium sp. | reverse complement strand
ATGTGCCGAAAGGAAAGGGGAAGGAGTACAGGACACTGTTCCGGAAGAAGGGGGCACTGTCTAAAAAGGTAAGAGTGGTGGAAAAGGGATAGGATGCTTGTCCGAAGAGGAAGGAGAAGATGACCATGAGATCCAAAAACAGACGGGGAGTCCCGGTAAGATTTATCCTGGCACTGTGCCTGCTGCTGTCCGGTCTGCTGCTGGCGGGCAGCGGTCCGGCCTGGGCGAAGAAAAAGCCGGTGCGGGGAGTGGATGATAACGGAAATACCTGGCGGTATGATAAAAAGACAAAGACGCTTACTTTCAGCGGGAAAGGGGTTGTGACAAGGGACTCCAGAAAAGGAAATGAGATCATATGCGAGTATGAGTGCTGGGGCAGGGAGATCAAGAGGGTGGTCTTTAAAAAGGGGATCAAGGGAATAGAGAATTTAGAGACAGATCTGGATAAAGTAGAAGAAATCATTATGGCGGACAGCATAACAAAGATTGGAGGTTATGCAATTGAATTTATTCCCAATTGCCGGAAAATAAGGTTTTCCAAAAACCTGAGGGAGGCAGGGACTAATTCGATCGACTGCCAGGGGTGCCGGGAACTGATCCTGCCGGATTCCCTGGTAAAGATGGATAGTGATCCGTTTGGGTTCTTTTCCCACAACTTAAAAAAGATCCATGTGCCCAGCCGCCTTGAGATCGTCCCAATTGGTTTTGTCTATGCCGCCTACGACCTGTCCCAGATCAAGCTTCCCTCCAGCGTGAGGATCATCCGGGACAGGGCATTTGCGAAGACTTCCATCGAGAAGATCACGCTGCCGGAAAATGTGGAGGAACTGGGAGGGAGCTTTCCAGGGGATGAAGACGACGTATACTTTGACGGAATATTTTATAAATGCAAAAAGCTCCGGGAGATCAGGATAAAATCCCGGAAGATCACCAAAGTGAAGGAAAATGCCTTCCGGGGGATCGGAAAGAAGGTGGTGATCTATGTGCCGAAAGGAAAGGGGAAGGAGTACAGGACACTGTTCCGGAAGAAGGGGGCGCTGTCCAAAAAGGTAAGAGTGGTGGAAAAGGGATAGGATGCTTGTCCGGAGAGAAAGGAGAAGATGAAATTGAGATCCAAAAACAGACCTGAAATCATTAAGATAGATGGTCTGTTTTTTAGTGCCTGCAGATATAAAAGCCACAGGGTGTATTTTATTCCGTTTTTTGCAAATATTAACTAACATACGACTCGGACAAATAACGATAGAAGGGAAGTGTTACATCAATGATGCAAAAAATTCAAAAGTTCGGCGGCGCCATGTTTACCCCGGTGCTGTTGTTCTCCTTTGCAGGTGTTATGGTTGGTATTGGTACGCTTTGCACGACAGAGGCAGTTCTGGGACCGCTGGCTGCCTCTGGAAGCATGTGGTATCTGGTCTGGAATGTCATTCTTCAGGGAGCGTGGTGTGTGTTTAACCAGCTTCCTCTGCTGTTTGTCGTCGGTCTGCCCATCGGACTGGCGAACAAACAGGCGGCGCGGTGCTGTATGGAAGCATTGGTTTTATATCTGACCTTTCACTATTTTGTGAATACGATACTTTCCCAGTGGGGAGGGGTATTTGGCGTTGATTTTTCCGCAGATATCGGCGGCTCCAGCGGGCTGACGATGATCGCCAACATCAAAACGATGGATATGGGTATGTTTGGCGCGCTGCTGGTCTCTGGTATTGTGATCTTTCTGCATAATAAGTTTTTTGATACGGATCTCCCGGAATGGCTTGGTTCCTTTAACGGTTCCACTTTTATTTTTATGATCGGATTTTTTGTCATGCTGCCGGTGGCACTGCTGTCTGTGGTCATCTGGCCCAATATCCAGCATGGCATGCAGATCTTCCAGAATTTTGTTATGACCAGCGGCTCTTTTGGCGTGTGGGTTTTCATTTTCCTGGAACGTCTGCTCATACCTTTCGGTCTGCACCACCTTATGTACAGCCCATTTTATTATGACAATCTGGTCTGCCCCGGCGGCATCTATTCTTACTGGGCGACACAGCTGCCTGCGCTGGCTTCCTCGACGGCTTCACTGAAGTCCCTGTGTCCTCAGGCGTCATTTACGGCGACGGGTTTCTCAAAGCTGTTTGGATGCCCGGGTATTGCACTGGCATTTTATGCTACGGCGAAGCCGGAGAAGAAGACCCAGCTGAAGGGGCTGCTGATCCCCATCACTCTGACGGCCATCGTCTGTGGTGTGACGGAGCCCATCGAGTTTACGTTCCTTTTTATCGCACCGGTCCTGTTTGTTGTCCATGCATTTCTGGCGGCATGTCTGTCCACGACCATGAATCTGTTTGGTATCGTTGGTGTGTTTTCTGGCGGTCTGATCGAGATGAGCTCCCTGAATTTTATTCCGCTGATGAGTTCACACTGGAAGCAGTATCTGCTGCTGCTGGTCATTGGACTGGTGTATACGGGAATCTATTTTGTCGTATTCCGGTTCCTGATCCTCAAGTTTGATTTTAAGACACCGGGACGGGAGGAAAGCGACGAAACGAAGTTTTATTCTAAGGCAGAGTTTCGTGCCAGACAGGCGGGAAATGTGGAAATGGACAAAAAGACCATGCTGGCTGCCATGATCATGGAAGGACTGGGGGGTGCGGATAATATCGTGGATGTGACCAACTGTGCAACCCGTCTGAGGATCAATGTGAAGGATGAAACTGTGGTAAAGGACGACGCTTATTTTAAAGCTGTGGGCTCCCATGGCATTTCTAAAAATGGAAAGGCGATGCAAGTTATCGTCGGTATGAGCGTGCCCAGCGTCCGGGAGAAATTTGAAAATATCATGGCAGATCCATCTGCCTATGCGCTGAATACAGAAAATAGTGAAGCGCAGAAAGAACAGGCTGCTGATACGGGAAAGAATACGGAAGAAAATATAGGATCTGATGATTCCAGTTTGCAGCAGTATGAGATTAAAGCAGCGGCAAACGGAGAGGTGATCCCGGTGAGCGACGTACCGGACGAGGTATTTGCCGGAGGGGCTCTCGGTGAGGGTGTGGCAGTCATTGTGACGGATGGGAAAGTATATGCTCCAGTGGATGGAGAGATTTCTATGATCGCGGATACATTGCACGCCTTTGGTATTTCCACAGAGGATGGTCTGGAACTTCTCGTCCATATCGGGATCAACACGGTAGAGCTGGAAGGAAAAGGATTTACGGCGAAAGTCCAGGAAGGTGACAAAGTCAGGGCGGGGCAGCTGCTCTGTGAGGTGGATATGAAGCTGATGAAGGCAAAGGGCTATAAGATGCACACACCGATGCTGATGACAAATGCAGATGAGTGCAGGGATATCCAGCTGATCCCGGATAAATTTGCCAAAGCAGGGAAGACTACCGTTATCACGTATCGAAAATAATAAAAGATAATCAGGAGGTTTTATTTATGTCGAAACAATCATATGCTGTAACCGTTGCCGGAGGCGGCAGCACCTTCACTCCAGGGATTGCCTTAATGCTTCTGGAGGAGCGGGAGCGTTTTCCGATTCATAAGATCATGTTTTATGACAACGATGCAGAGCGTCAGGAGACTGTGGCGAAGGCTTGTGAAATTTATCTTAAGGAAAATGCACCGGATATAGAATTTGGCTACACCACAGATCCGGAGACGGCATTTACCGGGATTGATTTTGTTCTTGCCCACATTCGTGTCGGCAAATATGCCATGCGTGAGCTGGATGAAAAGATTCCCCTCAAGTATGGCGTCGTTGGGCAGGAGACTTGTGGACCAGGCGGGATCGCCTATGGAATGCGCTCCATCGGCGGAGTTTTAGAAATCCTGGATTATATGGAAAAATATTCGCCCGAGGCATGGATGTTGAATTATTCCAACCCTGCGGCGATCGTTGCAGAGGCAACCCGCCGTCTCCGTCCCAATTCCAGGATTCTGAATATTTGTGATATGCCCATAGACTTAGAGGAAAAAATGGCAAATATGGTAGGGCTGAAATCCCGCAAAGAAATGCAAGTGGGATATTATGGTCTGAATCATTTCGGGTGGTGGTACAAAATCTACGACAGTGAAGGAAATGACTTGATGCCGGAAATTAAAAAGCACGTGGCGGCAAATGGGTTTGCCGATGGGATTGCAGAGACAAACCAGCATATTGATGACAGCTGGAAAGAGACCTTTGTAAAAGCGAAAGATGTCTATGCCATCGATCCCAATACGATTCCCAATACCTATCTCAAATATTATCTGTATCCGGACTACGTGGTGGAACACTCTAACCCGGAACATACCCGTGCCAACGAGGTGATGGAAGGCCGTGAAAAGACGGTATTTGGGGCATGCCGGGAGATCATTGAAAAAGGAACCGCAAAGGACTGCGGGTTTGAGGCGGACGCTCATGCCACCTATATCGTGGATCTGGCATGCGCCATCGCAGAAAACACAAAGGAGAGATTTCTTCTCATCGTTCCCAACGAGGGGGCGGTGGAGAATTTTGACCGGACGGCAATGGTTGAGATCCCCTGTATCGTTGGATCAAATGGATACGAACGTATCTGCCAGGGAGCGATACCACAGTTCCAGAAGGGGCTCTTGGAGCAGCAGGTCAGTGTGGAGAAACTGGTAGTGGAGGCATGGATCGAGGGAAGCTATCAGAAGATGTGGCAGGCCCTCACCCTGTCTAAAATTGTGCCCAGTGCACGGGTCGCTAAGCTGATCCTGGATGACATGATCGAGGCAAATAAGGATTATTGGCCGGAACTGAAATAAGATCGGAGGCATGGCTATGGGAAAGAAAAGGCAGCAGGTAAAAATCCTGGCAGACTATCACGAAAAAGACAGGTGGTTTACCATCGCCAAAACTCTTCTGACACTGGCACCGCTGGTAGCAGTGGGATATCTGCAGATGTTTGCGGGAGGCGGTAATATTTCTTCTCTCCTACAGAAGAATCCGCAGATCACAGTTATTTTTCTGTCCGCGATGACCGGACCCTTTACCGCATATCTGCTGGGACTTGCACAAAAACATCTCTATGAGGGAAATGCAGCGTATCTTATGGCACATCTGGTGCTGATCTTTGTGGCAGAAGCGCTGCTGCGGAATATGGTCTATATGGTTATCATAATCTTTTTGATGTATTTGGTGTACCAGATGACAGGAATATCACCGTTAGCTTCCCTGCGCAGTAAGCTGAGGGACCATTTTTTCCGGGATCTCTCCGGATGTTTTGTACTGATTTTCTTCTGTTCCTTCTGCCTGTTTGCCTCACTCCGGCTCGGCATATGAAGTAATGTTCAGGGAACCATGAGTCTGAAAAAGGGCTTGTGGTTCCTTTTTTTGAGGGCGGTGTAAAGGGAGTATGATCGGTTTGCGATTCTTTAAAAATATAACCTGAAATTGCTGTTGCATAAATAATATAGCAACTGTTATAATAAATAGAAGCTTATATTATGTTAAAGATTGTGAGAAACTTTGGGAATAAAACATGGGGAGAAAAGATATGAGCCGGCATTCCCAAAAGGCAGCTGATCACTAACGGGTTTTTCAGTAAAGAAAATGAGAAGATAAGAAAAGTCACAGAACAGCTTGCGTGGAGCGGGGTGAATGCGGTTCTATTGTCAGTGGATGCCTTTCATCAGGAAACCATTCCGCTGGATACCGTGAAGATATTTGCGGAAGCAGTGAAAGAGGCAGGGATCCCGGTTCGTACCCATCCTGCCTGGCTGGGAGACCAGGAGCAGGAAAATAAATATAATAGAAAGACCAAGGAAATCCTCGATGGATTTAGCCGGATGGGAATCGAGCCTTCAGAGGGAAATATAATCTTTCCAAGTGGAAATGCCCTTACATACCTAAAGGAATATTTTGATCCATCGGCTCTGCCAGTCAATCCATATATAGAAAAAGAAGATGATATACGCAGCATATGCCTCGAACCGGATGGGACTGTACTTGGTGGAAATATATATTATTCAGATATTATAGAGATCCTTGAAGGATATGCGCCTTTGAAGGGATAACGGAATAAAAGAGAAATCGATAAACCAGATGAAAGAGGAAGGATATTTACAAAGTGATGGATGCAAAGATTAATTTGGAAAAATGGTTTTGGAAGGCAGCGAAGGAATGCAATCTTGGGGAAGCTGCAGGGCCGCCTCAGAGTGTGACTGGCGGCTACCTCCATAAAATGTACAGGCTGCAGACGACAAAAGGGATTTATGCGGTAAAACTGTTGAATCCTGTGATCATGGAGCGCCCGGATGCGTTGGATAGTTATAATCGGGCGGAAAAGCTGGAATGTATATTATATGAAAATAAAATACCTGTCCTGCCGGCTTTGGAGATCAAGGGAAAGAAGATGCAGTGTCTGGAAGGGCAGTATTTTTATGTGTTCCGCTGGCTGGAGGCAAAGACGATTGGCTGGAAAGATATTGGGAAGGAACATTGTCAGACTGCTGGAAAAACGCTGGCCCGGATCCATAAGATCGAGCAAAAAGACGAGCCTGCACCAGACGAACCGTGTGATGTGGACTGGGATGAATACATCCGGCTTGCCCTGGAACGGTGTCCGGAGATCCATAAGGAATTAAGCCAAAACAGAGAGTTATTGTACCATGCCAGTGAGGAGTATAATGCCGCGGTGAAAGGCGCTCCACAGATCACCTGTATCAGCGATGGCGATATGGACAGTAAAAATGTGCTGTGGGAGGGGACAGAGCCTGTGATCATTGACCTGGAGTCCCTGGATTATGGAAACCCATATCTGGAAATGTTCCGGCTGGCTCTGAGCTGGGCAGGTGATGTGGTGTGTGACCTGGATGTTGAAAGATTTCATGCTTTTATTGAGGCATATCGGTCAGAATACGGAGAATTATCAGCTGACTGGCGGGTGATTTCCGGCATCGGCTACAGCTGGCTTGACTGGCTTGATTACAATGTAAGGCGTGCATTGTTGTTGGAATGCGGTGGTCTGCAGGAACAGAAAATGGGGATTGACCAGGTTCACGAAACAATTCACAGGATCGTTTATTATCAATCTGTCCGGCAGGAGATCATAGTTCATATGGAGACTTTTGTATAGTTGAATAAAAAGAACGAATGTTTTTTGTGCAAAACGCACAAAAGCATGCTGTAGAAATACCATAAATTGCATAATATGTCAAAAAAATGACGGAATCGGTCATTGTGTAACGCTTTTCTGTGTATTATACTAAGCTCATAAAAAATATTTATCAAAAAGGAGGCATAATTTTTATGGGGTTACAAGTTAAGAAAGCAGCGAGAGCGATACTGGCAGGGGTTCTGTTAGTTGCGATGGTGATCGGGGTTTTCCCAATCCAGGCACCGGAGGCAAAGGCAGCTAGTGATGCGGTGGTCAACCTGAATACGAAGTATCAGGAGATAAAAGGATTTGGTGGTATGAATCACCCGTCATGGATAGGAGACCTGACAGCGTCCCAAAGAGAGACAGCATTTGGAAATGGTGACAATCAGCTGGGATTTTCCGTTCTTAGGATCTGGATTGATTCTGACAGCCGGAACTGGTACAAAGAAGTTGCGACTGCAAAAGCTGCTATAGCAAAAGGTGCTATTGTTTTTGCAACTCCGTGGAATCCGCCAAGCGAATTGACAGAGACGTTCAATCGCAATGGGGATACAAAAGCAAAACGACTGAAACATGACAAATATGCTCAGTATGCACAGCATCTGAACAATTTTGTCACATTTATGAAAAACAATGGAGTAAACCTGTATGCCATTTCTATGGCAAACGAGCCGGATTACGGACATGAGTGGACATGGTGGACACCGACCGAGATTCTTAATTTCCTGAAGTATTATGCTGGATCTATCAACTGCCGTCTTATTGCACCAGAGTCCTTCTCTTACAACAAGACGATGTCAGATCCTATTCTGAATGATTCTCAGGCGCTTGCCAACGTGGACATTATGGGAACCCATCTGTACGGAACCCAGTACAAAGATTTTGTATATCCTCTGTTCCAGCAGAAGGGTGCCGGCAAAGAGCTTTGGATGACTGAGGTATATTATCCGAACAGCGATAACAATTCCGCCGACAGATGGCCGGAGGCACTGGGAGTTTCAGATCATATACATAATGCTATGATCAATAATCTTCAGACTTATGTATGGTGGTACATCCGCAGAAGCTATAGTCCGATGAGAGAGAATGGAACCATCAGTAAACGTGGTTATTGTATGGCACAGTATTCAAAATTCATCCGTCCTGGCTACAGGAGAGTACAGGCAACAGTGAACCCGAATAACGGCGTGTATGTATCTGCTTATACGGGAGATGGAAAAGCAGTTATTGTGGCAGTAAACAAAGGATCATCTAATATTTCCCAGAAATTTGCTGTAAACGGGCAGAACATCTCTAATGTAGACCGTTACCGTACATCTGGAAGTGAGAATCTTGCTAAGACATCCAACCTTGGTCTTGATGGCAATGGATTCTGGGCATATCTGCCAGCTAATAGTGTATCAACATTTGTCTGCACATTAAAGGCAAATACTCCTGGTACCGGTGGTACTGTTGGTACAACCCTTCCAAACGGATGGTACTGCATTAAAAATCCGGCTTCTGGAAAATATCTTCAGGTAGAAGGAAATGTTGGAGCAGCAGGACGGAATGTACAGGTTGGGGCTAAAACTGGTTCCAGAGGAGAGAAATGGTATCTGACAAAGCTGGATAACGGCTATGTTACACTTACAAGTGCTCTGGGTGACTTTATGCTTGATGTAAGTGGTGCAGGTACTGCGGATAATACAAATATAAATATTTATCATGCATACAGTGGAGAGGCACAGCAGTTTAAACTTAAGACTACTGCGGTAGCTGGTCAGTTTGGAATTATGACCAAGGTTACAAACGATAAGAGTGGTCTTCATCTGAGAGTGGCTGATAATACCAATGTGGTACAGAACGGATATTGGGAAGGTACGAACCAGGTTTGGACATTTGAACCGACAAACTAATAACTTAGATACTATATGCGTTTTTAGTGACGCAGATTGATACAAATAAAAGAAGGTGTCCCCAAAACCATGATATGGCTTTGGGGACACCTTCTTGAATTCTATTAGTTCAGTTATCGTTTTTGTCCAGAAACCGATGGCTGTTCCGGTATTCTGTGGGGGTGACCCCTACGGCATGTTTGAAAGAATGGGAGAAGGCCTGTCCGTCACTAAATCCCATGCTTAATGCGATGGAAAGGATGCTCCGTTCGGTATTACACAGCTCTTCCTTGGCACATTCCATGGTCTGGTCGATGAGGTATTGTTTTAACGAAACTCCTTCTTTTTTTCGGAAGACGGTGGAGAGATACTTGGGATGATATCCAAAATGTTCAGCCAGATCCTTAACTTTTACCCGGTAGGCGCGGCTCCATTTAATATAAGTAATAATATTCCTATGCAGTTTGTCCTCTGCTGAAGCGGGAATAGGATTTTTAGATGAAACCTGGTTAAATAATTCAAGCAGGATATTGGTGGCAAAAAAATTCGTCGCGCATTGGTTTTCATAGGTGACATAAATATCATTCAGTTGTGTAAATAGGACATGAAAGCGTCCCAGGTTTTTGATATTCCCCCGGCAGGGAAGGGAGATGATCTGTTCTTTTGGAACATTCATAAAGGGGCAGTCAAAATGAACCCAGTAAAAGGAGCATTGGGAAGGTTTGTAGCCATATTGGAAACCTGGTTTCATGATCAGATATTCACCAGTTGATACTATATATTTTTCTTTTTCATCGGCAATATACAAGGTTCCTTTTATCATAAGGATAAGCTGGAATTCTTCCAGATTTCTTGACATATGCACCCACTCCCTGGAGGGGGCTTCAAAAAGTCCATAAAATTTGTAACGGATCTGTGCGGAAAGTGATATTTTTAATTCGTCCATGGCGTAGTTCCTTTCTGATCAATAACCTTTTTACCCTGACACTATTTTACCATAAAATAACGGAATTGGAAGGTTGAGATAAAGATTTTTTTTCATCATCTTACCTTTTGACACTCCATATTACCTTTTGATATTTACAAATTTTATACTTTATGGCATAGTAGATATTAACAAATACCAAAATACGAGGAGGTAGGTATGATGCAGAAAAAAAGGCGAAGCCTGATGAACCGGGGAATGGCAGTTTTGCTCAGTGGTGCCCTGGTCTTTGGGTGCATAACTCCGACGGGGGCGTCTGTTTCAAAGGCAGAAAGTAAGGATGAGAATAAAACAGCGCTTAGTCAAGATGTAAGTGCCCTGAAATTCAGATCAGAACAGGTTACATCCAATCTTACGCTGCCGGAAATGGGAGAGAATGGAAGCAGTATTTCCTGGACTTCTTCCCAGGAGGATGCTATTTCTACTGACGGAACAGTGACAAGACCGGCGGCAGGTCAGCCGGATGCACAGGTGACATTGGAGGCAACGGTTTCTATGGGTGATTTGCAATATAAGAAAAAGTTTGATCTAAAAGTGCTGGCAGAGAGTTCCTTGCAGGATCTTTCTCAGTTTAACCTGGATGACGTAGAGATCACAGATAGTTATTATCTGGCAGCACAGCAGTCAGACATCGAATTCCTGAAAAAATTCGATAACGACCGTCTGCTGTCCCGTTTCCGTGAGACGGCAGGTGTTGACACAAAAGGTATAAAACCGTATAAGGGCTGGGAAGACAGTCTTCTTGGCGGTCATAGTTTTGGACACTACCTTTCTGCAACTGCCCAGGCGATCCGGGCTGTGGGAGATGAGGAACTGAAAGAGAAGTCAGCGGCGCTGATCTCCGGTCTGAAGGAGTGCCAGGACGAACTTGGTACGGGATTTATCTTCGGCGCACAGATTTTGGATCCCCAGAATGTGGAAAGACAGTTTGATGTAATCGAGGGGAAAATAAAGGATGGCAATGATAAAGAGGAAAACAAGAAAAACAAGACCTGGGTTCCATGGTATAATATGCACAAGATGCTGACAGGGCTGGTGGATACATACAAATACACAGGAAATGAAGAGGCTCTGGAAGTTGCCAAAGGTCTTGGTGACTGGATCTACAACCGTGCCAGCAAGTGGAGTAAATCTACAAACAACCAGGTTTTATGGACAGAATATGGCGGCATGAACGATTGTCTGTATGATTTATATTATTATACAGGGGATGAGAGATATCTGGAAAGTGCCCATAAGTTTGACCAGACAGACCTCTTTACGGATGTAACATCCGGAGCAGCTAATAAACTCAACGGCAAGCATGCCAACACTACGATCCCCAAGTTTGTGGGAGCCTTAAAACGTTATTCTGTATTGAAGGCACAAGACGAGCTGGGTGAGGGAGATGAACAGTACCTGGAGTGGGCTGAAAAATTCTTTGACCTGGCAGTAGATAAATATGCTTATATCACAGGTGGCGTCAGCGTGATGGAGCATTTTCGTGATGAGGCTAAACTGGATGGCACCCGTAACGCGACAAACTGCGAGAGCTGTTGTGCCCATAACATGCTGAAATTATCACGTGAACTGTATAAGCTTACCGGGGAGAAGAAATACTCGGATTACTATGAGAGCACACTCCGTAACTCCATCATGGGAGCAGTAAAGGCAGATGACAATGCGGCTGCTGCTTATTTCCTGCCGATGGCAACGGGATTTTTCAAAGTGTTTGGAAATACGGATCCTGCAAATAATATGTTTTGGTGCTGTACCGGAAGTGGTATGGAAAACTTTACAAAACTGGGGGACAGCATTTACTTCCGTAACGATTCCACACTGGTTGTAAATCAGTATGTGGCTTCTAAAGTGAAGTGGAGTGAGAAAAATCTGGAGATCACACAAAATTCTGATGTAACAAAATCTGATGAAGCATCTTTCAAAATGCATCTGTTAAATGGTGCTGCTTCCTCTAACGTTTCCATTGCCCTGCGGGTTCCTGATTGGGCCAGCGATAAGGTGACAGTAAAAGTGAATGGGGAAACGATAAAAGATGCGATCAGTTCCAATGGTTATATATCCATCACCAGGGACTGGAAAGAAAATGATGAGGTTTCCATCAAGTATCCCATGGAGGTTAAGGCAGTGGGCCTTCCAGATAACAATACGGTCTATGGATTTAAATACGGTCCGACGGTTTTGGCAGCCAGACTGGGAACAGAAAAAATGGATGAGACAACAGGAGCCGGAGTGGATTTATCAGCACCATATTATAAAGTAGTGGGATCTGAATCTAAAAGTGCTAGGATTCAGTATGGTACTTCCGACGCCTCTCCAGTTTTTGGAAATGAAACTCTGACCATTCAGGAAATGTTGACGATGGATGAATTTATTGCGGATATCAATACCTATCTTGTACGGGATACCTCTGCGGATACTCTTACCTTTCAATTGACAGGTACGGATGCAGAGGAGCTCTTTGGAGAGACACTGACTTTTGTTCCATTTAACACATTGAATGATGAGAGATATGGAATTTACTGGTACTTTAAGAGCCCCTTTGAGACGGCTGGCGAGGGAGAGATCCTGGAAAATAAAGAAAAGGGCAGACTGAATGCTAGTAAGATTGACTCCATTCAGCCGGGTTACGGACAGTATGAAACGGATGACCTTCATCAGCTGGAAGAGACTAATTCAGAAGCTGGAACCATCGATGGCGGAGGAAGCACACGTCTTGCCAAGGCGGGAGGATTCTTCGCATATAATATGATCGTGGATCAGGAAAAGACGAATTTTGCTCTCTGCCAGTTTGCCAAAGAAGATAATGGCAAGACCATTAAGATCTCCGTGGGAGATTCGGTGATTGCAGAAAAGACATTGAACTATACAGGAGAAGAGGCATTTTATTCGGAATCTTTTGAAATTCCTGCCGATGTCCTGAAAAATAGCATAAAGAACATTCAAGTAGAGGGCAAGGATTATACGGTAGTTGTTCTGAAGTTTGAAAGTGCTTCTGCTACAGAGGACAGTGCCCGCCTGGTAGGTGGTCTGTTTACGACAATCAATTATAACGATAATGCTTCTCTGAATGCAGTTACATGCAACAATGGAACTGTGGCTCAGAATGGGGAAGAATTTACGGTGACTTTGCCGGCGAATACAGAGAGCACGAAGCTTAAATTTGATATTGCGGACAGATATGGACTTGTCTATGTCAATGATGAGCTGATCAATGATGCCAAAGCGCAGGTATATACTTTGACAGCAGATACGACGACATTATCCTTAAAGGTATATGCGGAAGATCATGAGACGATGAAGAATTATACTGTTAAGATTCAGCGGGAGGCGGAAGCACCATCGGTGCCAACACCAGCACCAGCACCAACACCAGCGCCTCAGGGACCAGGTACTAATCCGCCTGCGGTTAATCCGCCGGCTACTGTGCCGCCGACTACCACTCCTAAGGTGAAGAAGAAAAAAGCTTCGATCAAGATCACAGCAAAGAAGACTGTTAAAAAGGGTAAGAGCATTACATTGACAGCTAAGCTTACCAATGTCTCTGGAAAAGTGAAATGGTCAGTCAATAAGAAAAAGCTGGCTAAGATCACAAGCAAAGGTAGTAAGAAAGCCAAACTGAAGGCCTTGAAAAAAGGAAAAGTAAAGGTTACAGCTAAGGTTAAAAAAGTAAAGAAAACGATTACGATTAAGATTAAGTAAAGTTATATCTTAGATCAAAAAGGGAGCATCGTTCTGTGATGATTTTTCAGGATCATTACGGAACGATGTTTTTTAGAGTAAAAATGGTGCCAGATATGGAGAATTCCATTGTAAGTTTATGAGTAATAAGTTATAATGGAAGGAGATATTTTTAAGAAAAAAATGGAAATATATCGGGGGTTCCATTACGGAAGGCGCTCTGGTATGGATAAACTCCCCAGGTATCCTGGTTTCAGGATACCTGGGGACTGCTTTCGTCTGCAATCTTTTCGTTGTTTTTAAAGTTGGTGCCAAACCGTTCGTGGAACGGGGAATTTGTGAGAATTACTGAATCAAACTGATGGATCATATTTAGGCACATCCCCAGGGTGTTATGATAAATTTTATCCAGAATACGGTTTGTTTCTTTTGCATTTCCCTTGGGCACCAGATCCATCATATGTCCTTCTAGTTTTTTATAGTGACAGGATACGAACATGCCGAGACGGATAAATAACCGGCGGAAGGTTCTTCCCGTGGTAAAAAACCATTTGATAAAGGACATAGATCGCAGGGATTTTTTAATCTTATCCCTGGATAGTTCAAAAAAGCCATAGATTCCGTGGATTGCATCCAGCGTATCTTTATCCCAGGTAATATGTTTCCAGGCGGGGTAGAGAAGTGGGTTTCTGCCATCTTTCTTCATTAGATACCGGTCAAATTCAATTTCCATCACGAGGTGATTATAGCCGGGTTCTTTCGCTTTTTTATTGACATAGGTATGGCTTTCGCTGTCCAGCATAAAATGGCAGATAAAGCCGAGGAGATAGGCGTATTCGCCACAATCCTTCCCTTTTTTGTGGATCACTGGGCGGACTCTCTCCAGAAAGTCACAAAAAGGCTGACTGTGCTGGGAGCGTCCCAGTTTGTTGGGGCCGCATTTGATAAAGGGACGATAGAAGAATAAGAAATCAGGTCCCTGGAGTCCGGCATTAAAAGCATTAGGGTATTTTCGGATAATTTGCTTAAGATCCTCTGGAAGGTTTTTGTAAATTTCCTTTCCAAAGGAGTGGTGAGCGTATAGTGATGGCATAAAATCCCTCCAATTTTTCTGTTCAATCTTATATGAATGTAGTATACTATATTCTGTGAAAGTTATGCAAGTGATCAGAAAGGGGAAAAAATGATATTTAGATCAAATGAAAATATACAATATATTGACGCAGAGCCGACGCCTTATCTACAGTTTCCGCTGTTTGATGGATATCCGGTGGTACATGGTTTTTCTACCAGACTGGGCGGTGTGAGCTGTGGTGACTGTGCTTCGATGAACTTAAGCTTTACAAGAGGAGACCGGCCAGAGGATGTGAAGAGGAATCATTGCCTGCTGGCGGAGGCGCTGGGCTATGAGCCGGAACAGCTGGTGCTGACAGATCAGGTACACCAGACGAAGATTCTCCGGGTGGGGAAGGCGGATACCGGGGAAGTGTTTGAGGACAGCCGCCGCATCCGGGAGACTGACGGTCTGGTGACCGATGAGCCGGGAGTGATGCTGATGACCTTTTTTGCAGACTGTGTACCGTTGATCTTTTATGATCCGGTGAGGCATGCGGTGGGAAATGCCCACTCCGGATGGAGAGGCACGGTTTTGCGGATGGGGGAGAAGATGGTAGAGCGGATGAAGCTGGAATTTGGCTCCCGGCCGGAAGATCTGCGGGCAGTGATCGGTCCCTCGATCTGCCAGAACTGTTATGAGGTCAGCAAAGATGTGATTGAGGAGTTTCAAAAGGTCTTTGACAAAAGGGACTGGAATCAGATCTACGAGGAAAAACAAAATGGCCATTATCAGCTGGACCTCTGGCGTGCCAATGAAATCATTCTGCGGGAAGCAGGCATGAAGCCGGAGCATATCGCTATCAGCGGCTTGTGTACCAACGAACATCCGGAGCTGTTGTTTTCCCACCGTTATACAAAAGGAAAAAGAGGAAACCTGGCGGCGGTGATCGGACTGAAGGCACCGGACTGAGACTGTGGTCACGATATGAGAGGTGAGGTTAGAGATGAATCATAGAAATTATCAGAAAGAATTAGATCAATTACTGGAACAGATCGTGAAGAAAAATCAAAAGAAGACATTATTTCTGCACTGCTGCTGTGCTCCCTGCAGCAGTTATGTACTGGAATACCTCTCTGCTTATTTCGACATCATCCTTTATTTTTATAATCCGAACATCACTGAGCCGGAAGAATACAAAAAAAGAAAGGCAGAGCTGATCCGGCTCGTGGAAGAGAACCATTATCCCAATTCTGTGCAGCTGTTGGACGGGGATTACGACAGCCGACTGTTTTTTGAGATGGCAGAAGGACTTGAGAAGGAGCCGGAGTGTGGAAGACGTTGTTTCCGATGCTATGATATGCGGCTCCGAAAGACAGCTGAAATGGCAGTAAAAGAGGGAGCTGATTATTTCTGCACCACATTATCTATCAGTCCCCATAAAAATGCGGACAAGCTGATGGAGATCGGGGAGAGGCTGGCGGAAGAATATGGCATTGCCTATCTGCCATCGGATTTTAAGAAGAAAAACGGGTACAAGAGAAGCATCGAGCTCTCCAGGGAATATCATTTATACCGGCAGAATTATTGTGGCTGTGTATATTCAAAAGAGGCGGCACAGGGACGGGAGGAATGCAAATGAGGAAAAAAGCAAGAAGAAACCGGATCAAGTTGTGTGAAATGGTATTGATATGCCTGATTTTGATGACAGTGGCTGGCTGTGGAAAGACACCCGTTTCGGAGAAAGAGACAGCGGAGATCTTTGCCATGGATACCATTATGGATCTGACAGTATACGGGGAATCGGCGTCGGAACTGCTGACAGAGGCCAGACAGCTGGTTCAAAAATATGAGGGGCTTTTTTCCGTCAATACCAGGACCAGCGATGTGGCAAAATTAAACCAGTCGGCGGGCAGAGCGGTGCAGGTGTCTCCGGAAACCTATGAACTGATCCAGAAAAGCATCGGGATAACGAAAGAGACGGAAGGACTCTTTGATATTTCTATCTATCCCCTGGTGCGGGCCTGGGGATTTACGAAGGAGGAGTACCGGGTGCCAGAACCGGAGGAGCTTAGGTGTCTGCTGGAAAAGGTGGATGCATCTAAGATCCAGCTGGGGCCGGATAACAAGGTGACTCTTGCTGAGGGAATGGAGATCGATCTCGGCGGCATCGCCAAGGGATATCTCTCCCAGAAACTGACGGAACTGTTCCGGGAGGGAGGCGCCCAGGCGGCGGTAGTCTCCCTGGGAGGAAATGTACAGACTTTTGGGAAAAAGCCGGATGGGGCGCCCTTTATAGTGGGCATTACCGATCCCTCCGATGGAACCAGCCTGCTGGGGACGGTACAGGTCGGGGAAAAGGCGGTGATCACTTCCGGTTCCTATCAGAGATACTTTGAAAGAGACGGAAAGGTATATCATCATATTATAGATAAGAGGACCGGGGCGCCGGCACAGAGCGATCTTACCAGCATTACGGTTATTGGAGGGGACGGCGTCACGGCGGACAGCCTTGCCACTGCCCTGTTTGTGATGGGGAAAGAGAGAGCGGTTCAATACGCTGCATCTCATCCGGAGATCCAGCTGGTGCTGGTAGATACAAAATCCCAGATCTGGACCTCGGAGGGAATAGAAATGGAGGAAAATAGTGAATCTTAAAATAAGAGATAAATTGATCGGAGACAGGACTTTTTACCGGCGTCTCTTTGGCATCGCCGTCCCTATGATGATCCAGATGGGGATCACAAATTTTGCCAGTATGCTGGACAATATCATGGTGGGGCAGGTGGGAACGGAGCAGATGACGGGAGTTGCCATCGCCAATCAGTTAATTTTTGTATACAATCTTCTGGTATTTGGCGCGGTGTCCGGACCGGGCATTTTTACTGCGCAGTATTTCGGACAGAGAAACGATGAAGGAGTGCGTTTCACGGTGAGGTTTAAGCTGATCTGCTGTGCCGTGATCACTACGGTGGGGCTTATGGTCATGGGAACGTTTGGAAACTCTCTGATCCAGCTCTATCTGCACCAGGAGGGAAGTGTGGGAAGTATCGTCAACACATTAGGATACGGACTGGATTATCTGCACATTGTGATGATCTCATTTATTCCTTTTGCGGTGGTCCAGGTGTATGCTGGAACTCTGAAGGAGACAGGACAGACGCTGGTGCCGATGAAAGCAGGGCTGGTGTCTGTGCTGGTAAACCTGATCTTAAACTACATCCTGATCTATGGTAAATTCGGGGCGCCTGCCCTGGGCGCCAGCGGCGCTGCCATTGGTACGGTGGCGGCCAGGCTGGTGGAGATGATGATCATTCTGGTCTGGACCCATAAAAACCACGAGCAGAATACTTTTATCCGGGGGTTGTACCGGAGTCTCTATATCCCGGCAGAACTGGTGAAGAAAATCCTGGTGCGGGGAACCCCTCTTCTGCTGAATGAGGGATTCTGGGCGGCGGGCATGGCGATGCTCATGCAGTGCTATTCGGTGCGCGGCCTGGAGGTCGTCGCCGCCATGAACATCTCCAATACATTGAATAATCTTTTTAATGTCGTATTTCTTTCCATCGGAAATAGTGTGGCAATCATCGTTGGGCAGCTTCTGGGCGCTGGAAAGATGAAGGAGGCGAAAAGAAGCGCTTACAGGATCATTTTCTGTTCTACCGGGATCTGTGTGGGGGTGGCGATGCTTCTGGCAGGGGCGGCGTTTATTTTTCCACAGGTATACGAGACCTCTGAAAGTATACGACATCTTGCCACCAGATTTATCCTTACGCTGGCGGTGTATATGCCGGTGAATGCCTTTTTGCACGCTGCCTATTTTACCATCCGTTCCGGCGGGAAGACCATTATCACCTTTTTGTTTGACAGTGGATTTATCTGGGCGGTGTCGATCCCGCTTGCCTGGTGCTTATCCAGGTATACCGGTCTGTCTGTTGTTTCCCTTTATTTTGTATGCTGTGGAGTGGATGTCGTAAAAGCAGCGGTGGGATTTGTGCTTCTGGTCCGGGGAATGTGGCTCAATAATCTGGTTTCAGAATAACGTTGTAGAAAATAAATGTATTTTAATCTGATTTTAATGTTTTGCCAATTATCTTTTAATTCTGATACGTTATTATATGTTTATCAAGTAAACCAAATAGAGAGCCACATCTAAAAGATGTGGAGAAAGGCAGGATCCGATGGACGAATTAGAAAAAGTCGAACGATTAAGAAAGAAGGCAGATGTAAGCTACGAGGAGGCAAAACAGGCGCTGGAGGAGTGCGGCTGGGATCTGCTGGACGCTATCGTGTATCTGGAAAAGCAGGGAAAGGTAAAAGAACCCAAAAACACCAGTTATACGACGCAGTATGAAGAACCGGAAAACATTGAAAAGGCGGCAAGTTCCACCCAGAAGAACCGCGGCGGGTTTAGTGAAACATTGAACAGTTTTTTTAGCTGGTGCGGAAGAATGATCCAGAAGGGAAATGAGACGCTGTTTAAAGTAGAACGTGACGGCAAGACGATCATCAGCGTTCCAGTGACGGTATTTGTCATTATACTTATCATTGCATTCTGGTGTGTCTTTTTGGTTATGCTGGTGGGACTATTTTGTGGCTGCCACTATTCATTTGAGGGGATTGATAAGGTGGAAGTGGATGTGAATAAGGCGATGGACAGCGCCTCCAACGCTGCAGAAAAGATCAAAAAGGAGTTTACAGATGGCGGAGAGGATACTGATCGTTGAAGACGAGGAAAAAATTGCAAGATTCATCGAGCTGGAACTGAAACATGAAGGCTATGAGGTGGGTAAATGTACCAACGGACGGGAAGGGCTGGCAGAGGCAGAACAGGGAAACTACGATTTGATGCTTCTGGACATAATGCTTCCAGAGCTCAATGGCTTTGAGGTGCTGCGGAGACTCCGCAGGAAGTCTGCCCTGCCGGTGATCCTTCTGACCGCCAGAGATGCCGTTATGGATAAGGTGGCAGGGCTGGACGGAGGCGCTGACGATTATATCACAAAACCTTTTGCTATAGAGGAACTTCTGGCGAGGATCCGTCTTGTTCTGAAAAAGGCGGCGATGGCGGCGCCGGCAGCCGGGGCGGCAGAGAAGAATGGCCTGGGGTTCGGGGAACTGACAATGGATACGCAGCGGTATGAGGTGAGGGTTTCGGGCCAGCAGGTGGAACTGACCAACCGGGAGTTTGAGCTGTTAAAGATCCTGTTGGAGAATAAAAATATTGTTATGACCAGAGAAGTGCTTTTGAACCGGGTATGTGGTTATGATTATATGGGGGAGACGAACATGATCGATGTCTACATCCGGTATCTTAGAAGTAAAATTGACGAGCGTTTTGGGATCCGGATGATACAGACGGTGCGGGGAGTGGGATATGTGATCCGGGAGGCGAGACCAGAAAATGACTAAAGTGAAAGAGAGAAACAGAATGTCCTCCATCGCCAGGAGGATCAACGGAAAGATTGTCTGGAAGCAGTTTTCATCTTATTTCTGGATGGATCTTGGAATGTTTTTGCTGGCAACTGCCGCCTGGTGTGTATCGATGGAGATCAACCAGGTTGGCGATCTCGAGTGGAGAGGGGTCAGCCGTTGGTTTGAAAAAGGACCTCCGACAGGAGTTATGTATTATGTTGTGGATTGGGGACAGGGCAGGATGCTGAAGGCAGATATGAGGATGTTTCTTTACTCTGCAGCAGTTTGCTTGTGTATTGCCGGAACCGTACAGATCCTGTCACTGCTTTTTCAGATGATCGGCGGGGCGAAGAAGATCCGGTATCAACTCCATCCCCTGAATGAGCTGGCAAAAAAGGCGGAGGAACTGAGCAGCATCGCTTTTGACGAGAGCAAGTTTCATCTTCTGGAGGATGCTATTTCCAACGTAAACCCGGAAGAGGGAAGGGAGCATCTTCACATCGGGGACAAGGAGCTGCAGGGGCTGGAGCAGGCAGTGAATAACCTTATTGACCGCATGAGGGATTCTTACCGCCAGCAGTCCCGTTTTGTGTCGGATGCCTCTCATGAACTCCGTACACCGATCTCTGTGATCCAGGGATACGCTAATATGCTGGACCGCTGGGGAAAAGAGGATGAGACTGTCCTGGAAGAGGGGATCGAGGCCATCAAACATGAGTCAGAACACATGTCAGCTCTCGTAGAACAGCTATTATTTCTGGCCCGGTCTGACAGCGGAAAAAACCAGATGTTGAAGGAGAAGGTAAATCTGGGAGAACTGGTGAAGGAGGTGTATGAGGAGTCCCGTATGATCGATGAAAATCATCAGTACTCTTTGAATAAGCCGGAGGGGGGCAGATTCTTCCTGACGGGGGATGCTACCATGCTCAAGCAGACCATGCGCATACTGGCGGATAATGCCATGAAATACAGCAGGGAGGGGGATGAGATCCTGTTTTCTGTGGGAAAGGCTGAAGAGGGGGAAGGTGAGATCTTCTTTTCTGTGCAGGACAGCGGTGAGGGGATGAAAGAGCAGGATGTCACTCATATTTTTGAGCGGTTTTTCCGTTCGGACACAGCGCGGAACAGCAGTACGGGAGGTACCGGACTGGGACTTTCCATTGCCAAATGGATCGTGGATAAACACCGTGGGCATTTTGAGATCCTCTCCAGGGAAGGGCTTGGCACAAGGATCACCGTGTGGCTGCCGGTAAAAGAACAATAGAATAAGTGTCGTTCATCGCAAATTCATGTCGTTCACGCCAAAACGCCGAATTTTCGTTGAATTCCAGAAAATGGAATGTTATAATAGACAGGTAAAGACATTCAAATTTTTTGGAAAGGAAGGGAATACAGCATTGAAAAAGCGAAAGAACAGACTTTTGGCGCTGCTATTGATCCTTGGATTTATCATGGGCGAATTTAGTGGTCTGCCATCTGCCCGTGCGGCAGAAACGAAAAAGGTATATCGGGGAGAGGGATATGAGATCACCGTGGAGGAGCAGTCCTCCTGGCAGGATGGTTCGGTGGCAGAGGTAGTTGTGGCAAACACTGGCAGCAGGACCATCCGCAACTGGAAGATCCTGTCATGGTTTTCCGGGGGAACTGTGGCCAATGCATGGAACGTAGAATGGGCGGAGAAGGATGAGACAATTTCTTTTTCCTGTCAGGAGTTTAACCGCAGCATAGAGCCAGGAGGGAAAATCACCTTTGGCTGCCAGATGGACAGGGGGCATCTGGGGGATCTGGACAAGATGAAACTGGTTCAGGGTAAATATCAGGAAAACCAGCCGGAGGAATATTCTGTTTCCTATCGCATCGCGGATCAGTGGGACAGGAATGCTGTCATAGAGGCGGAGATCTATAATCATACGGATCATATTATCGATGACTGGCAGCTTTCATTCCAATACGATGCCAGGATCACAAATATCTGGAATGCAAAAATCCTGGACAGCCGGTCTGATACATATGAACTTGCTAATATGGACTACAATGCCAGGATCCCGGCGGGAGAAAAGATAAGCTTTGGCTTTGAGGCAGAATTTCCGGGAGAGGAGGTCACATGTCCGGAGGAAAGCCGGATCCAGAGTGCTAGTGGTCAAAAAGTGTCAGAAGGCATCACTCCGGTCACTCCCGGGGTAGAGACCGGAGATGAGGAAGATTTTGATCCGGAGACGGACGCCTATGTCTATCATGACATCGAGAACCAGGACTGGAATATGGAGATGATCAATGCCGATTCTGACATTGTAAAGAAAGCGCTGGAACATCCCAGGGGAGCGGTACGGGTGGCTCTGCTGGATTCCGGCGTGAATTACAGTGACGAAGTCTATGTCAGCGCCAGAAAGAATTTTGTTCCGGGAGAGGATGAGTATTCTCCCCTGTATGAAGACGTCAGCGGACATGGGACAGCGGTGGCAGAAGTGCTGGCGTCAAATCCCGAAGGAACACCGGTAAGCGTGGATGAGTATGGGGCAGAGGAAGAACAATACAGCGATTTTGAGACAGAGGACCTGAAATGCGAGGGGGAAGATGATGAGCGTCTGGCAGGTGAGGAGGAAGCCTCTGGATCTTCGCTGTTTCAGGTTCTGGATAGCGGATATGAGTGGAATCAGGGAGTGAATCCCACAGTGGACCTGATCTCAGCCAAGGTACTGGATGAAAATAATAAGACAACTGTAGAACAGGTTGTCCAGGCCATCGACTGGGCGATCGAAATGGATTCCGACATCATCAGTATGAGCTTTGGGATGAAGGAGGATTCAGAAAAGCTCCACAGGGCGGTCCGAAGAGCCCAAAGAGCCGGCCTTCTTCTTGTAGCGTCGGCGGGAAACGACGGAGAGACAGAGTACCCGGCGGCATACAAAGAGGTAATGTCGGTGGGAGCTGTGGACAGTGTTGCCAGGCAGCCGGAGGGGAGTGTCGGCGGGAAGGACGTTGAAGTGGTGGCACCGGGAGAATTTATCCTGTCTCGGGGCGCTTTTGACAGCATGCAGATCTTTTCGGGGACCAGCATGGCGGTTCCCCATGTAGTGGGACTGGCATCGTTGCTCTGGCAGAAGGATACTTCCAGAACGGCAGGTTTTATCCGCAGCCTGATCGGCGCCACTGCCAGGGAGTGTGGTACATCCGGGGAGTATGGTCACGGACTCATCGACTGTGAATATGCCCTGGAGCACTATGATGAATTTGCCGCTCTCTACCAGGAAGAGGAAAGCTCTGACGGTCCAGACTTTAGCCAGGAGGGAATGGAGAACGGGGAGGAGATAGATACCGATGCCGGGGTGAGGAGCCTCTATGGGAGCTGGGGAAAAGATGAACATGAGGCATTTGTGACGAAAAATGTAAAGAAGGACGGAAAATATAAGAAACAGTGGGAGAACTTAAAAAAAGATGTTAAGATTCTAAAAATAGGTGCAGTTCTTGCGGATTCTGAGGAAAACCCAGACTGCAGGGGGATGCATGCCCATCCCTGGTTCCACGGCTATTATGGGGTAAAGAAGTGGAATAAGGAAACAGAGAAACAGGAAGTAGAGTCCAATTATCTGGCGGGTTACTATTATCTCTACACCTTGGCGGAGGGCATGTACAGCGGGGGAAGGATGAATCTCCAGCAGGATATGGCGGCATCGGTTTTCCAAAACAATGAAGAACTGAAAAATGCTTACGAGGGCATCAACCATGCCTTTGAAGATCCGGATAAGATCGGAAGCCTGGAATGGGGGAAGATCAGTTCCTACTGCCAGGATAAGAAAGCGAAGAAGGAGCGGAGCCTTCTTCTGATGGGAATGGCGCTTCACACCCTGACAGATACCTATGCCCACAGTACCTTCTGCCGGGACAATACTAAGAAAAAGAGTATCAAATGGAGTGCCATCACCCATAAGAAGACAGACAAAAAAACCGGAAAGAAGAGGGCGGATTCCACGAAATACTATGACCGGAGGCATAAGAATGCCAAAAAGGCAGCCAGCGCGCTGATGAAGAGGATCAAGGTCAGCGCAGATAAAGGCTTCACCGGTTTTAAGCCGGGGAAAAACTGTCTTGCTGTCTATGGGGCGCCCTCTTATTATGATATCACGAAACATATAAAGACCACAAAAAGTGGAGACCGTTTTATCCAGATGAAGTACTTTAAGGAAGCCTATGCGCTGGGAAGAGCGGATGATTATCCGCAACAGCTTTACGGCTTAAAAGATCTGGATGCCGGAGTGCTGAGGGATGTCAGCGGCAGACTGCAGTGTGTCTCCCTAAAGCATGTCTCCCAGAAGACAAAAGATTTTCAGGTTATAAAAAATATGCCCAGAAAGGGTATCAAATCTGCGGTGGGGAAATTGTATTCCAGCAGGACCGGGGAACTTCTGGGGACGGTGCCATCGGAGAAAGGCGGTTTTGAATTCTGTGTCTCGAAGGACAGTGAGCTTCGGTTTACGGTGGCACAAAAGGAGTCCGGAAACCGTTTCTGCTCCATTATTTCCGGAGGAAGGGTATACACAGAGAGCGGCAGGAGTATACCCCGCCTCACCTATGGAGAAGAGGAGGAGGAGGAAAATACCCAGGTTATGTGCGGTATTTACCAGTTTGAATACGACCTCAATAAATTGTCTTACCGGGTGGAGCTGACCTGGGGGGATCCGTCACTGGATCTGGATTCTCTCCTCATCGTGGATTTTCCGTCCATTCCGGATGCTAAAACCGGCTATTATTTTTATATGACCTATTTTGTGGAGAAGACCTTCCGGCCGGAACTGGGGGATGTTTTCCAGAAGGATGACAGGGCGGAGATCGTAAAGGATGTAAAAGATGGGAGCGGACCGGAAGTGACGAAGATCTACGAACTGGAGGAGGGCGGTTATTACAGCTTTTCCGTTCGGAATTACAGTGGAAAAAGCCAGGAGCTTTTGTCCCGCTCCGGCGCAAAGG
>CAJUFM010000037.1 GCA_910585745.1 uncultured Eubacterium sp. | reverse complement strand
GTCCCTGGAGTTGATGTTGCTGGCGCACTTGGGGACGGCTTATCTCCTGGAGCCGCTGTTGCTGCCGCGCTTGGGGACGGCTTATCTCCTGGGTCCTCTGTTGCTGGCGCACTTGGGGATGGTTTCTCTCCCGGCTTCTCTGTTGCTGGCGCGCTTGGGGATGGTTTCTCTCCTGGGTCCCCTGTTGCTGGCGCACTTGGGGATGGTTTCTCTCCCGGCTTCAAAGAGACCAGAGGCTGCATAGATGCCCCTACTCCCGGATCTGATGAAATTTGCGGCTGCGCCGGAGCTGTATTCATAGAACCTGTATTTATAGGAACCGGCTTCTTCTTATTCTTAACTGTCACCCGGCATACCAGTTTCTTTTTGCCGACTTTTGCTGTGATACGGGCAGTTCCTTTTTTCTTTGCTGAAACTTTCCCTTTAGAAGAGACAGATGCTACCTTTTTGTTGCTGCTCTTCCATTTCGCTTTTTTCTTTGTTCCCTTAACCTTAAGCTGGACACTCTTGCCAACATACAAGGTCACTTTCTTTTTGTTGAGTTTTAACTTTGCCTTTTTTGCAGCTGACTGCTGAGGCGGGATCAACATAGAAAGCGTCAATGCAAAACAAAGGATCAGCGCTATGCTTCTCTTGTTCATTTGATCAATTCCTTTCTGATACATTATAATTTGTTATAATGTTATCGGAGGCTTTCATTAATTACAAGAGATATTTCATTAATATTTTATAAACTTTCTGTAATTTCCATCAGAAAGAACTTGATCTTTCTGGCAAAGCTAAACAGCAGAAAAGGTGCGGCTGAAAAGCGCGCACCTCAAAAGAATGGCCAATGACCATTCTTTTGCTCCGCAAATTGAGGAATTTTCTATAAAGCAAAAAGGTGCGGCTGAAAAGCGCGCACCTCTTAAGAGTTTTCTAAATAAACTGTTTCTGAGGGATCATACCCGCGGACTCTCCTCCGGTCCCAGATAAGATTCCGGAAGCGCTCCTCTGTATAGAATGAGCTTCTGCAGGGCAAGGCCAGCCTCCACGCCATAGTACCGGATCTCATTCACTCCGGCCTTGAGATGATGGGTGGTAATACCGTAATGGCAGTTGTTGAGGACGCCCTCCGCCCAGCCATGGGCGCGGTCCCAGGGACCTCCGCCAATCTCATAATTTTCTGCCAGGATTGTATCTCCCACTACTGGTGCTTCATCTCCGGCACAGACCGCATAGCGTACCGTCCTTCCATGTTCCAGATTGTTTTCTGGTGTGGTGATCACCTTTAATGAATATTCTCCAGCTTCCTTCACATAGACCGAATAAGTCAAACTCGGCGCTTTACCAATCTCATCAAAATTTCCAATGGTAGGATAGATCTTCATGGCAGAACATGTTTTTCCATAACCCTCTAATTTCTCAAAATGATGTTTTCCAAAGGTTTCCGAATTTATAAAGTTTTCCGCCTCCATGGAAACGATGCCATCCCTCTCAATAAAGGTGCCGGAAGGAAGTTTTTCTACAGTTGTCGTGTATCTTACCCCTACTTCTATCGTTTCTTCTGCTCCTATTACTTTTACTGTCTTCTCAAAATCATCCGAAACCGAAGGATCTACGCTGACATCGATACTGACAATTTTACCGGACACTCTTCCACCAGAGGAACTCACAACAATACCATCTTCTGCTTCCAGGGTAAAATCGAAAGACTCTCCGCCACCGCTGGCAATCTCGATGCAATAATGTTCCCCGCCTGCCTGGGTAAATTCCGGAAGACTTGTCTTCCCGGATGACACAAAGCAGTCTGCATTCTCTGCATGTACAAGCATCCTAGTATTCTGTGCCACTGGGATCTCTTTCACCTCTGGAAAATGCCAGCCCTCTTCATTCCAGGATACAAAACAGGCGTGGTTAGACATCATCATGCCTTTCCATTTTCCCTCTGCCATCTCTTCGTTATAATATCTGGTCAGTTCCGCATCCTTGTCTATGGCAGCCTTCACTTTTTCAGCATAGTAGTTTGCCGCCACGATCCCCTGTTCCGCATACCAGTGATTCAGCGCTGCATAGAGACTCATAAGCTGCAGGTTCATTCCCGCCACCGCCGGATAATAAACCAGACCATAAAAAGTATCTGCGGATTCTACTGGAATCTTATCTTTTATCAAATCAGTCTTCCGGATCAGCTCCTCACAGCGGCGGATCATTTTCTTTGTCTCGTTGAAATGAGAGACATGATACACCTTCGGATTCATCGACTCTGGTCTTCTCAGCCCATGGATCCTCGTATATTCTCTCAGTACATCGGCGATCTCCGCCTTACATGCTTCATCTTTCACATAAGCCCCAAACTGCTCTTCTACCCAGCCAGCGAGGAATTGATCCGTCTCATTCTTGTGGTCCGTTCCCCTGCCCTCAAAATCATAAGCCAGCTCCATAATAAAGGATAAGGGAAGCTCATCCGGGCGGATATCCCCCACATTGGCGATCCACAGATCCCGTATTCCATAATCATAAGCCATAGACACCTGCTCCCATACTTTGGGAAGCGGTGTAGAATTGACCCACTCGTAAGAGATGGGACCGCCGTGATAATCAAAGTGATAATATAGTCCCCAGCCTGCTTTTCTGTCTCTCAGCTCCTCCGTGGGAAGAGTCCGCACATTGCCAAAATTGTCATCCGACAGCAGTAGAATAGTGTCCTCCAGCCCTTCCCAGGACTGCAGCCCCTTTACTCCATTGCCTCCGTAATAAAATCCCTCCACTTCTTTGTAGAGCGCAAGCATCTTCGGCATGTGGTCACAGCCTTTATCGTGGATGATCTTCTTCTGGTCTGTGATGATACGGCGCAGCAGTTCTACATTTTCCTGTATGGTGGAGTCCGGTCCCAGCATCATCGAATCCCTTTCTCCCCGCATACCGATGGTGATCATATGTTTAAAATCTTTGTCCCGCTCCACACCATCTTCCCAGTAACGGTAAAGCCCCTCACTATTTGTATAGTAATTCCAGTCTTTTCCGTATCCTACGTTATTTTCATCCGTCTTTACCTTATCCCACTCTTCACTAGCGCGCATCAATGGCTCATGGTGGGACTGCCCAATGGTGATCCCCAGTTCCGTACCCAGCTTTATAATGGCAAGAGGATCCTCGGAGCCATCCAGCGGAAGGGATGCTGACCACATCGCCGGCCAGAAATAGTTTCCTTTCAGACGCAGCAAAAGGTCAAATACCTTCTCATAGAAAAACTCATTAAAATCCCCAAAGGTATTTTCCACAAAATTTCCCAGGGAGGGCCACTCGTCATTCATAAAGAAACCACGGAATTTTACCGACGGCTCTTTAGAAACAAAGTTTATGTTCTCATCAAAAATAATTTCTTCCCTGTGGGCCGGCTTCACATCTGCCCAGTACACCCAGGGAGAAACACCAATCTTCTTTGACAGATGATAGATCCCATGAAGAGTGGCCACCGTCTCCGTCCCCGCGATCACTAATTTTTCCGTGTTGTTATATGTAACGAGCTGGATCAGGAAAGATTCCCTCTTCCCTTCCAGCTTTGAGCTCTCTAGCACACCATCTTTTTCCATCTGCTGCAACATGGGGCTTCTTCCGATAGTACCCGCGATCACCTGCGGCTGATCTGTCAGCTCTTCCTCGATCTTTGGTCTCACGCCAGTCACCAGCTCCACATCACCAGCAAAAATCCCTGCCACATGAACAAGCCCTTTTATATCTTCGGAATCCGGCGACAGATAGATACCTGCCCCAGTTCCTTCTTTCACTAAATTAAATTTCATTCCGCTCTCCTTTGTTATAGTTATAAATCAAACCCAAAATACCTCACTGCATTGTAATATGAGATGTCCTTCACCATCTCTCCCAGCAGCTCGTAGTCCTCGGGATACTCTCCATCCTCTACCAGTCTGCCAATGTAGTCGCAGAGGATCCGCCGGAAATACTCATGTCTCGGATAGGAGACAAAACTTCGTGAATCTGTCAGCATACCGATAAAGTTCCCCAAAAGACCAAGACTTGCCAAAGAGGTGATCTGCTCTGTCATCCCCGGTTTGTGGTCATTAAACCACCAGGCAGATCCCTGCTGGATCTTGCCCCGGATCCCGTCTCCCTGAAAGCATCCGATCATCGTACCGATCACCGCATTATCCACAGGATTCAGTGAATACAATATCGTTTTGGGCAGCTCGTCCCCGCGGCAGAGAGCATTGAGAAAATCCGCCACTTCAGCAGAAAATCCTTTTTCATTGATACAGTCAATCCCTGCATTGGCGCCGGCGCTCTGGTAAACCCGTTCATTGTTCTCCCGCTTTGCCCCGTAGTGAAGCTGCATGGCAAGATTCCTTCGGGCATATTCCCTGCCCAAAAACAACATCATCATCGTTTTGAACTGAAGAAGCTCTTCCAGCTCCAGTTTTTCCCCGGCAAGACTGCGCTTTACCAGTTCATCCATCTCATTTTCAGTTACCGGACGGTACTGGGCATAATCCAGACCGTGGTCTGTGATGCGGCAGCCATTTTCCACAAAATAGTCCAGACGCTTTACCAGCGCCTCCCGCAGAGTAGAAAAATCTTTGACTGGAACACCACTCACATCCGAAAGCCGTCCCATATATGCTGTAAATTCATCCTTTTCCGGTGACATAGCAAGATCTGGACGCCATGCCGGAAGCACTTGAACTTCAAAATCCGGGTCTTCCTTGATCTGTTTGTGATATCTCAGATCGTCCACCGGATCATCGGTGGTGCACACCAGTGTCACACCGGACATACGGATAAGATTCTTCGCAGACATCTCCGGACGCTGAAGCTTTTCATTGCAGATGTCATAGACCTTCCTCCAGTTCTTTCCGCTTAAGGTCTCCGTGATCCCAAAATACCGCTGCAGTTCCAGATGGCACCAATGGTACATGGGGTTGCCGATGGCTTTGGGAAGCGCCTCCGCAAAAGCCTGAAATTTCTCTTCAACCGGCGCATCCCCGGTGATATATTTCTCATCCACACCATTGGAGCGCATGATACGCCATTTATAATGGTCGCCTCCCAGCCAGAGCTCTGTTATATTTTTGAACTGTCTGTCTTCTGCGATCTCCCTGGGATCCAGGTGACAATGATAATCGAGGATGGGAGTTTTCTCCGCATAATCGTGAAATAATTTCTTTGCTGTCTTCGTATTCAGAATAAAATCCTGGTCCATAAATGCTTTCATATCAGCCTCCTGTCTGCTTTTCTATCTGCCATGCAGATATGCACTGCCATTTTCTATGTTCTTTCCTTTTCTTTCCATCAGTTCACTGACAGTAAGTACATCGTACCCTTTGTTCTGCAGCCAGGGTACTACCTTCTCCACCGCTTCGGCGGTAGTACTGTAAATATCATGCATCAATATGATGTCCCCATCTTTTACCTCTTTTCTTACTTCCCTGAATATCTTTTTCGTATTTCTCGTCTTCCAGTCCAGCGTATCCAGACTCCACAGGATCATCGGCATGTCAAGTTTTTTTCTCATGGTTTTGCTGATGGATCCATAAGGGGGCCGTAAAAGCCGGATCTGATATCCCCCCGTCAGTTTGCTGACTGTCCTATTTGTTTTACTCAGCTGCCGTTTCACTCTGTTCCACTTTATCTTACTCAGCTGGGGATGGTTCCAGGAATGGCTCCCGATCTCGCAGCCTGCCGCCAGATACATCTGAAGAATGTCGCCATCTACTCTTGCCCTGTCCCCCAGAACAAAAAAAGTGGCATGGGCCCCATATTTTTGCAAGGTTTCCACGATTTTCCCGTCATTTGCCCGGGAAGGACCATCGTCAAAGGTTAATGCAACTGCTTTGTCCCTGACCACAGGCGCTGCAGGTGCAGGTGTCGGCTGGGCCGCTGTTTGCACCGATTCAGGTACTGGTGTTGCGGTTGCCTGTACCTGTGCCTGTGAGGCATTCGGTTTCTCCCCTGATCCGTTGTTTTTCACCGTTGAGTAAATCTTCACAATGGATAGCATCAGTATCATGACGACTACCGCCGAGACAGATACTGCCAGAATCACATTCTGTTTTCTTCCTTTGTTCTGTTTGAAATATTTTCCGCTTTTCTTTCGCACATTCAAACGTCTGTTCATTTTACTCTCACAACCTTCTATTATAATTTAATAGTCAAAGTGTAACACTAATTTTCTGGTTTTTCAATGACAATTTTTCCATCTACCAGCTCCAGTTTTACTTTATTTCCTTTCATCCCCATTTCCTGGAGAAGTTCAGAGGGGATCTGGATCCTTCCGGCACGGTCAAGAACGGCAAATTCTTCCTGAACCTCTTCTTCATTCCAATTAATAGTAATATCCTCCAGCCTCTGTTTATATTCACTTTTCATGATACGTTCACTGCTGGTCTTTCCATCCCGGATGGAAATCACCCGGTTTACCTTAGAAGCCAGTTCTTTATCATGGGTCACGATCACGATCGTAACCCCCAGTGTCTCATTCAGCCGCCGGAACATATCCAGAATATCATCCGCTGTCCTGCGGTCCACAGCTCCCGTGGGCTCATCCGCCAGCAGAAGTTTGGGATCATTGGCAAGGGCGATGGCAATAGCCACACGCTGCTGCTCTCCTCCAGACAACTGGCTCAGTTTATTATCCTTCCGTTCCGAAAGACCTACCAGCGCCAAAAGCTCCTCTGCCCGCTGTTTCTTTTCTGCCTCTGTCATGGAATCCTGACGGAACAGCATTGGCGTCATGACATTTTCCCAGGCAGTCAGATAGGGAAGAAGATTCCTGGCGTTATTCTGCCACACAAAGCCGACTGTACTACGTTTGTAGTACACCAATTCTTCCTCAGTAAGCTGAAACAGGTTTTTTCCATCTACGTACAGTTTACCCGCCGATGGCCGGTCCAGTCCTCCAATCATATTCAAAAATGTGGATTTTCCACTGCCGCTGTTTCCTATGATCGCCATGAGCTCTCCCCGGCGGACTGTGAGATCCAGTCCCTGCAGCGCCAGAACCTCGATATCTTTTGTTTTGTAGATCTTCACCAGACCGTCACACTCGATCATCACATCTTCTGGCACATCAAGTTCTTCCATTTCCTGACTTCCAGAAGCCTGCCGGTTGATGTGGCGGAAATCCTTTAGCTTTTCCAACACTTTATTCTTCATTGATAATCTCACCATCCTCCAAATGATAGATACAGTCTGCGATCTCCAGCAGTCCCATATCATGAGTTGTCATTACGATGGTTACCCCTTCCTTCTGGATCAGCTCCCGGAAGATCTTCATCACCTGAAGGCCCGTGGCGGTATCCAGCTCTGCTGTCGGTTCATCAGCAAAGATGATCCGGGGCTTGTGGGCGATCGCTCTGGCGATGGCCACCCTCTGCTGTTCTCCTCCGGACAGTTCCTGGGGCATATGGTGCATACGCTGTCCAAGTCCTACCAGCTTCAAACATTCCTCTGCGCGCTTGCGCTTATTCCCCGGATATTTTGCCAGCCGCAGTAGAAACTCCACATTTTCAAAGGCTGTCATCATCGGGATCAGCGCCACAGACTGGAATACAAATCCCACATTATTTTTTCGGAACTCTTCTCTCTGGGTTTCGCTCATTTTTTCCAGATTCTTCCCATCAAAAACGACCTCGCCTGCCTTGGGATAATCCAGGGCGCTCAGTATATTCATTAAAGTCGTTTTTCCCGAACCGGAACGACCTCTTAATATCGTGAGTTTTCCCTCTGGAATCCGGATGCTGATATTCCGCAGCGCCACATACTCCCCCCCGGAAGCCACCGGAAAACTCTGTTTCACACTCTCTGTAACAATAATATTTTCCATGTCCTTACCTCGCTTCCATTAGTCCTCACCAAGTTTCAGTGCCTGAGAAATATTGATCCTGGATATCAGCCTGCCAAGAACAACCATACAAATAATGATCACGATTCCAATGATACTGAATAGCCTCACCATATCCAGTGCCTTATTCACAACCTCCAGTGGTATCGCCTGGTCGGTAGATGCATAGAAGATCTGAACCAGTGGCACAAACATCCGGGATGCCAGAAGACCGATCACAGTACCGATCAGAATGGAGACACCTGAACTGAATATCTGCTCATTGATCAGCATCTGGATCACTTCTCTCTTGGTCATACCCATTGCCCGGAACACGCCGAACAAAAGCTCTCTCTGCCGGATGGACAAGATCCAGTAGATCAAAAATCCGGTACAGCACAGGATCAGGATCACGATAAAACTCATGGTCAAAATTCCATTGGTTCCCTGAAACAGTGCATCATTTTTTACTGCTATCATCTTGGAAGAGACATCCTCAAAGGTGGTATATGTAATATTTTTTTCTTTGGCATAGTCGTATATAAACCGGGAGGTACCAGAAGTCTTCAGCCACACCTGGTATGGACGGAGTCCATAGGTGTGCTGGATCTGGGCCAGATTAGCCACGATCAGGTAATTCTCTGTGGTAACCAGGGTCTCTTCTTCGTTCAATGAATGGCTCTGGGCCACATAGCCTGGAAAATACTCAAAAAATCCGTAAACAACTCCCTCTGCCTCTACTCCCTCATCGTTGGTAAAAGTGATCCGGTCCCCGATCTCGATTCCATGCTTCTTATGATAATTCATGCTCAGTAAAACCGCATCCGTACGCTTCGCCATGGCATTCAGATACCGGTTGATATGTACCGGAAGCAGATCCTGCTGAAAATCAGAAACCGTTTCCCCAAAGCTTTTTGTATCAATGGCCATCAGTGTCGTACGGACTTCACTGTCCCCACTTTTTTTATTATAAGAAGTCTGAATCTCGTCATTGCGGTATACCTTAGACGCTGCCTCCACTCCTTCCATACTCTCATACACACCGAAATCCGGTTCCGTGTAGGTCAATTCCAGATCCGGATAATAGGAGAGAATCAGTGAGTTATCCTCCCAGGGCTGCTGGAGCACCAGATCTGTACCGGTGCTGTATCGGATCCCTTTCTCAGAATTGGAGAGGATCGTCCTTGCCACGGTGGCATTGAAGATGCCGAGAGAGACCGTAAACATCAGAAATACCATCATAAATCCCTGCTTTTTCCTAGTGCGGATGATCTGCAGGAAGGAGGCAAAAAATGCCGGCTTCCAGTATTTTCTGCCTATGTAGTACACAAGTTTGATCAGGAGAGGCTGAAGTCTCAGACCTACCAGGCTGGCACTTATGATAAAAAGAGAGGAACAGATGAACAAAAATGGGTCGATGGAATCCCCTTCCAGCATACTTGTCATCAGCTCATTGCGCCTGGCGCTAAAAGAATACAGTCCATAAAGAGACACCGCCAGAAGGATCACATCCAGATAAACCCGGCTGAATATGTTGTGCTCATTGTTGTTCTTCTTATGTTTGACATTGACGATCGTCACGTTGGCATCCTTGACCACCGGAAGTACCATAAAGGCAACGGATACCATTATCGCTCCCAGTGTATACAATAGCACTTCCGGGCTCAGGCGTACATGCAGTGCCTTACGCTGTATAAATTCCAGAAATCCATTGGTGGATCCAAGGGCCTTTGTCAGGAAATATCCCAGCGGCACACCTACGATGCTGCTCATTACTGACAGGATCAGTGACTGAAGAAAATAAATGAATAGAATCTGCTTTTTACTGCTGCCGCGGCTCTTTAACAGAGCGATCTCATTCTGCTCCAGATCCAGCATCTGCCTGGAGATCATAAAGATAAAGGCAAGGAGCAGCGCCAGTACCGGAATCTGCAGGATAAGCAGCGTCGTATACACTTTCTTTGCCGCCGTCTGGTACTCTCTGAGAACCTCAAGATAATCCGGCTCCTTGACATTGGTAAAACGGCTCTTTGACATACTGCACAACTCTTCCGTCCGATCCACAAGAGTATTGATCTCGGAAGGTAGTACATTTTCATAATCAAAAACCTGATGCCAGAGGGCAGTTACGTTGTACTGCTGGTTTTCCAGATTGACAAAGGTCTCTTGAAACAGCTTTTCATTCATAAACACTTCCAGATAATAATCACTCGGCCCCTTCACCCAGTAACAGTCCTCATAGTCACTGGCATCAAATACTCCTACGATCTTAATCTTTATGCTGGTGCCATCTGTCTTTTTCAGTTTTGCAAATTCGATCACATCTCCGAGGATCACGTCCAGTTTTGTCATAGCGCGCTGGCTCAGGATCACTGGAATGGATCCATCCTCCAGCAGCTGGTCTCCGCAGTTCTCCCCGGCAAGAATCTGGATATGATCGGAAATCCCGGACAATGCTGCAATACGCATAGATTTGGTAGAGGTCTTATTGCCTCTGGACTGAAGGAAATCTCCTCTTAGTTTGGAAGTCTCATACAGCGATACAAGATACTTCTGGTCCACTCCAAGAGTCTCAGCAGAATTTTCTGCCGTATTTTTCATCTCTTTAAACTCTTCCTCATGTCCCTTCCCCGCATCCATCGACGCCTGAAAAGTGATCACACCCGGATAGGCATTTTTCTTCTCTATATATGCTGAATACTTAGATTTCAGAGTTTTTTCCAGTGCCGCATCCCGATACATGGGATTGCTGCTGGCAATGGCGGCAAGTAGAATGTTTCCGATCAGAAGGCATACAACCATCCATTTTTTATGTATCAGCTTCTGCTTTATAAAACGAATCACATGAATCCCTCCTCTCTTATTCCACTATGGCAAGTGTCTGCCCCTCGGACAGTCCCTGGGCCACCAGGTAGTCCTTTTCATTATTATAATTACTTACGATAAACCGCTTATGAAGATTTTCATTTTCCAGCACCCAGACAAAAGATCTATTGGTAAAACCTACCGACTCCGATCCCACCGCCCTGGCATCCACCATCAGGGCATCTTTGACCTCAAAAGATACTGCATGGATATAGATATTGTTTGTCCGAAAATCATATTTTTTCTTATCCCCATCGCTCACATCAATATAAATGGTATTGTTCGCATCCTGATCTGCACTGCCGGCATCGGTAAGGTCACTGGCTGTCACCACTTTGCCGGTCACCTCGTGCTGGTAATTTTTCATATTCTTGCCCAGCCGCACCTTCACTTTCATATTATATCTGAGCATAGAGTCCGGATCGGATACCTTGATCAGCCATTTGTCATTATTCCGGAATTCCACGATCTTCTGGGAAGAATCCACATCCTGTCCCACCATCTCCTTGCTCACAGACGTAACCACACCGCCCTTTTTTGCCACCAGCTTCGTAGCGGACTGCATTCTCACCAGTCTGGCATAGTCATTTTCCTGTTCAAGCAGTTCCTTTTCGCCCTTCTTATACGCCTCAATTTCTTTTTGCATCTTTTTGATCTCCAGGCTTTTCATCTTCTTCTCTGCCGCATTTGACAGGCTCTTGTATTCCTGTTCTGCCTGGGACAGACTGTTTTTCAGGCTGCCCAGACCGGACTCAAACTGCGCTCTTGCCTGCTGGTTCACAAGTTTCTGTTTCTCCAGTTTTGTTTTGGATGTCTCCAGATGATAGACTGCCAGCACATCCCCTTTTCGCACCCTCTGGTCCCTCTTCACCTTGATGGAATCCAGCACGGCGTCCTCTTCATTAATATAGACCGACTCAATATCCGTATATTCCAGCTCTCCGGTGTCGGAATATACCTCCTGATAATCCTCCCGGCGTACGGTAACAGTCTCATATGCCTCAGTGGCTTCTACAGCGCCCCCAGATACTTCTTCTTCATACAAAAGAACTTCCCCATCCCCGCTGCTATTGCCTCCGCCGCAGGCAGTCAGGGCAAGGGCTGCCAGGACAGCCAGCGGGATCCATTTAGCTTTCCACATATACAACATCCCCTTCCTTTACTCCTGTAACAAGCTGAACATAGGCATCGGTCTGTGTCCCTACGGTTACTACTGTTTTAATTTTGGCGTCCCCCTCTACCAGATATACGTATTTTTCCTCCCCGCTGCCCAGCAGTGCATTGACTGGTACAACCAGGGCATCCTTCACCGAATCTGTATGCAGTTCTACAGCTGCAGAATTCCCCACCTCAGCCAATACATGATCTTCTTTAAAATCAAACCAGGAATTTTCCGGCGGCGCCGACCCCCGCTCAATCTCCTCCCTGGACATCTGCTGTTCTTCAATCTCAATCTCATACTCTTTCCCGTCGATCACCGCGATACAGCGGTTCGCCTTAGCGATCAGGGAAGAGGACACATAAGCCGTCTTCAGCCTCGGTCTCTCCATATTTGCCACCTGGATAGCGGTATCTCCCCCCTGTACCATATATCCGCTTCCTCCTGCCGTTCCAATTACCTCCCCGTTTATCGGCGAATACAGTTTAGCACCTTTCGTGCTTTTCTGCTTCTCGGTAAGCTCTCTTTCCTTCTGCCGGATCTCCAGCTGCTGCAGTTCCTTTTGCTGCTGCAGCTTTTCCTCCGCAATCTTTACGTCCATTTTTGCACTTTCGATCTGCTTTTTTATTCTTTTGATCCTGGAGGACTCTTTTTCTTTGGAAAGCTGTTTCCTCAACTCCTTTATATTTTCCTCTAGCATCTCGATATCATACTGCCCCTGCTTATTCCTGTCCTCATTTTGCGCTTTCAGTGTCTTAATCTCATTCCTCAGATCTTTTATTTTTGCGGAAGACACGGAAAGGGTCGCCAGAAGCTGCCCCTTCTTTACTTTATCCCCAACAGATACATTAAGACTGCCAATACTTCCCGAAGACAAAAAAGAAAGTTCCTCCACACTGGGTACGATCTGGGCAGAAAATGCTGTCACTCCACTCAGATCCATCTTTATTACCTCCGCCGTATCCATGTCTACACCCACTGGCTGGATCAGCTCCGGTGCTTTCAAGGTCTTCGTCTCACCGCAGCCACTCAGAAGAAGAACGGCTGCCATACACACACCCACGATCTTTTTCATATCATTCTCCGTTTCTGTGCAGAAATATTTCTGCACTTAATTTGCTATCACCTGTTCATTTTCCTCCAGCCCGCTGAGGATCTCCACCGAGTTATTGATCGTTTCCCCCACCGTAACTTCCTTCATAGTCTTCAGGCCGTTTTCATCTTCGTAATAAACCACATGTTTATCCCCCATGGTATATACGATGGAAAATGGAAGATACAGGACATCTTTTTTCTCTTTTAGTACTACCTTATAAATGCAGGTGGTTCCATCCTCCAGATTTACTTTATTATTGGGGTAAAAATAAATGCTGTCCGTGGAATCTTTATCTTTCCGGATCGTTGCCTTGTACTCCATACCCTTGACTTCCACCGTGACCACATCCCCCTCCTTACAATGGGAAGCATATTTGCTATTCGCCTCAAAGCGGTTTTTCGTCGCCCCCTCTATGATCACAGTAGGTTTTGTGCTGTCTCCAAAAGTTCCCTCCGCTTCCTGATCCACAAAAGTCACAACGCCATTTACCGAGGCCGTGATCTCCTCTGCCTCGATCTCTTCTCTGGCGATCCTGGCATCCATCCGCGTAAGTTTCAGGCTGGATTCATAGGAGCGGATCTCCTGTTCATACTGTTGTCTTATACCATCTATCTCTTTTTTATTTCCACCGGTCTTCTTCTGCTTCTCGATCTCCAGATTCATCAGCCGCTTCGCCTGGCGGATCTGCAGTTCCATCTTTTCAATCTTGTTCTCCGCCTCCCGCAGAGTATTTTCGCTGCCCTGGAGCACATAGCTAAGGATCTTATCCCCGGCTTTCACCCTCTGCCCTTTCCTGACATGTATTTTTTTCACAACACCTGCTCCGTCCGTCTGGATCTCTTCTTTTACCGTCCCTTTAAATTTGCCGGTAATCTCCTCTGTTTTTACCAGGTTGCCCCTTTCCACAGAGACTTTATTGAAATCTGCCCCCTCATATTCATTTACAACAGGCGCCGCATCAAATTCTTCTTCTGTAGGCAAAATCCCACAGGAGGTCAGGCACAGGCATAAACTGACTCCCGCCAGGACCGGGATGATCTTTTTTCCTTTCAAATGTATTCCCTCCATTCGTAACCCCTTCATAAAACCGCGGGCGCGCTCGCATACCCCGCGGACAAGCCCGCCGGCATTCTCACTCCGCCTTCGCGTAAACCAGAATACGGACTCCGGCATAACCCGGAACCCGTATTGATTATAACATATTTTTCCGAACCATGAAACCAAAAAACAAAATTAATACAATTAATTTGTCCCGCCTTCGTCCGTATCACCCACCTGCGAATAATGAAGAAACATCTCCGGATCCCACGGGGCCTTTTCCGGACAAATGTTTGTATCCTCCCTGTACTCCTTCATGCCAACATAATAATCGTCATTATCTCCTTTGAAAACACTCACTACTACATTGCCATACAGTTCTGACCACAGATAATAAATATTATCGGTTTCGTGTCCTAAGATGTAACGCAGTTTCTTTTCTCCTGGCTCCGCTTCGTAAATCCCTTCGCCACAGGCCAGTATAACGGTATTATCCTTCACTCCCAGTGCAGCAAAAGGAACGGCTTCCCCTTTGTACTCTACCTCTGTAGTGAAATCCTGGAGTCTTTCTCCTCCCTCATCCAGGAGCCGGATCTGGATCTTTTTACTTTTCTGATCATAGGTCAGATAGGTCCAGAATCCATCTCCTGCATATACACAGGACATACGCTGAGGCATGTCAAATTCACTGGTTTTTTCTAATGTCCTGCCGTTATAAAGCTCCGCCCGGTTAGTCTGATCCACCAATAGGATCGTCCCATCGGATGCCACCGCAAAATCCATCTCACCCTCCGGCTCCTGCATAACCGGCAATTCTGTCATGGTTCCTTCTTTTTCATCCACCCGCATAAGATGGCGTTCCAATACCTGCAGGGACTTCCCATGATCTACTGTATACAGAGCCTCCGTTTTGCATAAATCATACCGGATCACATAGAGATACAAAAAGCCGTCCCCGCCGTATTTGTAACGTTCCAAACTGTAATTCCGGCTAGGAAACTGTTTTTTATATTCAGCAGACCATGTATTTTCTACCTTACTCCAGCCTCCATCTTCATTCCCTTCAAATTTACTGTACCAAACCTCTTTCGTATCATCCAGCATGACAAACTGCACTGGCTTTCCCTGAGAATCCATGATACATTCCAAAGACCTCTGCAACAAAGGGTTTTCCTCACCTTTTTTCAGTTGCTTCTCATACTCGTCATATGTCTCTTTGTCCATGCTGAGCCCCATATCCTTTTCCACCCAGAAACCTTTCTCCTGTTTTTCTGGCATACTTTCCACCTTTTTCACCGGTTCTGACACGATGCCACAGCCACACAGCACCACCGCGGCACAAAGTATGACCGTAACTGCCCGCCCCGGTCTCCGGTAGCGCATCACACTAAGGATACGCTCCTTCACTGTCCCTGCGCTGAATCCTGGATTCTGGCTCACCACCATCCTTCTTCCCGACGCCAGGGAGAGCAGCAGATGAGAGTAATACTCCCTCTCCTGACAGCCAAGTTTCCGGATCACCGCTTCGTCACAGGATATCTCCATATCCTTCATCATAAAATAGTAAGCTGCCCAGATCAGCGGATTAAACCATAAAAGAGAAAATATAGTAAATGCCAGCGGTTTTACCAGGTAATCTTTCCTGGCGATATGCACCTGCTCATGACACAGGACATACCTCCTGTCTTCCTCAGAAAGTTTCTCCGATACATAAATCTTCGGGGACAACAACCCCATCACAAAAGAATTATCTGCCAGCGGATGCTGATATACATTATCATGCAGCCACAGGGCATCAGAATACCGCCACCGCGTCCAAAGGATCGAAAAAATCATGTACAGCCAGCAGCAGAGAACTCCGCCCCCCCAGATCACCAGCAGCCATTCTCCCGTCTGAAACTGTTTCAGCTGTTTCAGGACATCCATCGTCTTTCCTTTATCCCTCTCCTGAACTTTACCTTTGACGGCAGTTGTTTTTTCCAATGCCGCCGGTTTCCCAGCTTTGTCTTCTCCGGGGGACAATCGCGGGGTATCCTCCCGCCTGATCTGGATCTCTTTTGGCAGCCGGTAACCATTGGCACTTCCTCCATATGTACTCCGCCGCCGCATTTTTATCTTCTCCACGATCCCTTCCACCTGCATATAACTGCCAATACTCCCTATTGACTGTTCCACCTTTTCCGGCAGCAGCCCATATATCCCGTTTACTGTAGCAGGGCAAAGAATCCGTACAAACACCAAAAACCAGAGTATGTACATCCCAATCCTTGGCAGCCGTTTCATCAGTGGACGGATCATCAATAAGAATAAAACAACCGCTGAAGTGACTGTACAGATATCCACGATATGAATCAACACCGTATTTCCCTCTATGATCTCCAACCCTCGTTCCATCATCTTCTCCATGTTCGCTTTTCATCCCCTTCAAAATAACACTACTCTCTCATTTCGTATTCTCATCAATGATCTGACGAAGCTCCTGGATCTGCCTGTCAGATAGTTTTTTTCTTCCGGTAAAGGCTGTCACAAATTTGGAAAGAGACCCCTCAAAACGATTGTTTACGATAGCCGTACTCTCCTGCTCCAGATACTCCTCCCGGCTCATTTGTGAAGTAACAACTGCATTTTCATTCTGAAAGATTCCTTCTCTGCACAAGTTTTTCAGCACTGTATACGTCGTAGATTTTTTCCAGCCAAAACGTTCCTGGCAGATCTTGACGAGTTCCCCGGACCGGACCGGTTCCATCTCCCATATGATCCGGGCAAATGCCATTTCGCTTTCAGAAAGTAAATTATTTTTCAAAAAATCGTCCCCCTTTTTATTTGGTCTATTCTTTTTAGACCCTACAACAAGTCTATCATTTGTAGACCAGTATGTCAACACTTTTTCACTTTTTTCTTCTAAATCTCCTTAAGGTATGATATACTAAGCTGGTAAACTACACAACGAAGGAGGATTATTATGGCTTGGTACGATGAAGCGATTTTTTATCATATTTATCCTTTGGGACTTTGTGGTGCGCCAAAGGATAACAGCTACAGTGAGCCGGTTCACCGCTTACGGGAACTACTCCCCTGGATCCGCCACATCAAAGAGATCGGATGCAATGCAGTCTATATCGGTCCGCTGTTTGAATCCGTAGGACATGGCTATGAGACGACCGATTACAAAAAATTAGACAGCCGCCTGGGCGACAACCAGGATCTGGCAGACTTTGTCCAGACCTGTCACAAGGAGGGAATCCGCGTTATTCTTGACGGAGTTTTCAACCACACCGGCAGGGACTTTTTTGCCTTCCAGGACATTCGCAAAAACCGGGAGAACTCCCCTTACCGAGACTGGTACTGCAATGTGAATTTTGGTGGAAATAATGAGTACAACGATGGCTTTTCTTATGAAAACTGGGGAGGCTACAATCTGCTCGTCAAACTAAACCAGCACAATCCGGCGGTCCGGGATTACATTTGTGATGTGATCCGTTTCTGGGTCAGTGAATTTGACATCGACGGAATCCGTCTGGACGCTGCTGATGTGCTGGACTTTGAATATATGAAAGCACTGCGCCATGTGGCAAATGAAGTCAAACCAGATTTCTGGCTGATGGGCGAGGTGATCCATGGCGACTATACCCGCTGGGTGAACGAGGGAACTCTTCATTCCGTCACCAATTATCATCTCCACAAGGCTCTGTACTCAGGCCACAACGATCACAACTTTTTTGAGATCGCCCACACGGTAAAGCGCCTTTATGAGATGGGCGGCAACCGGCCGGAAGGTCTGAAGCTCTACAACTTTACAGATAACCATGATGTGGAACGTATCTACACAAAACTTACAAACAAGGCCCACTTTGCCCCTGTTCATATACTTCTGTACACACTACCGGGCATTCCTTCTATTTATTATGGTTCCGAATTTGCCATTGAAGGAAAAAAGGAGCAGGGTTCTGACGACTCCCTGCGCCCAGCTCTGAATCTGGATGATTTCAGCGAAGCCCTGGCACAGAATCCATACACCGGTCTTATCGCCAGGCTGGGAGCTGTCCGCCAGGAAACCCCGGCACTCTCTTATGGCGACTACAGGGAACTGATCCTCACCAACCGCCAGTATGCTTTTTCCAGAAATGCAGAGGGGGTTTCTGTGATTGTAACAGTAAATAATGATGACAGCGATTTTGTCATGACAGTTCCTGCCAGCAATGCGGATACCTACACTGGAAAACTGTCCGGTGAGACAATATCTGTCGTAAATGGAAATATTACAGTGAACGTCCGGGCAAATTCTGGTGATATCTGGGTACCCAATCCAGGAGTAGAAAGCGAGAAACCTACAGGAGTAGAAAATGTACTGGAACCCCTGTCTGAGCCCACAGCTCCGGCGGAACCCGATCCTGTAACTGTGGAGGAAAAAACAGACTCCCAGAAGACTTATGAAGACGGAAAAATCGCAGGACTTCAGGAAGCGATCATCGCGATCATGGAATCAAAAGGCCCGGTTACAGACCAGATGCGGAAGGATGTGTGCAACCAGAACCACTACCCTTCCCTGATCAACTGGATCAAAAGTTTTTAGTATTTTATATTAGCACAACGGGCTGTCGGCAGAGTGAATTCCCCCCTGCGGCAGCCCATTCTATTTCTTATCAATTTTTATTCTTTTTTATGGACTCTCCCCATCCGCTCATAGCTCCGGGTATCCTGCGGCAGTCCCTTTTTCTCCAGTCTTCTTGCACTCCAGTTCTTAATGGTCTTATACACCACCGCAAACACTGGAACGGCGCAGATCATTCCAATGATCCCAAACAGGGAACCGAAAACCAGGATCGCAAAGAGGATCCAGAAACTTCCCAGTCCAATGGATCCGCCTATGATCTTCGGACCTATGATATTGCCATCCACCTGAAGTATGATGATAATGAGAATGACAAAAACAATTCCCTTGACTGGATCCACCAGAAAAACCAGAAAAGCACTTGGGACGGCTCCAATATACTGCCCAAAAAACGGAATGATATTGGTAACACCGATCAAGACACTGATCAATGCCGTGTAAGGCGTATCCGCAATACTCAGAACAATAAAAGTAATAATTGCCACAATAATAGAGTCTATGATCTTACCGCTAAAAAATTTAGCAAAAGAACGGTTGATATCCTTTCCGATCTCCAATGTCAGTTCCGCATATTTCAGTGGAAGAATAGAGAACAGCATCCTTTTTGCCTGGGCACAGAATGTTTCCTTGCCCGCCATAAGGTAAATGGAAATGATAATTCCGATCACCAGATTCAGAAGCACTCCCAGCGCATCCATCAGCCCGTCAGAGACCGTTCCTAAAACTTCTGTGCTGGTGGGGATCAGCTCATTTTGCAGCCACCCGATCAGCTGCACATAAATGGATTCCGAAGTTTCTTTTAAATACGCAGCAATTTCTGGATGCTTACCACTGAGATCCTGTGCCGCATTCACAATATTCCGGTAATACTCCGGAAGACTATTGGCAAGATTGGTGATACTTTCCACCACCTCCGGCAGAACCAGCATCGTCAGCCAGAACAGCACAGCCAGGGCCAGCACCAGCACCACAGCTACGGAGACCGCCCGGCTTATACCCCGGACTGCTTTACGCTTTTTGATCATCTTCCGAAACAAGGGAATAAAGACATTCCGCTCCACCACATTCACCAGGGGGCTCAGCAGATATGCCACTGCCAGCCCGATGTAAACTGGCATCAGCGCTGAATTTATCTTCCCCAGAACAGTCAGAACCCCGTCCAAATTATAAAATAAAAACGCACAGATCAATACTGCGATCAAAACACAAAAGGCAGTAAGCCCTGCATATACATACTTACTGTCAAATCTTTTCTTCAATAGCCTCATCTCCTCCCGCCATTCCAGCTTTACAGTACCATTCTGAACATTATTATATAATGAATTGGAAATATTTTCAACCCAGCTTTATGCCTCCAGATATATATGTAGTATTCATAAAAATTTATAAAGTAGTGATTCTGCCATTTTACCTCTCTTTTGTTCCTACTATAAACACAAAATGCAGCTCTCTGACGATATACTCCCAAAAAACAATACCATTTGTGCTATTCTCTGTCTCGGAGGATAACATAAATGTCAGCATTTAAAGATATTTCCCCTTATTTGTCACGGGAATTTCATTTTACTGAACTGGAGATCGCCAGGATCCGTTATGTGATCATCAGTTTCATATCTGAGACCAGCAAACTGGCTGTTTTGTTCACTGCTTTTTCCTTGATGAACCGTCAGAAGGAATTACTGGCAGCCATTCTGGTACTTTTATCCATACGTAATTTCACTGGTGGGATACATCTTTCCCATTATCTCTCCTGTCTGCTCTTTACCTTTTCGTTTTTATTGAGCGCAGTAGGATTGGCGGAGTTGTGTTTCCCTCCCCTGTGGATCCAGGTCCTTTGCCTGGCAGCCGGGATACTTATCGTCGGTGTCATTGGTCCGGTTTCTTCGGACAGACGTCCCGCCCCCTCTAAAAAAAAGGGCAATATATTCCGGATCATCGCCTGTATGGTGCTGCTTGTCTATATTCTCCTGCTTTTGAATGTCAGGTACTTACCCTTCCGGAATCTTATATTCTGGGTAAGTATTTTACAGATACTGCAGCTAGTCGCTGCCAAACTAATAAAAGAAAGGAAACAATATCATGAAAAAATTCACAAAAACGTCCCTGTATAGTCTCTGCAGCCTGTGCCTTGCCCTCGGAGCATTTATGCGTTTTCACGGCACCAGCTTTTTGTTTTTTGGAGAGCCAGAATACCCGGAAGACAAAGACTGAGACAGAAAGATGAGGTGTCCCACACTTTACTACGGTGGGACATCTTTTTTTATTTACGCGAAGGTAACGTAAGAATATCTGCGAGCTTGGTCGCAAGGAATTCGAGCGCACCTGCAAACCTGAACGGTCTCGCAAAGTGTGATGGTCGGGGTTTTGACTTATTTTATCTTCACCGCAATCGAAAAGTAAGGCTTTTCATCAATCATTTTATTTCGGACCAGGATATCTCCGTCGTATTTCGCCATCAGCTTTTTCAGATGATACAGCCCGAGCCCTCTGTCCTTTCCCTTTGAAGAATAGCCTCTCTGAAAGAATTTCTTCCATTCCAGCTGGGGGATAAACGGATGCTCATTGCAGACCTCGATCATCACATCCTCTTCCTGCCCCGTTATCTCAAGATACATCTCTGCATCAGGGCGCTCTTCGAGAATATTTTCCATGGCATTGTCAAAAAGTGTCCCGATGATCTCCACCAGATAGATGTCCGGTATGGACACACTCTCCAGCTCACAGGTGAACTTGGTATGCAGCCGGATTCCATGATCCGCCGCCTCACAGATCTTCTGATACACATGGGCGATCACGATGGGATTTTTCAGTACAATGACAGTGTTTGGCATTATGTATTTACAAAGTTCCTCTGTCTGTTCTTTCTGCTTTTCCACCAGTTCCTCGTAAGTATGATAGAGCTGGTGAAGGGCATAGATGGCATTCAGCTGATTGGAAAACTTATGCTGCCGCTCCCTGATCTGCTCCAGCACCTCACCATATTTTTCCGAGTACTCCGTCCGGAGTTTGGCTTCATAGCGGTACTTATTTAACCTGTAGGTGGACAATGCAATAATTGCCACACAGCAGATCACATAAAAATATTCTGAGAAGGTAAGTCCCTTGCTGCCACTGAAAGAAATAATAGCGTAGATCACAGCAGCACTGCAGATACTGCTCACGATAAAAGAATACTTTTCTTTTTGAAATAAGTGTTTGTGTATGTCGTTTGCAGGAATTTTCTTACGTAAAAGGAAAATTGTAATCGTTGTCAGAAACACTACGAGCAATGATATTACACTATCCGATACATTTAAAAAGCATAATAAATGACATGGAGCATAAAATATCATTTCTACAATGCTTGCAGTAACAATTGCCATTACTGTAACCATCACCCCTGGCAGCATAGACATCTGATACTGCCATTTGGCAAATAAAAACAGAATGATATATCCCAGAGCAAATAATTCTTTACTCTCCATATAAAGGTTCACCCAGACAAGATATGTAATGATACAAATGTAAAACAGCACAAAGTTCAACAGCCTGCCTCTGGATTTTCCGACATTCAGCACATGGATGAGCATGATCACACTGGTAATCTCCAGAAGACTGTTTACTGGAATCACTAATTGATCAAACGAAAACATTCTTCAAATTCCTCTCTAAACCTTTTTTTCATTCTTCCCCCGATATCCACCACATCTTTCGTCCGTTTCAAATAAACCTTATTCTGGGCGAAATCTACGGATCTGATATATCTTGCATTAACAGCAGTTCCTTTGATGGGAATCAGAAAATGATTATCCCGGATCCGGCTCAAAAAGGTGCTCATGGGAAGGTTGGGAATCTCAATCTGGTCCTCTATTCCATAGATATACAGAACTCCCCTCCTGCTGACCATATAGATGATCTCATCAATAACCACCGGAAAATTTACCCCGTCATAGCGCAATGAAAGCTGTTCCGGTTTTTTCAGCTTACGTTCTGACACAATGGCATCGAGAGCTTCAAGAATGCGGCGCCGGACCCGCGGCGCGTCAATCGGTTTTTCAATATAATCATAACAATGCACCTGCCTGAGAAGTGCTCCTTCCAAACCAGACAGAGTGGTTATGAATATAATAGGCTTTGCCTTATAACGGATATTATCCCTGAGATCATTGGCAAACCGTATTCCCGAGGTATCATTTCTCTCCTTTGGATTCAATATGATATCCACGAGAAACAGATCGATGTTTCTGTCCATGGCACACAGATAAGCTTCTCCCCGATTATCAAAAGCAAAAACCTGAATCTGGTTCATGCAGGATTTTACAATCTTAACCAAGGCATTTCTTGCCACTTCATTATCTTCTAAAATCAGTACATTCATGCATTTCCTCCATAAAGAAAAAGAATAAATAATCAGAGCGTAGCAAATTATCTATTCTTTATCAGTCAGACGACAAAGCAGCTTTTCAATTGCAACCAGAACTTCCTGTTCTCTCGGGTTCATACGTGTAAAATAGTAAATAAGTTCCCGAAAGCCTGTTCCGTCCTGTCCCAGCGGCTTCGCTTCATCCACTTCCATCTCAAGACGAATGTCGCTTATTCCCAGAAAATAATCTGCCGTCACTCCAAAATATCTGGCGCATCGAATAATAAGCTCATCACTTAGCGGCGCTTTATTTCTCTCAATCTTACTGATCCGCTGTTGTGAAATATCCAGAACAAAAGCCAGTTCTTCCTGCGTTATGTCTTTTTCTTCCCTTAATTGTCTCATTCTGCTCATAAATACAACCTCGCCTTTTTGTACTATTATAAGGAGTAAATACAATTTAATTCCATACCGATATGTTGTATTTATAATTTGTCAGAGTATTTTAAGAAAAATATTTTATTTTTTGTGAACGATCTCATAGGCAAATTCTAATAAATCTTCTACTTGCTCTAAAAAATCGGGCTCGAACCGTTCCAATGCAGCTGCAAGCCGTTCTTCATATCGCTCGTTACCGTCCCCTGTCATGATGTAATCTGTGCTGACATTCAATGCCTTTGACAGGCGAACCAGCGTTGTCGCTGAAAAACCTTTCTTGCTCCTTTCGATCTCAAATAAAAACTTGGCAGAGATCCCCGCCATCTCCGCCAGCCGTTCTCTGGAATATCCGTGGTCAAGACGCAAATTCATAATACGCAGTCCCACATCTTTGTCTCTTATCTTATTTCTCATAATGGTAACACTCCTTACGCGAAAAGTATAGCAAAGATCGATTCTCACAACAATGTACTATAATTCCTAACTTTTTTCACCTTTTGTTCTGGAAATCATTATAAACCTTTTTGCGTCCAGAAATGCCCTTTTTTACTAAATACAGCCATTTTACAACTAAACTTATTAAAAACAGCTGATGATATTAAAAATGTGTTACCTTAGTAGTTCTTTCCCTGCATTCAGCGAATGTTCCTTCAGTAAATGCTGACATGACCTGGAGATATGATCCTCTATCCCCTGTTTTTTCTGCGGTCCAGAAAATAACAAAAAAACAAGATCAGCGTCCCCAGCCCCACCGTTATGAGCAAAGCTCCGAAAATATCACGGAATGCCAGATGGATTTCCGACACAGCCTGGACAATACCTGCCATCAGAATCAGTCCCGTCCCGAAACCTGCCCCAGCGATCAGGTAAAACTGCCTGGATATTTCCATGCGCTCCGAACGCCTTTCATAACCACACAGTTTCCACGCGAAAAACAACTGTCTGCGAAAACGGAGCCAGATCAGTGTGACTAGCACCGTACTCAATGAAAAACTAACCAGTATCATGGCATACATGGTATCCAGAATAACATCCGGCGCCAAAAAACGCTCTATAAAGGAAACAGGCTCTGACTCCTCCAAAGTGATCACTGCCGTCGAAGGGAAGGGAATATTGTCATGGATCTTCTGACCAATCTCTAATAAATCACTTTTTTCGCCGTCCAGTAGATAGTTTGTCTCCAACCCGTTGATACGGACGGCAGACTTAAAATCAATCAGCAGCATTTGATTGATCCGGCTCTTATCTTTGGTACCCATGATCCCGATCACTTCAAAGTCAGTCTCATGAAACCTATAATACCTTTTTCCATCCCGGTCCACAACATCCTTTTGGTACTGACTACCAAGAACTGCTCTAGGTGTATCCGTCCACGACGTGGAAAAATCAAAATACTCCCCCCAGATCATCGGTACCTCCCGGTCATCCCCCCGGGTACAGATCCCCTTTACAATCATTCCCGGATCCTCCATGGGAACATAAAGAATAAAATGCTCATTCTGTGATGCCAGCTCTGAGATCACAGGTTCCCATTGCTCTGCCCCGTCTCCGCCGCTTATGCTGAATCCTTTCTGATGACCCGAATACATCGTGTACTTGTTCAAGCGATTCACCTTCTCGGCACGGATCGCTGACACAATCAGTAAAAGGCAGAGAGAGATAGCAGTAAAACTGAAAAATAGAAGTACATTTCCCCTGGGGATCTTCTTTCCCGCAACCTTCATCACACATCCCCTCCTCCGTCACGCCCCGTGCTCTCATTCTGAAGTGTTCCTGACACTCTGCCATCTTTCACATAAATTACCCTGTCGCAATTTTTCGCCACCTTCTCATCGTGTGTAACGATAACGATAGTGTTTCCCTTTTCATTCAGCTTCCGGAAGATATTTTGTACCTCATCCCCCGTGGCCTCATCCAGCGCCCCGGTGGGCTCATCTGCCAGGATCACCTTCGGCTGCTTCACAATGGCCCGGGCGATCGCCACTCTCTGCTGCTGCCCTCCCGACAATTCGGAAGGATACGCTTTAGCCTTATCCTCAATCCCAAGTTCTCTCAGGGCCTCTATCACCATCTCCTTGATCTTCCTCCCTGAATATCCCTGATACTTTAGAGGAAGCGCCACATTTTTATAAACATTGATATCCTCTACGAGAGCAAAGTACTGCACCACAAATCCAATCTCATTGCGCCGGAATCTTGTCAGATCCCGCTGGCTCTTAAAATTGACTGCATTTCCATCATACAAATATTCCCCACTGTCCATCGACATCATCCCACCAAGGATATTAAGCAGGGTGGATTTACCAGAACCACTTTTTCCCATGATAGCAGCCATTTCACCCTCCTGGATCGAAAGCGTAACACCCCGAAGAGCCTGGACGCGGGCTTCTTTTTTACCAAAGGTTTTGCATACCTCTCTGATCTGTATCTTTTCCATCTCCATTTCCCCTCCTTTAATCCTTCTGGCGGATCAGATGCTCCGTATCGACGCCCCGCATCAGAAACGCAACGACTCCTATGCCCACCACAAACACCAGACCTGCGATCACACATGCCGTTCGTATAATATCCTCCGGCATATAATATACATTAGAATTTTCTCTCACAAACACAAGTCTGCTGACAAAAGCTGCGGGAACAAGGATCACAGCAATCTCCAGCAGGAGCGGAACCAGAATCATACTCAGAGAACATCCATTCATCAGATATATGCCGTATACCCTGTTGTTGGACTGTATCTTGTCATAAAAGGTGATAAAAATACCATACAGCGTAAAACAGGACAGGGTAACAGAAAGGATCAGCAGGATTCTAATGCTGGCAATGGATTCGTTCCGCAGAAGATCCACTCCCATGGTGGTACCTATCACCTGAACCGGCGGAAGTTCAAACTCTTTTCCCACATCCCGGAACACCGCAACTTGTTCTTTCACTTTTCCCTCCGGAATCTGTGCGATTCCTGACTGCAGGCTCAGATAGGAAAGATATGCATATTTTTTGATCTCGTCTACTGTCTCAAAAGGTTCTGAAACCTGAATCCCAAAGGGCAGAAGTATCCGGGAATCCAGCTGGCAGAAATCAGTATTTTCAGCAGCCGGGTGTTCCGGGATCATCGCCCCCTTCTCCAAGATACCCGCCACCCTGCAGGGGTAAACATATCCCCAGCACCAGAGGCTGAACTCATCTCCCGGTTTCACGATACCCTTATAATCGCTCCCCAGAAGAATAGGGATAGGATCCGACCAGTGGGCCAGCTTCAGATTCTGTTCCGTAAAACCCTCACCTTCCTGGATTCCCAGACCAAAGTAACGGTATGCGCCCAGATCGATCCGAGCCCCCTTCATATCCAGCAGACTACAAACGCCCTCATCCCCAAACTCCGCCATAAATGCCTCTCTCCGCGTCTCCAGCAGAAAATTCAAATAGCTTTTGTCACCGAAAAAACGTTTTACATCCTCTTCTTTCATATTAATGCATGGAACTTCCACTGAAATAATAGGACAATCTCTGGAGGACCTGAGGGTTTCATAATAATCCATCATGTTCTGGCAGCCCGTGGCCGTCATCAGACTTTCCTCAATCTCACTGTCATTTTCCGTCATAAGATCCAAGGGACACCAGGTTCTGTCTCCCACCTGCTGCGTCGATTCATGATGACGCTCCCCTAAACCAAAGTAGTAAGAGCCCATGATCACCGTCATTACAAGACTGATGGAAAACATAACCATCAGCAACAGATTCTTCAGCAGACTCTTATGAAAGCTCCGGAAAAATTCCTCGGCCATAAATCTTATTTTTCGCATAGACAACTCCTAATCTAAATCTAAGGACCAAGGGCGCCAAAATCAAATTAGTTTTGTGTCCACTCTACTTTGCTTCCACCACCGATTCGATAACTATGTTTGGCATCCGCAAAATAACTTTCCGATACAGAACGGACAGATACAATTCCACTGCCCTCCCAATGACTCCACTCACCACCGGCCATTTTAGCTCCTACTTTCAATGTATATCCAAATCCTCTATCATCGTAAGCTGACACTTTCGTATAACTGTAATATCCCTTTGAATCCTTCTTTCTTGACCCATACCGATCGACAGCTCCTTGAGCTACAGATGAAACCATACATACCGCCAACATAGTCAGAACCAGCCCTGCCACTGCCTTTTTACCATTCTTCAATAATCTCTTCATATTTATCATTCCTAGTATAATAATGGTGTAGTCAATCAAGACTACTTGGTTAATATGTTTCTTT
>CAJUFM010000036.1 GCA_910585745.1 uncultured Eubacterium sp. | reverse complement strand
TGTGGCGATGGGACGTGCGATTGTGCGTGATCCAAAAGTATTCCTTATGGATGAGCCTCTTTCTAACTTGGATGCAAAGCTTCGTGTCCAGATGCGTATTGAGATCTCCAAGCTTCATCAGAGACTGGAAACAACGATTATCTACGTAACCCATGACCAGACAGAGGCGCTGACCCTTGGTACACGTATCGTCGTTATGAAAGACGGCGTAGTACAGCAGGTTGACAGTCCACTGGATCTTTACATGAGACCGAATAACCTGTTTGTAGCAGGATTCATTGGTTCACCTCAGATGAACTTCATCAAGGCGAGAGTGAATGTATCTGGTTCCGATGTACTTCTTACCTTTGGTGCTAACACTATAAAGCTTCCTGAAAGCAAAGCGAAGAAATTGATCGAAGGAGGCTATGAGAATAAGGATGTGATCTTTGGTATTCGTCCGGAAGATATTAAAGATGAAGAGATGTTCATCAGCAATTCACCGGAGACTACTCTTGAGGCTACTGTTAAAGTATATGAGATGCTTGGTGCAGAAGTATTCCTTTACTTCACTATTGAAAACCATGATATTACTGTTCGCGTGAATCCTCGTACGACAGCCCGCCCGGGTGACACGATTAAGATTGCACTCGATGCGGAGAAGATTCATCTGTTTGACAAAGAGACAGAGAACACCATTACAAACTAAGCCTGGAATAATATTTTCTATGTAGATCATGAAAAAACACCTGTGCCAGTGATTCTTAAAGATCGCTGGCACAGGTGTTTTTAACGGCCAAGAAAGGTGCCCTCGTACACAGTTTGGTTTACGAGGGCACCTTTCTTTTACAAGTTCTCATTCGCGGAGCAAAAGAATGGCCGAAGCCATTCTTTTGAGCTGATCATTTTTTCAGCCGTAGCTTTTTTATGAAAACTTATTGAGGATATCGTGAATGAAAAAGGCATTTTTTTCATTGTTCTTAACCACGCTGGACAATATTTCTGTTGCAGAAGTGGTCCGAGAAATCTTTTCGATAATATCATCAACTCCGATGGCATTCTCACCGGAAGCATTCTGTACGGTTTCAATCTGATCTTTGATATTTGTTACTGCCTCAACAAACAAGGTAGAGACTTCATTAATTTCTTCTATGATGGTTTTGATCGTTGTGATCGAGGAATTGTATTCATTTGCAATATCTACAAATTCCCGGAACTGTTCTGCCACATCTGATTTAAGGAACGTTATCATCTTGTTGAAACAGCTTTGAACATGTTCTATGTTGGAGGTAGTATCGCCGCAGATCGACTGGATCTGAGTGGCTGTTTCGGAAGAACTGTTTGCCAGTTTTCCGATCTCACTTGCCACAACGGCAAAACCTTTTCCTGCTTCTCCTGCCCTGGCTGCTTCAATGGAAGCGTTCAGTGACAAAAGATTGGTCTGGCTTGTGATATCGAGGATCTGTGTTGCCATATCGTTGATCCGCATAAGTGACTGTAATTTGACCATGGCCTCTTCAATATTTTGCTGATTTTCCTCAATACCGAATTCTGTGGACTGCAGCGAATTGTTTGCGTTATGTTTCATCTCGCTGACTATCTTCATCAGATTCTCACTTTTCTGGCTGCCCATCAGTACTTTTTCTTCAATCTGCTGAACCATATCGGCGATACGGGAAATTTCATTTCCCACACGGTTGATTGCTTCATTGGTAGTATCGGTGGCCGCAAGGAGTTCCTCTGTTGTCGCAGAGTTATCTTCCGAACATTCCAGAAGCACATGGGAAGATTCTGTCATCTTCTTTGCTGAATCCGATAAGAAGTCCGAGCACTGGGTCAGTGTTGCTACAATCTTACTAAATGTAAAAAACAAGGAATCCATCGCAGAAGCAATCTGTCCGATCTCGTTTTTCCGGTCGGTGTATTTTTTCAGTTTTGCATCCGGTGTAAGGTGAAGATTTTTTAATTCAACAATAGAATTTTCGATCACCTTCAATGGTTTGATGCTGAAACGGATCATAAACCAGGAAAGCAGTGCGATCAAGATAAAAGCTGCGATACAGATCACACCAAGCGTTCTCATACTCTGGTTGGCCTGTGCGTAGATCTCTGCCTGGCTGTCACTCAATGCCACAGCCCAGCCACGATCCGGCAGAGCACGGTAGGCAGCGATGGAATCAGATTTATCATTGGCGACATATTCAAGAGTTCCGCTCGTCTTTTTGGCATCCTTATGTATTACATCAATAACGGACAGGAGCATCTTGTCTTCTATGGGCTGAGCCATAAGAGCTTCATCCTCGTTGAAAATATGGACACCAGTCTCAGTGTTGATCATATAATATTTTGCGTTCTTTAATCCCTCTACAGTCAGAGAATCAAGCAGCTCTTTCAGACCTGCTGCAAAAGGGCCTCCCCCCACATAACCAAGGATCGTTGTGCCATCCGAATCAAAAACCGGACAATACATGGATAAAATTAATTTTTTCGATGCGGGAGATACAATGATTCCTGTGTTGTAAAGCCCATTTGCCTTTGTCATGGCATCCTGTAAAGCTTTCAGACCATCTCCTTCCCTGGTTGTGATCCCTACAACTTCCGGATTGGAATGGGCGATAACGTGGGTATCCCACTCGCCGATATAAATTCCCTCCCAGTTATCCAGACCTTCAAAATATTTCACGGTAAAGTCCTGGGCCGTCTTCTGCAGATCTTTATCGGATGGGTTTTTCAGGAGAGCTGCTACTACCGGAGCTTTACTGTAGGCGATCAACAAATTTTCAGAGTCGGTTACATACTGTTCAATGATTTTCGTCTTGGCTTCCAGAGAGGTATTCATGTTGTCAATGGAAGTCGTCTTCATAGCGGTTGTCATACTGTTATTCGCAAAAAGAAACAGCAATAAAATACAGATTGCGGATACGATTGCAATGGCGGCAGTTATGACGGTACTTAATTTTCGGTTCTTGATCATTTTTATCCGTCTCCTTTATTAGAATATAGGTAAATCATATTAGTTAATATTATAAAGGATAAACTTGTCTGGCACAATGATATACAAGGAGAAAAAGTTGATCTATTTAGCACAAATTTTACATATTTGGAAATGCTGGCATGTGTCTAAAGATGCTTTACTTTTAATGTAAAAAATGATACAATAATTCATAATGCGACAAGAGTAGACTTGCATTCGGAGGTGTGGCGATGATATCAAATCAGATACTGCAGAATACCGTAGATGGTATAAAGGGGATTACAAAAAATGATATTTGCGTAATGGATACAGAGGGAAATGTACTGGCTTCGACTTCAGATGAAGTATCTCGTTTTGTGGAAGAAGGTAAAAATTTTGTTCAGTCACCGGCAGACAGCCAGGCGATGAATGGTTTTCAGTTTTTTAAGATCTATGACGAGACCCAGCTGGAGTATGTTGTGGTCATACAGGGGGATTCGGAGGAGGTCTACACCATAGGAAAGATCCTGGTGTTCCAGATTCAGAGTCTTCTTGTGGCATACAAGGAAAGATATGATAAGGATAATTTTATTAAAAATCTTCTTCTTGATAATCTGCTCATGGTGGATATCTTTAACCGCGCCAAAAAACTTCATATAGAAATGAATGCCAGAAGAGTTGCTTTTATTATTGAAACCAATAAGGAGAAGGACAGCGGCGCGCTGGAAACGGTGCGGAGTATGTTTGCATCCCATACCAAAGATTTTATCACTGCAGTAGATGAGAAAAATATCATTCTTGTAAAGGAGATCGGTCAGAAAGAAAAGATTGGGGATCTGGAGAAAACAGCAGAAGTGATCGTAGATATGCTGAACACGGAGGCGATGTCCAGGGTTCATGTGGCATTTGGTACCATTGTAAAAGATCTGAAAGAGGTTTCCAGATCTTATAAAGAGGCAAAGATGGCCCTGGATGTAGGGAAGATCTTCTATAGTGATAAAAAAGTTATTGCCTATAGCAATCTTGGCATCGGCCGTCTGATCTACCAGCTTCCCATGCCTCTGTGTAAAATGTTTATAAAAGAAATATTTTCTGATAAGACGCCAGATGAGTTCGATGAGGAGACGCTGAGTACCATCAACAAATTTTTTGAGAACAACCTGAATGTCTCAGAAACATCTAGACAGCTCTACATACACCGGAATACACTGGTATATCGGCTGGATAAGCTGCAGAAGAGCACCGGGCTTGATCTTCGGGTATTTGATGATGCGATTACCTTTAAGATTGCTCTTATGGTAGTAAAATATATGAATTATCTGGAAACGATAGATTATTAACCGGGGAGGCTTAGGATGGATACGAATAAACCATTACCGATCATTGCACTGGATGCCGTGAGCAAACAGTACCAGACCGGTGTCGATGCGCTGAAGGATGTCTCACTCCGCATTGAACAGGGGGAGTTTGTTTTTGTGGTGGGGAAGAGTGGTTCTGGCAAATCTACATTTATCAAGCTGCTTTTAAAAGAGCTGGACCCTACATCCGGGAAATTGTATATTGCAGGACGTCTTGTAAATAAACTGAGACGCAAGCAGGTGCCCCTGTACCGCAGGAATATAGGTGTAGTATTTCAGGATTTCCGTCTTTTAAAGGATCGTACCGTCTTTGAAAATGTAGCCTTTGCTCAGAGGATCATTGGGAGGAATAAACGGGAGATCATCCGGAATGTGTCCACTATGCTCACTATTGTCGGACTGACAGAGAAAGCCGATGCTTACCCTCATGAGCTCTCTGGGGGAGAACAGCAGCGGGTGGCGATCGCCAGGGCGCTGGTAAACCAGCCTACCATACTTCTTGCCGATGAGCCCACGGGAAATCTGGATCCACAGAATGCCTGGGAGATCATGATGCTTCTGCAGGAAGTAAATAAAATGGGTACTACAGTTGTAGTTGTGACACATAATAATGATGTTGTGGATATCATGCAGAAACGGGTAGTGACACTGGAAGAGGGCCATGTGATCCGGGATGATAAAAAAGGTGGATATGAATATGAGAGGGATTAGTGTATTTTTTTACAGCGTAAAACAGGGAATTAAGAGCATGAGAAAAAACCGTATGTTTACGCTGGCATCCATTGGTACGATGGCAGCCTGCCTGTTTTTGTTTGGAATGTTCTATTTCATTGTCAGCAATTTTAATCATATGGTCAAAGAGGTGGAGACCTCTGTGGGTGTAACAGTTTTTTTTGAGGAGGAGATTTCCCAGGAGCAGATCGATTCCATCGGAGAGGCAATTAAAGCCCGGGATGAAGTGGATCATATGGAGTTTATCTCTGCTGAGAAAGCCTGGGATCAGTTTGTAAAAGAGAATTTTAAAGACAACCCGGAGCTGGTGAAGAGTTTTGGGACCGATAATCCTCTCAAAGATTCAGCTTCCTGGCAGGTATTTATCAAAGATATTTCCGCACAGGAAGAGGTGGCGGCTTATATTGAGACCATTGAAGGCGTCAGACTGGTTAAGCGTTCCGACGATACGGCAAAAGGGCTGGAAAATGCAAATAAACTGATCAGTTATGTGTCGATTGCCATTATTTTGATCCTTTTGGCAGTGTCGATTTTTCTGATCAATTCCACGATATCCACTGGGATCACCGTGAGGCGGGCAGAAATCGGTATTATGCGGCTTATGGGGGCCTCGGATTTTTTTATTCGTGCACCATTTATCGTGGAAGGTGTGGTGATCGGCATCATTGGTGCCAGTATCCCGCTGGCGATACTGATCGTCAGCTATGATTCCATTATCAATTATATTAATAATAAGTTTAACCTGCTCTCTGGCTGGCTGACTTTTCTGGAGGCGGCACAGATCTTCCGCATATTGATTCCGGTATGTCTGCTGATCGGCATAGGGGTAGGATTTCTGGGAAGTTTCTTTACGGTCCGTAAACATTTAAATATTTGAGAGGGGTATAAAGGATGCGCAGGAAAAAAATATTGTCGTTGATACTTATAGCTGGGATCGTGTTTGGTCTGTGCCTGTCCTACAGGGAACCGGGTGTTATGGCGGAGACTACAGATTTTGATGCCCAGATCAAGAAAGCAGAGGAAACGAAAAAGGAAGCCCAGGAACGGGTGAATGAACTGAAAAAAGATATCGCCTCATTGGAGAAGGATAAGGGGAACATTCTCAATTATGTAAAAAAGGTGGATAAAAAGATTGAAAATGTCTCAAAGACGATGAAAAAACTGGACGGTCAGATTGAGGAGGCCAGGAAAGAGCTTGTTAAGCTGGAAGAACAGCTGGAGATTGCTGAAAATCTTGAAAAAGAACAGTATGAAACGATGAAAAAGCGAATAAAATATATGTATGAGAGCGGTGGAGACGATTATGTAGCTATGATCTTTAGCGCCGAAAGTCTTGGGGATTTCCTGAACCGCTCCGAATATATAGAAAAGATTTCCAAATATGACAAGGATCTTTTCGGCAGATTTGTAGAGACAAAGAACAGTACAGAGATCCGCCGCGGTGTGATGGAATCCAAGGTAGAAGAGATTGCAGAATTAAAGGATCAGGCAGCGACGGAAAAAGCTGCCCTGAAGAGTCTGAAATCCAGTAAAAAAACAGAGATAGAAAAATTGAATTCGGCCATTACTGCCACAGATTCCAAGGCAAAGACATTTCGTGAAAAGGTGGCGAAGGCGGAGCGTGAAGTGGAAAATCTTCTGCTTGAAAAGCAGAAGGAGATAGAAAAACGGGAGGCGGCCCGAAAGGCAGCAGAGGCAAAGAATGGAACAACCGGAACAGCCGGGGCTGCTGCCGACCCTGCGGCAGATACCTATCCAGTAAATCATGGCGGGCTTCGCTGGCCGCTGCGTGTACCGGGTCGTGTCTCATCAGAATTTGGCAGCAGGACCAGCCCGACGGCAGGTGCCAGCACCAATCATCAGGGGATGGATATCGCCGTTTCTGCCGGCACACCGATCGTGGCAGCAGGCGACGGAACGGTAGTGACTGCGGCATATAGCGCCAGCGCCGGTAATTATATCATGCTGTATCATGGAAACAGCTTGTATACCGTATATATGCATGCCTCCAAGCTGGCTGTGAGTGAAGGGGCACAGGTGAAACAGGGAGATGTGATCGCCTATGTGGGATCTACGGGAATCTCCACCGGAGCACATCTTCATTTTGGAGTATCCGTCAATGGAGCTTACGTCAACCCCCGCAACTACGTGAGCCAATAGCGAGCCAGGCACTCCGGGCACAGCCCGCCTATATGTCCAGGGTGCGAAGCACCCAGAGATACAAGATAGCCAAAAGGCAAGCTTGCTTGCCAGGTTGGGCTATCTTGTATCTCTGATACGAAGTACTGGACATGTGAGCGGGCTGTGCCTGGAAGTATCTGGCGAGCAGCCTTCATGAGCACGAAGTGCGAATGAGCCCCCAAAGAAAGAGAGGGGGGAGAAACGAGCACGAAGTGCGAATGAACCCCCAAAGAAAGTGAGGGGAGAAACGAGCACGAAGTGCGAATGAGTTTCATGTATGCGTTTCAGAAGGGGAAGGAGGTCATTTTTTGAAAATCAATAAAAAAAGTTTCATCTTTGGCGCAGTTTTTGGAATTGCCCTTGCTCTTGGCCTGGTTTCTACGGCGAGGTTTTTTGGGATACATCTGTTTGCTCCGGGTTCTGCTTCCCAGCAGATGTATGATAAAGCCAAAGCGGTGGAAAAATGCATTGACAGTTATTATCAGGGGGATATCGAGGATGAAAAACTGATTGATGGCGGAGTGAAAGGAATGGTAGAGGCGCTGGGGGATAAATATTCCCAGTATTTCACAGAACAGGAGTACAAGGAACTTATGAGCGGCATTAATGGCTCCTATGTTGGGATCGGGGTAACACTCAGGCAGCGGGAGGAGGACCAGGCGCTTATTGTCCAGCAGGTAATGGAAGATGGTCCGGCTGCAAAAGCGGGGATAAAAGCAGAAGACCGCTTTATCAGTGTGGATGGAACCGATGTCCAGGGAAAGGACCTGGATGAAGTGATCGCCATGATCAAATCCGAGGACAATAAGGAGCGGACAATTACCATAGGGATTGAGAGAACAGGGGAGGACGGACAGAAAGAACAGCTGGAGAAAAAAGTAGTTTGCAAAGAGGTCAAAATCGTTTCTGTCCATACAAAACAATTTGATGATGTGGGGTATATTCAAATCACTGAATTTGACAAGGAGACAGCAGGGCAGTTCAAGGTTGCTCTGGAAAATGCCCGCAATGAGTCTGTGAAAGGTCTGGTCATTGATGTGAGAGATAATGGGGGTGGTTCCCTGGAAGCCACGATTCAAATGCTGGATGAACTGCTGCCGGAGGGAGAACTTATTTCAGAAAAGAGCAAGAAGGATGGCAATAAAGTTTATCATTCAACCAATGAGACCAGTTATGACAAACCGATCATTGTGCTGATCAATGAACGCAGCGCCAGCGCATCCGAGGTTTTTGCCGGGACACTGCAGGCGAGGGGAGCTGCTAAGCTGGTGGGGACAAAAAGTTTTGGCAAGGGAATCGTTCAGACGGTGTTTTCTCTGGAGAGATCCTGTGGTGGCGGTATTAAACTGACCACGGCAGAGTATTTTCTTCCAGGCGGTAAGAGCATACACAAAAAAGGACTGGATCCGGATATCAACATCGAGTATAAAAAGCCAGAAGGAGATTATGATCCTGCAAAGGATGAACCGCTTCAGATGGCGTTAAAATTGATTGAAAATCCTTCAGCGGAATAAATCGACGGCACCATTTAGCTGGATTGAAGGAAAACAGGATAGCATCTCTACTTGGCATTAAAAGCAGGGATGCTATCTTACTTAAAAGCTGGAGTATGTGGAAGGAGAAAAGATGGATGAAACAGTACATGATAGCCTTAGATCAGGGAACAACTAGTTCCCGCTGCATTTTGTTTGACCACTCAGGGCAGATATGCAGTATGGCGCAAAAAGAATTTGAGCAGATCTATCCCAGGCCTGGCTGGGTGGAACACGATGCCATGGAAATCTGGTCCAGTCAGTTCAGTGTAATGACCGAGGCGATGAGTAAGATTGGTGTATCCGGAGAAAACATAGCAGGAATCGGGATCACCAATCAGAGAGAAACTACGATTCTCTGGAACCGGAATACCGGGGAACCGGTGAGTCATGCCATTGTCTGGCAGTGCAGACGTACCTCTGAACAGATTGAAAAGATCAAAGCCGATGGATTTGATTCTGTGATCAGACAGCGTACGGGCCTGATTCCAGATGCTTATTTTTCAGCAACCAAGATCGCCTGGATACTGGAACATGTACCGGGGGTCAGGGAACAGGCGGAGCGGGGAGAGATCCTGTTCGGTACTGTGGATACATGGCTGGTCTGGAAGCTTACTGGTGGTAAAGTCCATGTCACAGATTATACCAATGCCTCCCGCACCATGTTATTTGATATTCATAAGCTGGAATGGGATCCGGAGATTCTGGATTATTTTCATATACCGGCTTCCCTGCTGCCGGAAGTCCGGCCTTCCAGTGAAATATATGGTTACAGCGATAAAAGTCTGACGGGAAGCGGAATTCCAGTAGCGGGCATCGCTGGAGACCAGCAGGCAGCGCTGTTTGGGCAATGTTGTTTCGGGGCGGGCGAGATGAAAAATACTTATGGGACAGGTTGTTTTCTTCTAATGAATACGGGGGATACACCAGTAAATTCCCCGAATGGACTTCTGACGACGCTGGCTGCTGGTACTGGGGAGAAACCACAGTATGCCCTGGAGGGCAGTGTATTTGTGGCGGGTGCCGGAATACAGTGGCTGAGGGACGAAATGAGACTGATACGGACGGCGGCAGAATCGCTGGAGTGCTGCCAGGCCGTCAATGATACCGCAGGAGTTTATGTGGTGCCTGCTTTTACGGGCCTTGGTGCACCTTACTGGGATGCAGAAGCCAGAGGGATCATTACTGGCCTGACACGAGGCGCTGGCAGGAATCATATTGTCCGCGCTGCTGTGGAGGCAATGGCTTACCAGGTCTATGATCTGGTACAGGTTATGAAACAGGATTCCGGACTTCCGCTCATTGCCCTGAGGACGGATGGGGGAGCCAGTGCCAATGATTTCCTTATGCAGTTTCAGGCCGATCTTCTCGGTGTCCCTGTTCACCGGCCCTCCTGTATCGAGACCACGGCATTGGGGGCTGCTTACCTGGCGGGGCTTGCTGTGGGGTTCTGGAGGGACAGGGAGGACATCCGCAGGAACTGGTCTTTGGAAAGTTGTTTTGAGCCAATAATGGAAGAGAAAACAAAAACAGAACTTCTCGGCGGGTGGAAAAAAGCAGTGAAGAAATGCCTTGAAAAGATGGAGTAAATGGAAATCGGCGAGCGAGACGAACAAATGTTCAAAAAGTCATTGCAATAGGAGAACAGGCGTGCTATAATCAGACTGACAGCAGGTTTTTTATCGTTTGCGCCATTGAATCAGATCAAATGGATAATTTCAGGGAGAATACAACATGGATCATTTTGAATTAGTATCACAATATCAGCCTACAGGCGACCAGCCCCAGGCGATCGAAGAATTGGTGAGAGGATTTCAGGAGGGCAACCAGTTCCAGACGCTTCTTGGCGTCACTGGATCCGGTAAGACATTTACCATGGCAAATGTTATCCAGCAGCTTAACAAACCGACTTTGGTAATAGCGCACAATAAAACGCTGGCTGCACAGCTCTACAGTGAGTTTAATTCCAATGCGGTAGAGTTTGTGACTTGGATTCGTATAATGGATTCGATAAGACTAAATTAAAATTTAACTGGAGAGGATTAGCGGATAAAATGATGAAAAAGAAAAAAGAAATATCCATTTTGCGTTCTTCTGCCGCAGAATACCTGACATTTATTACAGCTACTGGTGAAAGTGATGTAAATGCAATATATTTTGATGAAAATGTTTGGCTTTCACAGAAGACAATGGGTTTGCTGTATGACGTGGAAACGAATACGATCAATTATCATTTAAAAAAGATATTTGCGGATGGTGAATTGGATGAAGCGTCAGTTATTCGAAAATTTCGAATAACTGCATCGGATGGCAAATTTTATAATACGAATCATTACAATTTGAAAGCAATTATTGCGGTAGGAAATAAGGTTGATTCAGAACGGGCAGTACAATTTCGGAAATGGGCAAATGGTATTATAGAAGAATTTACCATTAAAGGTTTTGCAATGGATGATGAACGGCTCAAAAATTTTGGGACAATTTTAACAAAAGATTATTTTGAAGAACAATTACAAAGGATCCGTGAAATTCGGTTATCGGAACGGAGATTTTATCAGAAGGTTACGGATATATATGCCACAAGTATAGATTATGATCCGAAAGCACAGACAACCAGACGTTTTTTTGCAAGAGTCCAAAATCAACTTCACTGGGCGATTCATGGGGAAACTGCGGCAGAGGTAATTTACCATAGAGCAGACAGTGAGAAGGAGCATATGGGGCTTCAGACATGGAAAGATTCACCGAATGGTAAAATTCAGAGATTTGATGTAGTTGTAGCAAAAAATTATCTGACAGAAGATGAATTATCTGCAATGGCAAGGATTGTCAACACCTATTTAGATCTTGCGGAATTGCGGGCAGAAGAGCAGATTCCAATGACAATGGAAGACTGGGCGGAGCAGTTTGAAGGAATTTTACGGTTATCTAAAAAAGAAATTTTGACACATGCGGGTACTATTTCGGCAAAAATAGCAGAACAGCATGCGCTGACTGAATTTGAAAAGTACCGTGTGAGACAAGATCAATTGTATCAGAGTGATTTTGACCGTATGTTGTTGGAAATGGAGGAAGAAAGCAATGAAAAATGAAAAAGCAGAGATCGTATATCATTATTGCTTTCTTGAAGGATTTTTAAGTATTATTCATTATAGTGGCATCATCAACAGATGAGGTTTTCTTTGTACCAGAGATAGATTATGGAGAAAAAGAATTTGTTTTAAAAGGGTGTCGATTTAATTGATTACACTTATTTGGTGACTCATAGTAGTCATAATAACTTAGTGAAAGAAAGGATTTTCATATGCCAGAGTTCAAATTACATGCACCATACAAGCCTACAGGCGACCAGCCCCAGGCAATCGAAGAACTGGTGAGGGGATTTCAGGAGGGCAACCAGTTCCAGACTCTTCTTGGTGTCACCGGATCCGGTAAGACATTTACGATGGCAAATGTCATCCAGCAGCTTAACAAACCGACTTTGGTAATAGCGCACAATAAAACGCTGGCTGCACAGCTCTACAGTGAGTTTAAGGAATTTTTCCCCTCTAATGCAGTGGAATTTTTCATTTCCTATTATGATTATTATCAGCCGGAAGCCTATGTGCCTTCAACGGATACTTATATTGAGAAGGATTCTTCCATCAATGATGAGATTGATAAGCTGCGTCACTCGGCGACGGCAGCGCTGACGGAGCGGAGGGATGTCGTCATCATAGCCAGCGTGTCCTGTATCTATGGATTGGGAAGTCCCATTGATTACCAGAATATGACTGTTTCTTTGCGGCCGGGGATGGAGAAGGACCGGGATGAAGTGATCCGCCGTCTTGTGGATATTCAGTATACAAGGAATGACATGGACTTTCACCGTGGAACTTTCCGGGTTCGGGGAGATGTAGTAGAGGTTTTTCCGGCGTCAGCGACAGACCGGGCGATCCGGGTAGAATTTTTTGGTGACGAGGTGGACCGGATCCAGGAGATCGACGTATTGACAGGTACGCCGTTGAATAATCTGGAACATATGGTAGTTTTTCCAGCATCCCACTATGTGGTGGCGCCAGATAAGATGGAGAAGGCGATCCTTGGCATCGAAGAAGAATTAAAGGACCGGGTCAAATTCTTTAAAAGCGAAGACAAGCTTATTGAGGCCCAGAGAATCTCTGAGCGGACGCATTTTGATATAGAGATGATGCGGGAGACTGGTTTTTGTTCGGGGATAGAAAATTATTCCATGCACCTGGCAGGGATGAAAGAAGGAGAGACTCCCCATACACTGCTGGATTATTTCCCAGATGATTTTTTGATCATAGTGGATGAGTCCCATATTACAATACCCCAGGTCCGGGGTATGTATGCCGGTGACCAGTCCAGAAAGAGCACCCTGGTAGACTATGGCTTCCGTCTGCCTTCTGCAAAGAGCAACCGCCCCCTGAATTTTGAGGAATTTGAGTGCCATATCAATCAAATGATGTTTGTGTCAGCGACCCCTTCTGATTATGAAAGCACCCATGAGCTTTTGCGGACGGAACAGATCATACGTCCCACGGGGCTGCTGGATCCGGAAGTGGTAGTAAGGCCGGTGAAGGGACAGGTTGACGATCTTCTGGCTGAGATCCGCAAGGTTACGAAGGAACCTGAGGATAAGGAGCATATGAGGGGCAAGGTTCTGGTAACGACGCTGACTAAGAGAATGGCAGAGGATCTTACAGATTATTATAAAGAAGTAGGAGTTCGGGTAAAATATTTACATTCCGATATTGATGCTATGGAGAGGTCGGAGATCATTCGTGATATGCGCCTGGATGTCTTTGATGTGCTGGTGGGGATCAACCTCCTTCGAGAAGGACTGGATATCCCAGAGGTGTCCCTGGTAGCAATATTAGATGCAGACAAAGAAGGATTTCTGCGTTCCGAGACCTCTCTCATACAGACCATTGGCCGGGCAGCAAGGAATGCTGAGGGAAGGGTGATCATGTATGCGGATCAGGAGACGGATTCCATGAAGAAGGCGATCGGTGAGACCGAGAGAAGACGTGGAATTCAGGCTGCCTATAACAAAGAACATGGAATCACGCCTCAGACCATCAAAAAAACGGTTAGGGATCTGATCAAGATCTCTACCAAGGCGGAATCTGGAATGGAAGATCTGGGGAAAGATCCGGAATATATGACGAAAGAAGAGCTGGAGAAACAGATTCAGAAGATCATGAAACGGATGAATCAGGCATCTGCTGAATTGAACTTTGAAGCGGCTGCTGCCCTGCGGGATCAGATGATTGAGTTGAAAAAAATACTTGAAAAGATAGATGACTAATATATGGTATGGAGGAAACTGTGATGGAAAAGAAAAGAATGATCAAGATCAAAGGAGCCAGTGAGCACAATCTAAAGGGAATTGACATCGATATTCCCAGAGATGAGTTTGTGGTACTCACAGGGCTCAGTGGTTCCGGCAAATCGTCTCTTGCTTTTGACACGATATATGCTGAAGGCCAGCGGCGTTACATGGAATCTCTGTCCTCTTATGCCAGGCAGTTTCTTGGACAGATGGAGAAACCAGATGTGGAAAGTATATCAGGACTACCTCCGGCGATCTCCATAGATCAGAAGACTACCAACCGCAATCCCCGCTCCACTGTTGGGACGGTGACGGAGATTTACGATTATTTCCGGCTCTTATATGCCAGGGTGGGGATTCCCCACTGCCCCAAATGTGGAAAAGAGATTAAACGACAGACCGTGGACCAGATGGTGGATGAGATCATGAAACTTCCGGAAAATACGAAGATTCAGCTATTGGCACCCGTGGTAAGGGGGCGTAAGGGAGAGCATGTCAAAGTTTTTGAAAAAGCAAAAAAAAGTGGTTATGTCCGTGTGGTAGCAGATGGAAATATGTATGATCTGTCAGAAGATATCAAACTGGAAAAAAATAAAAAGCATAACATCGAGATCGTGGTAGACCGCCTGGTAGTGCGGGAGGGTGTGGAGAAAAGAATGTCAGAGTCCATAGAAAATGTACTACAATTGTCTAATGGTCTGCTGATGGTGGATGTCATCGGCGCGGAGGTGATCAATTTCAGCCAGAGTTTTTCCTGTCCAGATTGTGGAATCAGTATCGACGAGATTGAGCCGAGAAGTTTCTCCTTTAATAATCCCTTTGGCGCCTGTCATGTATGTCATGGAATAGGTTACAAAATGGAGTTTGCGCCGGAGCTGATGATACCAGACTGGTCTCTTAGCATTGCGGAGGGGGCGATTGCTGTTCTGGGATGGCAGTCCGTGACAGATAAAGGAAGTTACACCAGGTGTATGATGGAAGCCGTTGCAAAAGAATACGGATTTGACCTTTCGACTCCTTTTGAAGATTACACAGAAGAAGTAAGGGATATCATATTAAATGGAACCCGTGGAAAAAAGGTGGAGGTTCATTATGTGGGGCAGCGGGGCGGAGGAGTATATCATGTGGAATTTGAAGGTCTGATCAAAAATATGGAACGAAGATACCGGGAAACAGGATCGGATTCCACAAAGCAGGAATATGAAACTTTTATGAGGATCACTCCTTGCAGTGAATGTGGTGGAAAGCGGCTAAAGAAAGAATCACTGGCAGTTACGGTGGGAGATAAGAATATTGCAGAGCTGTGTGAATATTCCATTCGGGATCTTAAGTGTTTTGCGGACGAGCTTCATTTGACCGATATGCAGATGCAGATTGGGCGGCTGATCCTGAAAGAGATTAAGTCCCGTCTGGGCTTTTTAGTGGATGTGGGGCTGGATTATCTATGCCTTTCCCGCGCCACCAGTACGCTGTCTGGCGGGGAGGCTCAGAGAATCCGGCTTGCGACCCAGATTGGTTCCGGACTGGTGGGAGTTGCCTATATTCTGGACGAGCCGAGTATCGGCCTGCACCAGAGGGATAATGATAAACTGATCCGGACTTTAAAAAACCTCAAGGACCTGGGAAATACGCTGATCGTGGTAGAGCATGATGAGGATACGATGCTGGCGGCGGATTATGTAGTGGATATCGGACCAGGTGCTGGCGATCATGGCGGAGAAGTGGTGGCTGCCGGGACGGCACGGGACATTATGAAATCGGAGCAATCCATCACCGGTGCATATCTGAGTGGCAGGATCATCATACCGGTGCCGGAGAAACGGAGAACTCCGTCAGGGTATTTAAAAGTAACAGGAGCCAGGGAGAACAATTTAAAAAATATCAGTGTTGAGTTTCCTTTGGGGGTATTTACATGCGTGACTGGTGTATCTGGTTCCGGCAAGAGCTCCCTTGTAAATGAAATCCTGTACAAATCTCTTGCCAGGACACTGAACCGGGCCCGCTGCATACCGGGGAAGCATAAAGAAATTCAGGGGATGGAGCTGCTGGATAAAGTGATCAATATAGACCAGTCTCCCATCGGCAGGACGCCCAGGTCTAACCCTGCTACTTATACCGGCGTGTTTGATATGATACGTGATCTTTTTGCCTCTACTTCCGATGCCAAAGCCAGGGGATATAAAAAAGGCAGATTTAGTTTTAATGTCAAAGGAGGACGCTGTGAGGCATGCCGTGGTGATGGGATCATTAAGATCGAGATGAATTTTCTTCCCGATGTCTATGTGCCCTGTGAGGTGTGTGGAGGAAAGCGCTACAACCGGGAGACACTGGATGTAAAATACAAGGGAAAGAGCATATTCGATGTATTGAATATGACAGTAGAAGAGGCATTGGATTTCTTTAAAAATGTGCCGACGATACACCGGAAGATCCAGACGATGTATGATGTGGGGTTGTCATATGTCAAACTGGGACAGCCCTCTACCACCTTATCCGGTGGAGAGGCACAGAGGATCAAACTTGCCACAGAACTAAGCAAACGAAGCACAGGGAAAACCATCTATATATTGGATGAACCTACAACCGGACTTCACTTTGCCGATGTCCATAAGCTGATCGAGATCCTCCACCGCCTGGCTGAGGGGGGGAATTCTGTGGTAGTGATCGAACACAATCTGGATGTGATCAAAACGGCAGACTATATCATTGACATCGGTCCGGAAGGGGGAGAGAAGGGAGGTACAGTGATTGCTTCAGGAACGCCGGAAAAGATTGCTGCCAATCCGGCTTCTTATACTGGTAAATATATTCAAAGGCTGCTGGGGGATTGCTAAGGATGTATGTAAGATGTTTTGGGGAGATAGAAGGCAAAGGTTCCCAGAATGGAACCTCATACTTATATATTTAGGAGGTCGGGATGAAGGAGTACTCATTTTTTGCTATGATGGCGCGGATGAAATATATAGAGCGCTGGGCTTTGATGCGCAATTCAGACAGAGAGAATATCAGTGAACATTCGATGGAGGTGGCTATGCTGGCCCATGGACTGGGGATTATATCCAGGGAGTGCTGCGGCAGGAAGGTAGATCTTGATAAGCTGGTACTTATAGGACTGTACCATGATGCCAATGAGATCATCACCGGAGATATGCCGACACCGGTAAAATACCATGACAAAGATATTCTTGATGCCTATAAAAAAGTAGAGGAAAAAGCGAATCGAAAACTTCTTTCCCTGCTGCCAGATTACATGCGGGATTATTACGAAGAAATATTCTTCCCCCAGGAAGGAGATGAGGAGCTGTGGCGCATTGTGAAAGCAGCAGATAAGCTTTCTGCTCTCATAAAATGTGTGGAAGAAAAAAAGGCGGGAAATCGGGAATTTTCCACAGCCTGTCAGACTATTGAGAAGACCCTTAAAGAGATGAAAATGGATGAGGTAGACATTTTTATGAGGGATTTCCTGCCCTCATTTGACAAGACGTTGGATGAGCTTCAACAGCAATAACCATTATTTTGTAAATATGCCTGTCCCAGGCTGCCGACATGAATGAAAATTGTCAAAAAAAGTGTATTCTTTGCTGGCAGTTTTCATCAAAATGTGATATACTTATAATAATTTGATGTTGGGGATTTTACTATATTACAAAGGTAGGTATGGTTTATGAGAAGGATATTATGTTTTGGAGATTCTAATACATATGGGTATTCTCCTGTAGACGGGCAGAGATATGGGGATGATATCAATTGGCCCGGGGTGTTAGGCAGTTTGCTGGGGGACAGTTTTGAAGTTATCAACGAGGGAAAAAATGGGCGTACGATTGCTTTTGACGATCCTTATAAAGATGGCTGTAATGGTATGAACGATATTGAGACATGCCTCGAAGATCATGAACCTCTGGATCTGGTTATTATAATGCTTGGAACCAACGATCTTAAGGTTTATTTTGATGCTACTCCTGAGATCGTGGCAAAAAATATGCGGGAATTATGTGACCGGGTTCAGGCGAAAACCGACGCCAGAGTTATTTTGGTGAGTCCTGCATTACTTGGAGACCAGATAGAATTTTCACCCCTCCATCTGGAATTCGGAAGGACACAGGTAGACTATTCTTTTGAACTGGCACCTTGTTTTGAGAAGATTGCAAAAGAAATTGGTGCAGAATTCATTGACCTTGCTATGGTGGCAATGTCAAGTGACGTGGACTGTCTGCATCTGATGCCAGAAGAGCATGCCAAAGTAGCGCAGGCTATGAAGGATAAGGTGCTGTGGGTTTTCCGTGAAGAGCTTGCGCGTGAGGCAAAGGAAAAAGAAGAGGCGGCACGCAGACAGCAGGAGGAAGAGGAAGCGAGACAGCGTGCGGAAGAGGAAGCAAGGCTAAAAGAGGAAAAAGAACGGGAAGAACGGGAGAGAGCCGCGGAAGCAAGATGGCGTGCCGAAGAGGAAGCAAGACAGCGTGCCGAAGAGGAAGTGAGACGGCGTGCCGAAGAGGAAATGAGACAGCAGGCTGAGACGGAAATGCTACAGCAGAATGTGGAAGAGGAGGCAAGACTTCGGGTTCAGGCAATTCTGAAAGCTGCCGAGGAGGAGACGGTTAAAGAAAAGGTCCAGGAGACAGGAGGCTTAAATGCTGATTTTGTCCTGGGAAATGATTTGGGTGAAGCCGGGCAGGAAGCGGCAGGAACGGTAGAGACACCGGGGACAGGCATTTCTTCTTCCAGCAGTGAAAAGGAAAAAATGCTCTCTGGGAAGTTGTATATATGTGATGCTGCGCTCCGGGCTGAAGCAGCAGAAGCAAGAAAAATAACAACAGTCTATAATCAGACAACAAACGCAGAAATATCAAAGCGGACGGAACTTCTAACCCGGTTGTTTAAAAAGGTTGGGAAGACACCGTACATTGAACCGCCTTTCCGCTGCGATTATGGTTCCAATATTACAGTAGGGGACGAATTTTATGCAAACTTTGACTGTATCATGCTGGACTGTGCCAATATTAAGATCGGGGATCATGTATTTTTTGGACCGAAGGTAAATATATATACGGCATGTCATCCGATTTATGCCCCAGTGAGAAACCAGCAGCTGGAATATGCCAAGGAAGTTACCATCGGTGATGATGTATGGATCGGAGGAAATGTTACCATCAATCCGGGTGTGCATATTGGAAATAATGTCGTGATCGGATCCGGCTCTGTTGTAACTTCAGATATCCCGGATGGTGTCGTGGCGGCAGGAAATCCATGCCGTATTTTGAGACGGATCTCGGAAGCGGATAAAAAATATTGGGAAGAGCAGATGGCCCTGATTTGAGAAAATAAGTTCTGACGCACTTAAAATAAGTTCTGACGAACTTATTGGCAAGTTGTTTATGCCTGATACATATGAAAAACAGAATATTTGTATGAAAAAACCGGTGTAGAGTTACTCTGCACCGGACTTTTTGTTTGAACTATTAACTAAAATAAGGTCTGAAATAGTATCTGGAATCGAATTCCGGTATGAGCCGGCTTCGAGGAAGGTGTTCCGGAGATCTTCTGTTTTTTCCTCACGGAGCAGGCAGCGGAAATGTTCCAGGCTGTTTATATACAGTTCCAGAAAGTGGTCGATGCTGTCTTTGTTGGACAGACAGATATTTTCCCACATTTCAGGAGAAGAGGAAGCAATTCTGGTGATATCTTTAAAGCCGCCAGCGGCAAAGGCTTTCATGAAACTCTCCGGGGTGTCATTTTCCCTTACCATATTGACCAGTGTGGCAGCGACGATATGGGGGACGTGGCTGATGGCAGCTGTGATATCGTCGTGCTTTTCTGGATCCACAATAACGCATTTGGAACCGGTACATTTCAGCAGAGATAATAGAAGCTGCAGATTAGCCTCCGATGTGTGTGGGGTGGGAGTCAGGAGATAATAGGAATTTTTTAATAGTTCTGCAGAGGAATTGGCATATCCTGTTTTCTCAGATCCCGCCATAGGGTGCCCACCAATAAAATTATGTTCCAGTCCAAGGTCTCTTGCTGCTTTATGAATATTTCCCTTTACACTGCCAACATCGGTAAGGATGCAGTTTTCATGAATGAGTGGTTTCAAATGGTGCAGAAACTCGATGTTTTTGAGAACCGGCGCACAGAGAAAAATGATATCACAGGAAGAAAATTCAGAATTAATATCGTATACAAGCCCTGAAAGAATACCATCTTTTACACCCTGTTCCAGATCCGGATTTTTTCTGCGGGTATAGACCTGGATCCTGGTGTCTGGAAAGGCAGATTTTATCGCCTGTGCAATGGAGCCGCCGATAAGGCCCAGTCCAAGAAAACCAATGTTTAAGCTTTTTGTCATATGATCAAATCCTTTTATATGTAAACTGATGCTGCATTCAACGGCATCATCTGAATGTATTTTAACTCAAATTAACTTTTCTGTAAATAACTATTGATAGTTTTCAGCAATAATATTATACTATATATTGTTTGGATGGTTACATAAGTGAGAAGGAGAAAGAAAATATGGCAGAGATCAAGGTGACACCTTGTGAGATCGAGGGATTATATGTTATCGAACCAAGGGTGTTTGGCGATGAGCGGGGATACTTTGTAGAGACCTATAACAAAAAAGAATTTGAGGCGAAGGGGCTTACCATGGAATTCGTCCAGGATAATGAGTCCATGTCCAAAAGAGGCGTGCTGCGAGGGCTTCATTTCCAGAAGAATTTCCCCCAGGGAAAGCTGGTCAGGGTGCTGTCGGGAGAAGTCTTTGATGTGGCTGTGGATATCCGCAAGGGTTCTCCGACATTTGGTAAATGGTTTGGGGTTGTTCTTTCAGATGAAAATAAAAAGCAGTTTTATGTATCTAAGGGATTCGCCCACGGCTATCTTGTATTGTCGGAAAAAGCAGTTTTTTCTTATAAATGTACAGATTTCTATCATCCAGAAGATGAGGGCGGGATCCGCTATGACGATCCCCAGATCGGCGTTGACTGGCCCATAAGCGAGGATATGCAGATCATCCTGTCAGAAAAGGACAAGCATCATGAGAGTCTGACAGACCAGCCTCTTGTGTTTGATTATAATAAGTTAAAGCCGGATACGTCCGGTCTGAATCACTAAAAACCAGCGTATTGAGCTGATAAAAGAAAGGAAGGATATAGTGAATACAACAGTGACAGATTCAATAATTTATGTAGGAGCAGATGATACGACACTTGATCTATTTGAGAGCCAGTATGTGATACCGGAAGGAGTTTCTTATAACTCCTATGTGATCCTCGACGACGAGATAACGATCATGGATACAGTAGACAAACGTGCCACAGAGGAATGGTTTGCCAATGTAGAAAAAGCACTTGGCGATAAAAAACCATCTTATCTGGTAGTATCCCATCTTGAACCAGATCATGCTGCAAATATCCAGAAGGCGGCAGAAAAATATCCCGATATGAAGATCATCGGAAATGCGAAGACATTTTCCATGATGCCACAGTTCTTTGAAATGGATCTGACAGACCGCAGTGTAGTGGTAAAAGAAGGGGATACGATCTCGATCGGAACCCATACCCTTCAGTTCTTTATGGCACCAATGGTGCACTGGCCGGAAGTTATGGTGACTTATGAGCAGTCTGAGAAAATTTTGTTTTCAGCTGACGGATTTGGCAAGTTTGGTGCTCTTTCCCTGACTGAAAACGAGGACTGGGCATGTGAGGCAAGACGCTATTATTTTAATATCGTAGGTAAATATGGCGCTCAGGTTCAGGCACTGCTTAAAAAGGCGGCAACGTTGGACATCGCCATGATCTGTCCGCTGCATGGGCCGATCCTCAAAGAAGATCTGGGTTATTATATCGATAAATATAATACATGGAGCAGCTACGAGCCAGAGGATAAAGGTGTTCTGGTAGCCTATGCTTCCATTCATGGAAATACAGCGGAGGCGGCGAAAAAACTCGGTACGATCCTGGAGCAGAAAGGTGCTGAAAAAGTGATTGTCAGTGATCTTTCCAGAGAAGATATGGCAGAGATCATAGAGGATGCTTTCAGGTATGATAAGATCATAGTTGCAGCAGCTACATACGATGGTGGTTTATTCCCGGTCATGGAGGACTTCCTGAGCCATCTCAAAAGCAAGAATTTCCAAAAACGTGTGGTGGGTATTATGGAAAATGGTTCCTGGGCACCGATGGCTGGAAAACAGATGCGGGCCGTTTTTGAAGGAATGAAAGAGATCACGATCTGTGACCAGGTGGTTACCATCAAATCTACAATGAAAGATTCCACGATAACGGACATGGAAAAACTGGCAGATGAGATCCTGGCAAAATAATCTGTGGCTATAAGGTGAGAAGATGAATAAAACACAGAGTGAGCGGTATTCCAGACAGATATTGCTGAATAAGGTAGGGGAAGAGGGGCAGGAAAAACTTCTCAATTCCCGTGTACTTATTGTAGGAGCCGGTGGACTTGGTTCACCGGCTGCTCTGTATCTGGCATCCGCAGGGGTCGGACATATCGGTATCCTGGATGATGATGATGTGGATCTGACAAATCTTCAAAGACAGGTCATACATTCTTCTGGATCCATTGGGATCCCCAAAGTATTATCAGCAAAAAAGCGGATCGAGAAGTTAAATCCGGATGTTCAGGTATCAGCTCTGCGGGAACGGCTGCAGGAAGACAACGCAAAAGAGATATTTGACAATTATGATTTTATTCTTGACGCCACAGATAATTTTGAAGCCAAGTTTCTGATCAATGATACCTGTGTTGCTCTGAAAAAACCATTTTCCTACGGAGGTATTCAGGAATTTGGAGGACAGGTTATGACTTATGTTCCTGGAGAGGGACCCTGTTACCGCTGTATCTTTGAGCAGCCTCCGGAGGATGGTTTGATTCCCACTTGCCGGGAGGTTGGGGTGATCGGCTGTATGGCAGGTATTATCGGTACACTGCAGAGTATGGAGGCGGTAAAGTTTCTGTTGGGGATTGGGGAGCTGCTTACTGGCAGGATGCTCACGGTAGAGGCTTTGACGATGGAATTCCGTCAGGTCAGATTCACGAAAAAAAATCCTGAATGTCCTGTATGCGGAAAAGCATAGGTATCTTTTTATTATAATTCATCGGCGCCAGTTTGAAACAGATATCAGACTGGCGCCGTTTAACGTACTCTTAGAATTTGGAATAACCATAGCTGTTCACAATGGCATCGATTTTATGTCCTGCTTCACAGAAAGGACAATGATGCTGGGAAAATGACTGGTAGTCGGGCAGATCATCCGTGTGGAAGATCGATTTAACCATATGTCCTTCGATCTGGTCAGTGGCGCTGAAGATTGCCGAGATACCTTGTATGATCCCTCCATAATATTCGATACACTCCAAACTTTGGGCAATGGTCTTTCCGGTGGTGGCAGAGGCGAGAAGGAGAAGGACATTTTTTCCATTCACCATCGGCTGAATGTTGTCCCGGAAGATCATCTGTCCGCTGGGGTTAAACTCTGGCTCGATGACATAGATACTCTGGTGCATATTCATGGAGATCACACCAGCCTCTGTGAGTTTGCTGGCAAGAAAGGCGCCGATCATGTAGCAGCCATCCATACAGATAATCGTATCAATAGGCGTGCTGTACTGATATTCTTTTGCCATGGTAGAAGCTGCCTGATAGGCTTCTCTCTGTCCCACCTTCAGACGTGTCATATCCAGGTAATAATTGATATGTGAATGGTTTGTGGCAAAATGCCCTGGTACCACCTTAAGAATGAGTTTATTGTTGATCCTGGATGGAATTTTAATTACGTTTTCTAGTTTATCCAGCATATTCGATACCTCCTTACAAAAATCATTGACGTTTATATTCCCTTTAACGTCTATTATACCATGTTCCCTGTTGTTTGACAATTAAAGTATTTCTTCTGTCTCAGCAGTATCTGCGATGAGCTCATCCTCTGGAGCCTCCACAGTGTTCTGTTCCTTCGGAGGCTGGGACAGGAAAACCAGAGTACATAACAGCACAGCCAGGACGATCGGAGCCAAGTAGATGAAAGTCCGAAAGTCTGGATTTACATTTGTTCCGGGAGTGTTAAAATAGACAAACAGGGCGATATAAACAGAAAATAAAATTATCCCTAAAACCGTTCCCAAGATTCTTCCTATTTTTTTCCCTTTGAACCTGGCTTTCAAAAGACAGAATACAATGGCAAAGGTCAGACCTCCGTCAAAAAGACCAAAAATAAGCATACCAACACTAATACCCATAACAATCTCCGTTCCTGCGAATTCACGCATATATTAATAGTATTTAAACACTTTAAATCTAGTATACTATAAAATTATTTAAATTTCTATCAATTTTTTATTGACATTTGAAAAAAAATATGATAATTTAAATAAGCACGCAGGAGTGGCGGAATTGGCAGACGCGCAGGCTTCAGGTGCCTGTGGTAGCAATATCGTGTGGGTTCAAGTCCCATCTCCTGCATTGTCATGAAAAAGATATGAGTTGATCATATCTTTTTTTTGTTTTAAACGGAAATATCTTTACAACTTCAAAAAATATGGTAAAATATATGATGTATGTTTACAAATATATAGTTTTGGAGGAAAGTGATGAATAACTCAAAGAAATTGGCAAAAAACGGTGGGATTGGATCAGAGAAGCAAAGCAAAGGTTCAGGAAGTGTAGTCATTGCTTCAAAAAACAAAATTTTACTGACACTTGGAATTGCAGCGATCATTATTCTTTGTGCCGGTGTATTTTATATGCAGCTGAGACCGCGAGCGGTGCTGAAAGTGACGCGGAGCGATGAAAGTGGAGAAAAGACCAATACGGTTTATATGAAAGAAGCGGTTTATGATATTTATACTCTTGAGACACAGTTTAATTCTTATGCTTCCCTGTATCAGCAGATGTATGGTACAACCTATTGGGAGATGGAAAATGCAGACGAGGACGGAAGAAATGGCGCTTCTGCTGCCAAAAAGCAGGTGATGGATGGTCTCAAACAGAAAGAGATCCTCTATATGGAGGCAGAGAAATTAGGATATACCCTGACAGACGAGGAAAAGAAAGCGGCAGATGAAAGTGTGAAAAAGGCGATGGAATCCATGACAGATGGTCAGAAAAACCTTCCGGGACTGGATGAAGAGACCCTGAAAGAAGTATTTGCGAAAAACACACTGGTTCAAAAATACAGACAGGTTATCATTTCAGAGAGCGGCCTTGACAGAGAAGCTCTGAAAGCTACTGTGAAAAAGGAAGATTTCCGCCAGTATACGATGCAGTACTATAAAGTAAGCAATAAAACAGGATCCGGGGATGAAGAAGTGGATGTGACTGCAGAACAGAAACAGACCAATCTGAACAATATGAAAGCTCTTCAGGAAAAGGCGAAGACTGCTGAGGACTTTACAAAGCTTGTAGAAGAAAAGGATACGACGGGAATTCAGGCAGTTCAGACCCAGGAGCTTCTGGAAAAGGATATGGACAGTTCTTCCTTCCTGACAAAGAAACTGAGAAAACGTCTGATCAAGATGAACAATGATCAGATCTCAGACGTTATTGAGGGAGAAGACGGATACTATCTTGTAAAAATGGTGAATAACGATGATAGTGCTGCCTATGACAAAGAATGTGATTCCGTTGTGAGTGCCGAGGAGACCAAGCAGTTTAATGCCAAATATGATGAGATTAAAACTAGATATAAAACAGAAGTTCAGAGCTATTGGAAGGGACGTGTGAAACTCGGTTCCTACACAGCAGTACAGTAATGAACACTAGGATTGTGAGAATTGCAGGGCAATGAAGCAGTCCGCAGGTATCATAGGGGTCAAAAGCCTTTTGCCCCCAGCATCTTATATAGTATCAACAGACGAGATAGGAGAGAAAAGCCATGGCAGAGGTTAAGCGGATTTACGTGGAAAAGAAGGAAGACTACGCAGTTGCAGCAAAAGATCTGAAAAAAGAGATCAGGGAATATCTTGGCATTAAAGATCTGGAGCAGGTACGGGTTCTAAATCGCTATGATGTGGAAGGGATCGGCGAGAGTACTTACAAGAAGGCACTTGCCACTGTATTTTCAGAGCCGCCGGTAGATTATGTCTATGAGGAAGGTTTTGAAAAAAAAGAGGGAGACCGGGTGTTTTCCGTGGAATATCTTCCAGGGCAGTTTGACCAGAGAGCAGATTCTGCAGAACAGTGTGTGAAGCTCCTGAAGGAAAGCGAAGAGCCGGTGATCCGCTCTGCCACAACCTACATTCTGAGCGGCGGGATCAGCGATGAAGATTTTGTCCGCATAAAAGAGTACTGCATTAATCCAGTGGATTCCAGAGAGACGGACGAGACAGTGCCGGATACGCTGGTAGCTGTTTTTGATGAACCTTCGGATGTGGCAGTATTTGATGGTTTTCAAGCCATGCCAGAGCCGGAGTTGAAAACTCTTTATGATTCTCTTGGGCTTGCCATGACCTTTAAGGACTTCCTTCATATACAGAATTATTTTAAAAATGAGGAAAAAAGGGATCCAAGCATGACAGAGATCCGGGTGCTGGATACTTATTGGTCGGATCATTGCCGCCATACTACTTTTTTGACAGAATTAAAAAATATTAGATTTGAAGATGGCGATTACAGGGAGCCAATACAGGCTGCCTATGAAATGTATAAAAAGGATCATGATAAAATCTATGAGGGAAGAGAAGATAAATTTGTGTCCCTGATGGATATTGCCCTTATGGCGATGAAGAAGCTGCGGGCGGATGGAAAATTGGATGATATGGAAGTTTCCGATGAGATCAATGCCTGTTCCATCGTGGTTCCTGTGGAGATCGATCACGGGGACGGAAGAGGACCGGTGGAAGAGGAATGGCTCGTATTTTTCAAAAATGAGACCCACAATCATCCGACGGAGATCGAGCCCTTCGGTGGTGCGGCTACCTGTCTCGGAGGAGCGATCCGCGATCCGCTGTCAGGACGCGGATATGTGTATCAGGCGATGCGTGTGACAGGGGCAGCAGATCCTACCAAGTCCCTGAAGGAGACGATGGAAGGGAAGCTGGCACAGCGTAAGATCGTGACAGGGGCAGCCAGCGGTTACAGCTCTTACGGCAATCAGATCGGGCTTGCCACAGGTCTTGTGGATGAGATCTATCATCCTAATTATGTGGCAAAACGTCTTGAGATCGGTGCGGTTATGGGCGCCGCCCCAAGAAAAAATGTGATCCGGGAAAATTCTGATCCAGAGGATATCATTATACTGCTGGGCGGACGTACCGGACGGGATGGCTGTGGTGGAGCTACAGGTTCTTCCAAGGCACACAATACTGAGTCCATTGATACCTGCGGCGCAGAGGTACAGAAAGGAAATGCGCCGACAGAACGTAAGATCCAGAGACTGTTCCGCCGCGAAGAAGTCAGCCGCCTGATTAAAAAATGTAATGATTTTGGCGCCGGCGGCGTATCGGTAGCCATCGGAGAGCTGGCGGATGGTCTGACGGTGGATCTGGACAAGGTGCCGAAAAAATATGCGGGTCTTGACGGTACAGAGCTTGCGATCTCTGAGTCCCAGGAACGTATGGCGATCGTGGTAGATCCCAAGGATGTAGATAAAATGCTTGCCTTCGCGGAGGAAGAGAACCTTGAGGCGGTACCGGTGGCAGTGGTGACGAAAGAACCGAGGCTGGTGCTGAAATGGAGAGGCAAAGAGATCGTAAACATTTCCAGAGCCTTTCTGGATACCAACGGAGCGCATCAGGAGACGGATGTGACAGTAGAGACTCCGAAGAAAGCAGACAGTTATCTTGATAAAGTGAATGTTTCCAACAGCTTTTCAGAGACATTTACAGAAAATCTGAAAGACTTAAATGTATGTTCCAAAAAGGGACTGGTGGAGATGTTTGACAGCTCCATCGGAGCCTGCACGGTAGACATGCCTTATGGTGGTAAATACCAGCTGACGCCTACCCAGACGATGATCGCCAAACTGCCTGTGCCCGATGGTGCATGTGATACGGTGACCATGATGAGCTATGGAATGGATCCTTATCTGATGAGCTGGAGTCCTTACCACGGAGCAGAGTATGCTGTGCTTACTTCTGTGGCAAAGATCGTAGCGGCTGGCGGTGATCTTACAAAGATCCGTTTCACGTTCCAGGAGTACTTCAAGCGCATGACAGAGGACAGCAGGCGCTGGGGTGAGCCCATGGCGGCGCTTCTCGGTGCTTATGACGCCCAGATGAAGCTGGGACTTCCGTCCATCGGCGGTAAGGACAGCATGTCGGGAACTTTTAACGATATCGATGTTCCCCCGACACTTTGTTCCTTTGCAGTAGATGTGGCAAAAATCTCCGATGTGGTGACGCCGGAATTAAAGGCGGCAGGAAATGTACTTGTGAAATTCCCGATCCGCAAGGACTGCTTTGACCTTCCGGATTATGAATATATTATGGAACTCTACGGAAAAGTGACCGGACTCATCCGCCAGGGTGTGGTGAGATCCGCTTATGCCCTGACTGGAAAAGGCACTGCTGAGGCGGCAGCCAAGATGGCATTTGGAAATAAGCTGGGTGTTCAGTTTGAGGCTTCCATAGCGATTGAGGATTATTTCAAGCCTGCATATGGTGATATCCTTGTGGAGATCTCTGCAGACGATCTTAAAAAAGTACAAACTCTAGGCGTAGATTTTGTACAGATCGGTGAAGTGGTATCCCAGCCGGCATTTACCTATGGCTCTGAGAGTGTGTCCATGGAAGCTGCCATTGACGCATGGACTGGTACTCTGGAAAAGGTATTCCCAACCCGTTCTGGTGTAGAGGATGTGAAGATTAACACTGGATTATTCGATACAAAAGACATTTATGTCTGCCGCCATAAGGTGGCAAAGCCAAAGGTATTTGTACCGGTATTTCCGGGAACAAACTGCGAGTATGATACGATCCGCGCCTTTGAGCGGGCGGGAGCAGACACCGAGAGCATCGTATTTAAAAATATGACAGAGCAGAATATCAAGGACAGTGTGGATGCCTTTGAGCGGGCGATTAGCCAGTCCCAGATCCTTATGTTCTCCGGCGGTTTCAGCGCCGGTGATGAACCAGATGGTTCTGCCAAATTCATCACTTCCGTATTCCGCAACGAGAGGATAAAGGAAGCGGTACACCGTCTGCTGCAGGAGAGAGATGGACTTGTCCTCGGTATCTGTAACGGATTCCAGGCATTGATCAAGTTAGGTCTTGTGCCTTTCGGTGAGATCCACACCCAGAAAGAGGACTCCCCGACATTGACTACCAACAGCATTGGCAGACATATAAGCAAATCCGTTTATCTGAAAGTAGTGACCAATAAATCTCCATGGCTTCAGAAGGCGGAGCTGGGCGGTGTGTACTCTGTACCGGCGTCCCACGGAGAAGGCCGTTTTGTGGCAAATAAGGAGTGGATCGACAAACTCTTTGCCAATGGCCAGGTAGCGACCCAGTACGTGGATGTAGACGGCAATCCGACCATGGACGAGGACTTCAACCCCAACGGTTCTTATTACGCCATCGAGGGAATCACCAGCCCGGATGGACGGGTACTTGGAAAAATGGCACACTCCGAGCGAAGGGGCGACGGAGTGGCTGTAAATATATTCGGAGAGCAGAACCAGCTGATCTTCGAGAGCGGCATCGAATACTTCCGTTAAGCAACGAGCCGTGCAGAAAAGGACCGCCGGCACAGCTGTGCTTGCACAGTGCTGTGCCGGCGGTCCTTTTCTATACGGCGACTGCCGCGATGACGAGGCCGCGAAGCGGGCGAGGAATCAGGCTCGTTGCA